>JAUWBD010000131.1 GCA_030605125.1 Verrucomicrobiota bacterium | reverse complement strand
TTCTCCGGCGCCTGCGCCGGCTGCGGCGAGACGCCCTACCTCAAGCTCCTCACCCAGCTCCTCGGCGACCGCCTCATCATCTCCAACGCCACCGGCTGCTCCTCCATCTACGGCGGCAACCTGCCCACCACGCCCTACTGCAAGGACTCCGCCGGCCGCGGCCCCGCCTGGGCCAACTCGCTCTTCGAGGACAACGCCGAGTTCGGTCTCGGCCTGCGCCTCGCCGCCGACCGCCGCCACGCCTCCGCCCGCGCCCTCCTCGGCAAACTCGCCTCCAAGCTCGACGCCGATCTCGTCCGCGAGCTCGAGTCCGCCGCGCCCATCACCGAGGCCGAGATCGCCGAGCGCCGCGCCCAGGTCGCGCAGCTCAAGGTCGCCCTCGAGGACCTCGCGCCCACCACGCCCGACGCCGAGCGCCTGCTCCACATCGCCGACGACCTCGTGAAAAAATCCGTCTGGATCGTCGGCGGCGACGGCTGGGCCTACGACATCGGCTACGGCGGCCTCGACCACGTCCTCGCCTCCGGCGCCAACGTGAAGATCCTCGTCCTCGACACCGAGGTTTACTCCAACACCGGCGGCCAGTCGTCGAAGTCCACGCCCATGGGCGCCGTCGCCAAGTTCGCCGCCGGCGGCAAGCCCACGCAGAAAAAGGATCTCGCCCTCCTCGCCCTGCACTACGGCCACGTCTATGTCGCCCGCGTCGCCTTCGGCGCGAAGGACAGCCAGACGCTCCAGGCCCTGCGCGAAGCCGAGGCCTACGACGGCCCCGCGCTCGTCATCGCCTACAGCCACTGCATCGCCCACGGCTACAACCTCGCCCGCGGCCTCGACCAGCAGAAGCTCGCGGTGGACACCGGCTACTGGCCGCTCTTCCGCCACGACCCGCGTCGGGTGGAGAAAGGCGAGCCCGCCCTCACGCTCGATTCCGCCGCGCCCAAGCTGCCCTTGGAAAAGTTCACCGCCAACGAAACCCGCTTCGGCATGCTCGCCGCGATGGCCCCCCGCCGCGCCGAGGAGCTCGCCGCCGCCGGCCAGGCCGCGCTGAAGACACGTTACGAGCTCTACAAGCACCTCGCGACCCCCAGCACCACGAACACCCCGCCCGCCACGATCTGATCATCCTCTTTCTCGTTCTCTTACTCGTTCTCGTTCTCCCGCCGCAGGCGGAACGAGGGCGGACGGAGTCGAGAACGAGAACGAGTAAGAGAACGAGAAAGATTCTGTCGCTTCGCTCCAGTCATGAACCTCTCCACCACCTACCTCGGCCTCACGCTGCGCAACCCGCTCGTCATCGGCGCCTCGCCCTGCTGCGACAACCTCGAGATCTGCCAGCGCCTGCAGGATGCCGGCGCGTCCGCGCTCGTCATGCACTCGCTCTTCGCCGAGCAGGTGGAGTTCGAGGAAAACGCGCGCCTGCGCCTCATCGACGGCATCGCCGAGAGCAACCCCGAGGCGACCGACTACTTCCCGCACTACGACGACTACGCGCTCACGCCCGAGCTCTACCTGCGCCAGCTCACGCGTCTCAAGGCCACGCTTCAAATCCCGGTCATCGCCTCGCTCAACGCCCACCGCCCCGGCGCGTGGATGGACCACGCCAAACGCCTCGCCGAGGCCGGCGCCGACGCGCTCGAGCTCAACCTCTACGCCCTCGCCACCGATCCCGACACCGATGCGTCCGACGTCGAGTCCGAGCAGATCTTCATCGTGCGGCAGGTCGTGGAGTCGGTGCGCATCCCGGTCTCGGTGAAAATCTCGCCTTGGCACACCGCGCCCGCGAATTTCCTGCGCGAGGTCGAGCTGGCCGGCGCGAAGGGCGCGGTGTTGTTCAATCGTTTCTACCAACCCGACTTCAATCTCGAGGACCTCGATGTCCACGCGCAGCTCAAGCTCTCCGATTCGTCCGAGCTGCTGCAGCGGCTGCGTTGGCTGGCGATCGTCTCGCCGCACACGCGTCTGAGCCTGGCCGCGAGCGGCGGAGTGCACACCGCGCAGGATTTGCTCAAGGCCCTGCTCGCCGGCGCGCACGCCGTGCAAGTGGTGTCGGCCGTCCTCCGCCACGGCGGCATCGCGATCAGCACGCTCCTCGCGGGTCTCGAGACCTGGATGCGCGACCGCGAATACGCGACCATCGACCACCTGCGCGGCGCGCTCAACCTCGCCCACTGCCCCAACGCCGAAGCGCACGAACGCGCCAACTACCTCCAGGTCCTGCAAAGCTGGCGCGTCTGATTTGGAGGGACGCCGTCCCCGGCGTCCGCGCCCGCGTTGGGCCCACGCCAGCCCGTCCTCCTTCGCGGACGCCGAGGACGGCGTCCCTCCAAACCAGAATTGCCTCCCCGGGAGCGCATTGCCGAATTCGTCGCATGAGCGACCACTTCGCATCCGCTCCCGCGCCCGAGCCCTCGCGTCCAGTCCGCCATCGCCCCGCTCATCCGCCTGTCGTCGAATCGGCCGATCACGCGGTGATCGTTTTTCTCACCGTCTGCACGCATCAACGCCGCGCGTGCCTCGCCAATCCCGCCACGCACACCGCCCTGCTCAACGCTTGGCACGCCGCTCAAAACTGGCGCGTGGGTCGCTATGTGCTGATGCCAGACCACGTCCACTTATTCTGCGCGCCCGGCGTCTGGCCTCCGCCACCGCTGCGCTCGTGGGTCGCCTACTGGAAACGTCTCGCCACGCAGGCGCTGCGCGAGACCGATCCGACCTTCGAGTGGCAGCGCGATCATTGGGACACCCAGCTCCGGCGCGGCCAGAGCTACGGCGAGAAATGGAACTACGTCCGGATGAACCCCGTCCGCGCCGGGCTCGTTTCGACCGTTGAAGCCTGGCCCTACCAAGGCGAGCTACACCGCCTCTTCTGGCACGACTGAATGATTTGGAGGGACGCCGTCCCCGGCGTCCGCGCCCGCGTTTGGCCCACGCGACACCGTCCTCGTTCGCGGACGCCGAGGACGGCGTCCCTCCAAGCTTGGGAGCGCCGGCTTTCAGCCGGCCCGTCTCACCCAGCGCCGCCGGCCGATTCGAAACGGACGAGGGACGTGAGCGAGTTCATGCAGGCAGAGCGATGAAGGCCGGCAGCGCGCAGCCACGGGCGTCGGTGATGGTGCACACGGGACGCCGCCCGTGGCCGTGCGCGACGCGCGCGCCGGGCGGAGGCGGCGTATCCGGCATGAAGTGCAGCCGCGCCACGTCTCCGTGGAGCGTCGTCTTGTAGATGCACGGCACCTCGCGCCCCTCCGCGTCGAGGACGGCGAAGCCCAGCGGCTCGCCCACCGCGCGCAGGCCGCCCGGCACATGGTCGAAGACGACGTCGATGTGCGTCTCGGCGCGCGGGAACACCGCCCGCAGACGCGGCATCGGCGGCTCGCGGCGGTTGCCGAGCACGAGCCGGTCCGCCACGCGTGCCATCCGCGCGGCGAGGCGGGGCATGCCGGCGGCGCCGATGTGGATGTTGTCGTCGAGCGGCAGGTCGATGGTGGAAACCATATCCAGATTTCGGATACTTTTAGGCAGGTGCCGCTGCACCTCCTGGGTGTCGTTCCAGCGCGGGCCGCCCCAGCCGCCGCACACGCCGCCGATCTGCGCCATGATCCACGGGAGCGAGGGCTGCTTGAGGTCGTGGCGCAGCGCGGCGACGAGCGTGCGCATCGCCTCGCCGTAGCGATCGGGCTCCTCGTCGCGAGTATCGCTCTCGCCCTGATACCAGAGCACGCCGGCGACGCGTTGGCCGGTGGCGCGGACCGAGAGCAACAGCGAACCGTAGAGCGAATCACCGCCTCGGTCCGCCAGCGCCGGGTCCCACTGCGCCATCGAGGTGCCGCCGTGCGCGGTGGCGATCAGGCCCTGCGGCACACCGCTGCGTGCGAGCATCTCGCGACCGAAAAACACGCCGACGCCCACGCCCTTTCGCACGGTTTTGCGCAGGCGCTCGGCTTCGGCGGCGTCGGCCGGCTTGCCGAGGTGGTGGCAGGCATCCGGCGATTCGGACAACACGTGCAAAGGATCGCTCGCGAGGCGCCACGTGCGCGCCATCGAGAACACCCGGACCAGCGGGTGCGACCGCGCCGCGCCATCCATGTCCCCCACCCCCTCCATGTTGCTCTGGCCGGCGAGCAACCACACGTCGCCGCAGTAGAAGGCTCTCACGCGCGCCGACTCTTCGCCGCAGCGCAGCTCGAGCCGGTAGGGCCCGCCCACCGGCACGCCCTGGAGCAGGGCCGAGAAGCGGCCGGCGCGGGCTCGGCCCACCCGGCGCGCGGCCCAGCCTCGCAGGGGAGCGCCGGCCGCGGAGAGCGTGGCCAGCACCGGGCCGCGCGAGGCGCATTCGCCGCGGAGGCGGGCGACGCCCGCACCGGATGCCGACTGAAAGTCGGCGCTCCCAGGAAGTCGTTGCAGCACCTGGCCCTCGGCGAGGCCTTGGAGGATTCTCATGGTTAGCGGGCGATGAAGTAGGGGCCGTCCCAGGCATCGAGCGCGGGGTCGAAGCGCGCGCCGGAGCGCACGGTGTCGGGCCGGCCGCCGCCGCGCAGCGTGTTGCCGCGGGCGCTCAGGCGGCGGCCGCGGAGCTGCACCTCGGAGATGGTGTGCGGACCGCGGACGAAGACGTTGTTCTCCACGATGCAGTCCTCCACCGCCTCGACCGTGCCGCGGTCGCCATTCTGCGGGGCGAAGCCGGTGAGGAAGCTGCCGGGATAGGTGGGGCTGCCGATGAGGTTGTCGGCGACGACGACGCGGCTGCTGCGCGGGCGACGGCTGGTGGCGACGAGCGGCGTGATCTCATCGGTGCCGTCGGAGTGGAGCTTGATCGCGTGGCGGATGCCGGGCGGGCGCGGCGCGTGGTGGTTGCCGCCGAGGTGGTTGTGCGCGATCACCGCGTCGCCGGCGGCCCAGACGCGTAGCGTGTGCTCGGTGGCGCGGTCCATCGTGTTGCCGAGGAGCGCGGAGCGAAAGAGCCAGCCCATCAGGACGACGTTGGGCTCGCCGGCGGCGTCCACCTTGCCGCGAAGGTCGTTGTCCACGACGAAGACTTCGCGCGGCCAGGGCAGCACGCGGCGCAGCGCGAGCGGCTCGTGGTCGTGGTAGTAGGTGACGGCGGTGCCGAGGTTGAACACCGCGACGGAGAAGGGGCCGGTCTTGAGGTCGTTGCGGTAGAACAAGGCGCGCGAGGTCGTGGCCTCGATGCTCACGCCGCCAAGCAGGTCTAGGTCCATCACGGTGAAATCGTGCGCCCACTCCGCGACGCCGCGCCGGTGCCCGATGTGGAAAGGGCCGGCGACGGGCTTGGCCCCGGGGCCGAAGGCGCCGATCTGAAAACCGGAGTCGGTGGGCCGCGGCTCGATGCGGCCAAAGGTCTCCCCGCGCCGCAGCAGGATGCGTTTGCCGGAGAACTCGGCGGGCAACTCGCGGAGGCGCAGCGCGCCGGAGGGTGCGCCGGCGAAGTCCCCGCGCGCGGAGACGCAGACGGTGCGCGAGCCGGCGAAAACCTTGTCGGGATCCTGCACCTCCACCCGTAACGTCGCCTCGCCGAGGGAGCCGCCGCCGGCCGCGCGCACGGCGACGCGGACGGTGTAGGTGCCGGGACGGTCAAAGACGTGCGCGGCAAGCGGGCCGCCGCGCTGGGTGTTCTTCGGGCGGCCGCTGTGCGGCCAGGTCTCCCCGCGCTCGTCGCCGAAGTGGAATTCGTAGAGGAGCTGATGAAAGGGAAACTCGACGCCCGGCGCGGTGGTGCCCGAGGCGTCGAAGAGCACGGCGAGCGGAGCGGGACCGGCGAGGCGGCTCGCCTCCAGCTTGACGCCGGGCGTGGCGGCGCAGGCGGCCGCGGCGCAGGCGAACAAGAGTAGGACGCGGGTGGTGCGAATGGTCGGGCGCCCCCGCCGGGCGCGCCGCGGCGGAGTGGCGGACGCGGAGAGGCAACGCGACGGGCCCGGCGGTCCCGCCCTACCCGCCTGCACGAAAAAGCTTGGCCACGATTTCATGCGAAATGCGGCTAGGGCCGGAGCACGACGCGGTAAAAGCGACGCGGCGACGGCGGCGAGGCGGGATCGGCCACGGTGACTTGCGCGCCGGTGCCGGGCACGGCGGCGGCGATGGTCTCGGGAAAACCCGCGGCGAGATCGTCGGTCGCCTGCACGTCGTAGTGCTTTCCGGATACGGAGGTGAAGGTGACGCTCCGCTCGCCAGACAAGGGCTGCGCGGTCAGCGCGACGATGCGGAGCGCGCTCGCGGGGTCGGTGGGCGAGGTGCCGGCGAAATACTCGGCGCGGTTGTCGAGGCCGTCGCCGTCGGGATCGGCGGAGGCGGCGCTGGCGGCGGTGGCCGTCTCGCCGTCGCCGCCGAAGTGCGCGGCGCGCCAGGCGTCGGTGAGCCCGTCGCCCACCGAGTCGGCGAGGGCGGGGTCGGCCGCGAGGCGGAAGGCGCCGGCGGGCAGGCCGGCGGCGTTGATGAGATTGGGCTCGGCGGTGTTGCCCCAGGCGAAGCGCAGGGCGTCGGGCCGCGCGACGCCGGGCGCGGAAAGCACGACGGTGTCGCTCTCGATCGTGGCGGTGGCGGGGACGTAGGCGGACGAGCCGGTGTCGCGCAGCTCGAACCAGGTGAGCGGACCGCCGCCGCGTGCGGCGAGGCCGGCGGCGTGGTCGAAGCGCACGCGCAAGGTCGAGCCGCGGCGCGCGGCGGCGCGCGGGGTCGGGCCAGAGTGGACGAGCTCGGTCTCGCCGTAGGTGCGGGCGCGGGCGAGGAGCGAGAGGCGCCGGCCGACGTCCTGCTTGTTGCGCGGATGGAGCTCGAGGGCGCTGATGTCGTTGATCACGGCCATGCCGGTGTGCGGGATCACGCGCGCGGCCTCGGTCTGCGCCTCCCAGAAGGTGGGCACGGCCTCGGGGCCGTCGTTGGCGTAGGCGTAGGGGCCGATCTGCACGAAATAGACGGGCAGCGTGGGGTCGTTCCAGAGCCCGGCGCCGCGCCAGCCGGCGACGAGGGCCTTCATCTTGTCGATGTAGAGCGAGCCGTCGTTGTGGTTGGCCTCGCCTTGATACCAGAGCGCGCCGCGGATGGCGAAGGGCGCGAGCGGCTGGATCATCCAGTTGTGCAAGCGGTGGGCGGAGGGATAGGGATTGGCGCCGGCGTAAACCGAGGCGGGCACGGTCGCGTAGCCTTCGGGGGAGGTCCAGGGCTCGATGGGCGTGCCGGGCACGGCGGATTGCAGAATGCCGACGGGGGTGCCGCGGGCGGCGCGGAGATCGCGGGCGAAGTAGTAGCCCACGCCGGAGAGCACGTTGACGGTGCCGGGCGCGACGACGACCCAGCCGGCGACGCCGGGCAGATCCTGCTGCACCGAGGCGTGGTTGAACTGGGGCACCTTCAGGAAGCGGATGCCCGGGTGATTGGCGGCGGCGATCTCGGCCTGCGAGTTGGTGGAGTCCTTGACCGCCCAGTCCATGTTGGACTGGCCGCTGGCGAGCCAGACCTCGCCGACGAGCACGTTTTGGAAGGTGACGGTGCTGGAGCCGCTGACGGTCATCGTCTGCGGCGTGTCGCTCGCGGGGAGCGCGGGAAGGGTGACGCGCCAGCGGTAGGCGCCGTTGGTGTAGCCGGTGCGGGCGGTGGCGCTGTGGCCGCCGATGCTCACGGTGACATCGGTCGAGGCGTTGTCCTGGCCCCAGACGACGACGGGCTTGCCCTGCTGGACGACCATGTTGTCCCCGAAGACCTGCGGTAGTCGCAGCGCGGATACGGTGACGGCGACGTCGGAGGTGGCGGTCTCGCCCTGGGCGTCGCGCACGGTGACGCGCAGGGTGTAGCTGCCGGCGCGGTTGAACATCGCGACGGTGTTTCGCGCGGCGTTGGTGCCGTTGACGGTGAAGGTGGCCGGGTAGGCGGTGCCGGGCGTGGACCAGGTGTAGGTGAGCGCGGCGGCGCCGCCGTCGTCGGTGGCGTTGACGCTCACGGCGGTGCGCCAGTGCGGGTGCATGGCGGGCGTGGCGGCGGCGGCCGGCGCGGTGATGGTCGGCGGCGCGGCGTGAAGCGCGGTCCCCGTGAGAAGGAAGACGACGAGCGCCGACGACAGCCGGGCGGGGCGAGGAGACGGGATTCTCACGTGGGGAAAAGAGGCGCGCCGCCTCCGGAGGACTCGGAGGCGGCGGGTTTGGGCACAGGGTCAGCGGGTGGTGTCGATGAACTGGACGCTATCGAGATAAACGGTGTCGCTGGTGCCGACCGGAGCGGTGGTGGCGTAGAAGTAGATCGAGTTGACCTGCGAAAGATTCAGCCCCGAGGAGAGGGAGCTCAGGGGAATGTCCACGATGTTGTAGTTCGCCTGGCGCGGCACGGTGACGAGCTGGCCGTAGCTGCCGTCCTGCGCGAAGAGGCGCACCTTCAGATTTTGCGAGCTGTGGGTCAGCGGACCCTTGATCGCGAAGCTGAGGTGGGTGGCGCCCTGAAGGTTTCGCGGCGAGAAGGCGAACTGGAGGCCGGCGTTGGTCGTGTAGGTGAGCTTGTAGTGATGGGCGCCCTCGAAGGGCGCGTGGCCGTTGTCGGTGCCGACGACCGTGATCGAGCGCGTGCCGTAGCCGGCGGTCCAGCTGAAGGCGTTGACCGGATTCTGGAAGATGGTGGCGACCGGCCGGCCCATGAAGAGCTGGAGGAACTTCGTCTCGGCCCGCGGGAAGACGCCGGGGTTCCGCTCGAAGAACTGCGTCATGAACGAGTAGTCGTGCTGGAAGTAGGCGTGCCACTTCACGTTGTTGGCCGGGTTGATTGCCCACTCGTGGAAGCGCTGGATGAAGACGGGATTGTCGCCGCCGCCGCGCTCGGAGTCGGTGGCGTTGAGCCCCCATTCCGGCACGGTGATGGGCTTGCCTTTGCTGGCGGCGAACGCCGTCCACCAGTTGATGTGGTGGGTGCCCCAGGAGAGCTTCGCCGTCCACACGGTGTTGCGATCGGCGTCCTGCTGCGCCTGCGTGAGGTTGGGATCAACGGGATAGTAGTAGGGCCCGTTGTTCGGCTTTCGCAGCCAGCTGCCGTCGTAGATATCGATCCCGATCTCATCGACGTAGCTGCCGTTGGCGTCGTCGTCGGGATAGGCGTCGGCGGGGTTGATCCGCACGCTGCCGTTCCAGAAATCGCCGGGGTTGCCGCACCAGTTGAACTTGAAGTTGGCGCCGGGGACGCTGCGCATCGCGAGGACGATGCGTTTCCAATACTCGCGGTAGTTCACGGTGTTGGGCTGCCCGTTCCAGCCGGTGCCGTGCACGCTCCAGCGATACCAGTTGCCCATGAACTCCCAGCCGATGCGCAAGGTGGCGTCGCCGTAGCCCGCCTCGATGAGGGTGGTGGCGACGTTGCGCCACTGCTGGTCGTAGGAGCCGTTGGCGCCGCTCGCGAGGTTGTTGCTGAGCGGGGCGCCATTCGTGGGAAGCATGGGGATCGACCAGACCACGCGGTCGCGGTAGGGCGGATCCCAGCGATTGACGCTCCAGGCGAGGCCGTGCCCGGAGCGTCGCTCGTTGTTGCTGACGTAGCGTCCGGTGAGCGCCTCCCAGGTGTCGTTCGGTCCGTCTCCGGGACCGAAGTAAACGAGATGGCTCATCCGCTGCTGGGTGTAGTCCTCGTAGCGATCGTGCTGCGCCTCGTCGGCGCCGGTGATGAAAACGCCCATGGTGGGCGGAGCGGCCTCGGTCGTCGGGACCAGGGTCGAGGCGGCGAAAAACGCGATGAGCGCGCTCTCGGTAATGACTTTCCGGATACGGGAAAGCAGGGGGCTTGGGGTGTTCATGGGGGTGTTCATGTGGGGGTTGCGCACAGGGGAAGCGGGCCGGCGGGGAGCTGGTCCGGGGGGCGCGGACAAAGCTCCGCCCGGTGCGGCAGGCGCGAGGATTCTGGCGGAGCGCCGTCGTGACGAAGGACGGCGTGGGGCGAGCGGGCCTGAGGGGCGGCTCGGATCAGGGCTTTATCGCGCTGATCTTGAAGGTGAAGGCGCGGCGGGCGGGGACCTTGTTGAGGTCGTAAACGTAAACCCAGGCGAAGGCGTTCCAGTTCCACTTGCGGTTGTCCTGCACGGCCTGCCAGCAGAGCGGCGCCTCGACGGAGAAACCGGAGCCGGAGGGGGCGACGATGTCCACGCGGGTGGCCTCGCCGCGCACGAGCAACTGGTCCACGAGGTCGGGCGGGAATTCGCCGAAGGGGCCGCCGTCGAGCGAGTAGCGGCCGCCCTGGTTGAAGCCGAGCGGGATGAGCGTCATGAAGCGCAGCATCACGCCCGGCGTGACATTGGAGGTGGAGTAGTCGTAGGTGATCGTGCCGGCGGCGGCGTCCACCGCGACGCGCAGCTCGAAGCCGCTCTCGTAGCGGGCCACGCCCGACTTGCCGTCCTCGCCGCGCTGCCAGACGGGTTTCTGCGTCTGGTTGCCGACGCTGTAGTCGGGCGCGGGGATGACGAAGCGCTCGCCCGCCGTCTCGAAGGCGACGCCCTTGGCATCGAGCGAGAACTTCACCGCGGGGGCGCCGGCGGCCTGGGCCGCGAGCGACGTGAAGGCGCAGGCGAGAAGGAGGAGGAGAGCTTTCATGGGGGAATGGCGGATTGCGGGGAGGACGAGGCGAGGACTCAGGCGCGGCGGCGACGGCGCGTGCCGGCGAAGAGCACGGCGGCGAGAGCCGCGAGGCCGGCGGCGGCGGAGGGCTCCGGGATGGCGGTGAAGGTGAGGCTGTTGCCGTTGAAGGCGAAGAAGCCGCCACCACCGTTGATCGCGGAGAAGTCGCCGACCAAGAAGTCGGTCGAACCGTAGTTCACGAGCGTGTAGGTGAAGGACGGCGTGAGCGTGGAGCCGGTGAAGTCGAAGATGAAGTTGCTGCCGGAGCCCTTGGTGAAGGCGCCAAGGAGCGAGATCTGGTCGGACGAGGCCTGGTCGGCGCCGAGGTTGAAGAACATGCCGGCGGAGGAGTTGTTCGAATTCCACGTGAGCGAGGAGCCGCCGGTGAAGGTGCCCGCGAGCGAGGTGGCGTTGTCCGCGGCCATGTCGCCGGGGGAGAGGCGCGAGCCGGCGTCGAGCGTGATGGCGCCGGTGACCGTGCCGTTGCCGCCAAGCGTGGCGCCGGAGTTGACGGTGACGGCGCTCGAGCCGGTGCTGTTGAAGCCGTTGGCGAGGAGCGTGCCCGCGGCGACGGTGACGCCGCCGGAGTGGTTGGTGCCGGCGTTGGGGCGGGAGAAGGCGACCACGCCATCGCCGACCTTGCGGATGGCGCCGGTGCCGAGGATGGAGCCGGTGAAGTTCACGCGGCCGCCCTCCTCGGCGGTGAATTGCACGTAGGAGCCGGTGCCCGAGGCGGCGAGGGCGTTGACGGTGATGTTGCCGCTGAAACCGGAGGCGCCGGTGATGTTCTGGCCGCCGATGGCGCGCACGTCGTTGGTGTCGGTCGCGGTGAGCGCGCTGAAGGTGACATTGCGCGTCATGGTGACGCCGGCCGTGCCGACGAGCACGCGGGCGGTGTCGCCGGCGCCGGAGGTGGTGTTGGCGTTGCCGACGGTGATGCCGCTCGCGGTGCCGGTGGCGGAGCCGTTGTTGATGATGAGCGAGCCGCGGTTGAGCGTGATCGTGGTGCCGACGAGGCCGCTGTTGTTGCCGCCGAGCGTGTAGGTTGCGCTGTTGGACTGGGTGGTGCTCGCGCTCCCGCCGATGTTGAGCGTGACGGTGGCCGTGCCGGTGCGGGTGATGTTGCCGTTGATCGTGATGTGGCCGCCGAAGCTCTCGAGGTTGAGCGTGTGGGTGCCGGAGCCGGAGATGTCCACGACGTTGCCGGTGATGACGAGCGAGCCGGAGGTGGCGCGGAAGGCCTGGTTGCCGGAGCTGCCAACCATGCCGCCGAAGAGGTTGATGGCGGAGCCGATGTTGGCGGTGACGCCGTTGAGCGTCTGGAGGACGGGGTTGCCGGAGGCGCGGCGCAGATCGAGCGTGCCGCCGGTGAGGTTGTAGGTGCCGCCGCTGCCCGTGGTGTAGCTGCCGGTGCTGGAGCCGAAGTCGATGCTCATCACCTGCACGGTGCCGCTGACGGCGACGTTGCCCGAGGTGGCGCGGAGGAAGTGTGCGGTGTCGGCGAGGCCGCCGGTCCAGCCCTGCAGCGTGCCCGAGCCGTTGGTGGCGGAGCTGTTCCAGTTCGTGTCGGTGGTGCTCCAGGTGCCGTCGCCGCCAAAGCTGGAGTCCGTGGCGTCACCGCTGGCGTCCCAGTAGAGGGTGGCGGCTTGGAGGGAAACGGCGGAGGCGCAGAGGGCGCCGAGGGCGAGACGCGAAACGCGGGAAGCGGTGGAGGCGGAGGTATTCTTCATGGGCGGAAACGTTGGGGGTGGCGGAAGCCGGAGGAGGGGTTGCCGACTTTCGCGAGAATCCCGCCGCGCGAAGGGGCTTGCAACGGGTCGGCTGCGGGACAGTCAACTGACTCCCATGCCCGACCCCACCATTCGCCAGCTCGCCGCGCTGGCCGGCGTATCGCGCACCACCGTGTCCCTCGCGCTGCGCAACCATCCGCGCCTGCCCGAGGCCACGCGCGTGCGGGTGCAGCAACTCGCGGCCAAGCACGGCTATCGGCAGGACCCGATCGTCTCCTCGCTGATGACAAAGCTGCGCACGGCGCGCGTGCGCCGCACCTCGGAGCGCATCGCCTTCCTCACCGCGTGGCAGCCCTTCCCCAAGTGGGAAAACACGCACGTAAACGACGGGCACTACCTGGCGGGCATGCGGGCCCGCGCGCACCAGCTCGGCTACGAGGTGGACCACCTCTGGAGCCACGAACCGGGCATGACGCCGAAGCGGCTGAGCCGCATCCTCCACACCCGCGCGATCAAGGGCGTGGTGATCGCGCCGCTGCACCACGCGCAGGGCGTGGTGGAGCTGGAGTGGGGTCACTTCGCCTCCGCCACCACGGGCTTCTCGATCGTGAAGCCCGACCTGCACCGCACGGCGCACGCGCACTACAACGGCATGCTGCTCGCGTTGAAAGAGCTGGAGAAACGCGGCCACCGGCGGATCGGCTACGCGACCTTCGCCGACCAGGACGACCGGGTGAACCACACCTGGCTCGGCGCCTTCCTCGGCCACCAGCACGCGCTGCCGCCGGAGCGTCGCGTGGAGCCGCTGCTCGCGCCGGGGCTGGATCCGGATGTAATGCGTGAATGGATACAACGGACGCGGCCCGACGCGGTGATCAGCAACTGGCCGACGGTGCCGGAGATGATCCGCGAGGCGGGCTTCGACGTGCCGGGCGAGATCTCCTTCGCCTCGCTCGACCTGTTTCCCGAGCGCCACCCTTTCGCGGGGATCGACCAGGTGCCGCGGGCGGTCGGCGCGGCGGCGGCGGACCTGGTGGTGAAGCAGATTCAGAACAACGAGGTCGGCCTGCCCGAGCACCCGGTGATCATGTTGCTCAACGGCGTGTGGCGCGACGGCCCGACCGTGCGGAAAGCTCCGCCGGCGAAAACGCGGAAGACCACGCGCGCCAAGGGCTGACGCAGGGAGCGATCACCGCGCCGGCGGCTCGACGCCGGTGCGCGGATGCCCCGCGACCGTCTCCCACGCGATCTCCTGCATCACGCGCACGGCGGCGGGGTCGGGCCGCGGCCAGCGTTTGCCGTCCCAGGTGGGCGCGTCCCAAAAATCGCGGCCCCAGCGCTCCTTGAGGTCGATGGCGAGGCCGGTGGGCGGCCGGCCGAAGAGCACCGCGTAGTGGACGCAGGCGACGAGGTATTTGCCGTAGTGGTTGAGATGGATGTCGTCGTGGAAAAAGGCGCGGGTGTCGGCGAGACCGGGCACCTTGCCGGCGCGGACCGCGTCGTCGAAACGCGCAAGGGCCTGGCCGGCGGGAATGATGCGGATGGGCGGCGACCCGACGGCGGCGGGCGCGGCGCGGTTGGCGGCATCGACGATCGATTCCCACATGGCGCGGTCGGCGTCGAGGCGCTCGCGCCAGCGCAGGTGGCGGCGAGGGCTCTGCTTGTCGTAGGGGCTGTTCTCAGGCGTGCCGCTGGTGATCGTGTGCCAGGTCTCGTAATAATAGACGCGGATCGCGGGGTTGTGCTCGCGGGCGAAGCGGGTGAAGCGCGCTAGATAGTCGGCGGTCTCGGCCTCGAGCTCCGCGCCGCCACGCGGCACCCCGTCGGTGACCACCAGCACGTCGAAGCGGCCGCTGGCGAGCGCGTGGTCGTAGCGCACGCGGAAGCGTGGCTCGCCTTGGAATTTCTCCACCTGATCCCAATGCCAGCGCAGCGGCGCGCCGGGCGTGAACTGCTCCTGGAAACGCAGGCGCCCCGCCTCGGCGGGCGCGGAGGCGGCGAGGCTCTGCACCATGTCGGGCACGTCGCTGATGAGGCTGTGGCCGATGTAGAACGCGGCCAGTTCTCGCGCGG
>JAUWBD010000024.1 GCA_030605125.1 Verrucomicrobiota bacterium | reverse complement strand
GTCACCAAGGTGCGCGGATAGTGGCCGCTGCGATAGCCCAGACGCGTCGCCGTGCGCTCGCCTTTGCCGGCTCTCAAGGCCTCGTCCATCTCGGCCTCCAGCACCTCCTGCAGCAGGGTCTGCATCAGCTTCTTTAGCGCTTCCTCCTCGTTCAAAAGGCGCAGCAGTTCTTGTTTCGTCACGTTGATCGTCTCATCGTTCCGCTTCGGGCGGGTCATGGCTTGTCTCTCCTTACGGTGGTTTAGGTTTCGTCTCCCAACCACCTACCATGACCCGCCCTTTTTGCTAAACTCCGGAGACACTACCAAAGACCTGCCTTTGCCCCATCTGTGTCCATCCGTGTAATCTGTGGCTAAAGTCTGAATCTTTTTAGCTGCTGGTATCAGGTGTTTTTTTCGCGAGTTCCTCGGCCACCCGGCGCCACTCGCGCAAGATGCGGCGCCGCTCTTTTTCCGTCGCGGCGTAACGCGCGACGTTTTCGACGACGAAGGCGCGCAGGCTCGCGATCTCGGCGCGAAGAGAGGCGGGAATGACCGCGCCGTTCCAGCCGAACTGCGCCGCGACGGCGGAGCCGAGGATCGCCGCCTCGCAATCGCCGAGGTCGTCCGGGCCGAGCGTGACGGTGCGCAGGTAGCGATCGATCACGGGGAAATAGTAGGCGAAGGCCCGGCAGCCCATGAACATGAAGTCTTCCTGATAGCTTTCTGGGACGGTGAGGAATTTTTCATAAGCCGCGGCCAAGCTCAGCCCGCCAAAGTTTCGCCACGCGCAGAGCGCGTCCAGATCGCCGCCATGCGGATCGAAATCCTGCCGCGAGGGCAGGGGAGCGGAGGGGCGGGGGAGGAACATCGCGAGGACGCTGATCGGACTAGAAACGGTGAGGAGGGATGATGATCGGAGGGAACGTGGCGCCTTGCTTGGAAGAGCGCGGGGGCGATATCAGCCCTCTGAGAAAGTGGCCAAACTCCAAAAACGGTATGAACCCCCGGTAGGCGATATCGAGCCCGATGAAACCATCTGGTGAGACGAAAATCTCGGGATAAGGAAATTCGCCGTCCACGTCGCGCTTGAGGACCAGCAGATCCTCCACGTGTGTGACTCGCCAGCGCTCTCCGCCAGTGGACAATTCGTCCAGTTCCGGCCAGCGCCCTTCGGTCCGGCGATGCTTCATCACCTTTGCGAGTTCGCTTTGAACGGACGCAGGCAGAAGCTCGGCGCCGTAAGCGGAGAGAATGACGGAGCGCTCGCCCGCCTTCCGCTCGCTCCGGATCGGAGACGCGTCCTTCGTCAGCGACCTCAAATACTCGCGGGGCGTGGGTTCAGGAGGGACGGTGGCGCAGCCAGCAAGGAGCAGCGGGGCGATCAGCGGGAGACGTTTCATCGGCGAAGGCGAGAGAGACGCCGATATCCTTTACGGTGCGTCGGCCTTGTTGAGCCGCGCATTCCAGGCGACGGAGGGCGGCAGCGGGTCTGGCAGAAGATTCGTGGCGCCGGCCAGACCTCCGAGCATGGTTTGTTGCACGGCGGCGGAGACCAAGCCGGGACCGGCCACGGCGACCATGTGCGCGGGCAGCGTGGCGCTGGCGGCGGCGGGATCTTCGAAGGTGAGAGCGGGCGCGGGCGGCGGCGGCAAGGCGTTGGCGGCGGCAAGCGCGCGCTCGGCGATGCGCGCGGCGGCGGCGTGAAGGATGCGGTTCTTCACCGCGCCGATGGTCTCGGTCCCGAAGATTTTATCCCCGGTGTCGTAGGCGGCATAGAAGCGCTCGCTCGCGAGCACCTTTGAGCGCTCGGCCGCGCACCAATCGACGATCGCGAGGCCGGCGCCGCGATTGTTGGTGAAGGTGAGGCCGAAGTGCTGGACGACGATATGCACCGAGGCGCCGGTCTGGGCGGAGGCCGGCAGGCTGCGCCGCACGCTTTCACGCAAGGTTGCCAAGTCCGAGTCGCCGAACTTGCCGAGGTTGTAGGCGCCGATGGCGTGATTGACCCCCGCGCCGGGCCGGGCGCTCACGTCGCCGATCTGGACGGAGCGGGCGAGCGGCACGCCGGTCAGCGCCGGGTTGAGCGCGATCTTTCGCGAGTGGGTGCCGCCGGTGACTCCGCAGCCGGAGGAGAGAAGGAGCAGGGGGAGAACGAGGCAGAGACGGGTGATGTGGTGAAGGCGCATGAGCAAAAGGATTGTCGGCAAGGGGAGAAATGATCTGGTGCCTTGCCGTCCGTTAACACGGCGGCTCGGCGAGCAGGCGCCTGAGCAAGGCAGGGCTGGGCCGGCCGATCACGAGATCGATCGGGGCGAGCCGGCCATCGGGTGCAACCAGGATGTTGTTTGGCTGGGCGTCGGCTACAGCCAAGCCGTTAAGCCGGTGTCGGCGGAAGAAGAGTCGGAGTGCCGTTGGTTCATTCGCGACCCCAAGATGGAAGCGAGGCAAGCGAAGGCCAGTAGACCCGGATCCGACTTTGCCTCCGGATATTAGGATGAGAAGCGCGCATCGGTCTGTGTTTGGGAGCGGCGACGTCCTCGTCGCCGATGGCGGCGGCAGGAATGCCGCCGCTCCGGAGGGGCGGCATTCCTGCCGCCCGCCTTTTTCCTCGGCGACGAGGACGTCGCCGCTCCCGCCCAATTGCGGAATCCCCGGCAAGTTCACGTGTAAAAGGAGCTAGGGACAGGGCGCTCGTGCAAGTTGTCGCGCAGGGCGAGGGCGCCCGTCCGCGTAGATCAGCCGTCCGATCACTTCCACCCCGGCGAGCATCCGCGAGGAGAGCTCGCGCAGCGATTTTTCATTGGCGTCGAGTTCGTTGAGGATGCCGTCGAGCTCCGAAAAGCGCGTGTCGTAGTCCAAGCAAGAACGGACGAAGCCAAAGCCCGCTATCGCTTTCAGCGCTTGGTTTATATCTCCTGAATCGAGATACCAACATGGGACAAGCTGCCACCGCGGAAACAGAGGGAGTGAGGTGCAAGGTGTTGAAAACGCCTCGGCCGGGCTACCCGTGGAAGATCGAGATCCTGGCTCCTCATGTAGCGGACGACCGCACTTGCTACTTTTTTGCCACCGAGGAGAAGGCTTTGGAGGCGGTGCGTCAGCGGAATTGGAAGCTTCACCGCCCGGCTGCGGGCTCGGCATTCCTCCGCTTTGTGGCCGAATTCACCGTTGTCTGCCTGCTGCTGAGCCCGGTGGTTTATTATCTATTCAGAGAGCCTATAAGTTTTCTGATGATCTCGGCTCCGGCGCTCTGCCTAAATCCCTACACCACGGCGGTCACGACCGTCATGTTCTCGGCCTGTGTTTATCCCTTCATAAAGGTCATCCTTCTGATGGTTGCTCGCCCCAAGAGCGACTTCCTACTCGGTTCGTTCATCGCGCGAATCATCGTGTATTTGATCATGACCTGGGGCTTTTGCTTCCTCTTTATGGGCATGCTTCCCAACGTGCCGACCGCGATCGAGACGCTGGAGGCCATCGAGGCGAGCCGAGCGCAGATGGTGGCTCAGAACCAAATTTTCCCTGGCATGACGGAGGAGGAATATTACGCCGCGAAAGCCAATTCGCCGCTCTTCAAATCTCTTAACACCTACCGCGACCCCGCCTTCTCGGTTTTCAAAAGAGATGTGCGGCAAGTCTACAACCACGCTACGGACGAGGAATTTGTCGCGGCGCAGAAAATCTATGCCCGGCTAAAGGAACAAGCCGCAAAAGAGGCAAAATCCAGCCTGAAGGGAAAGCACGTCTACAAGGTGATCCTGAACAAAGCCCATGATTTATGGATCGAGCGGCAGGCGCAAAGATCTTGAGGGTTAATTGTCGTTCATGGACGAGTGGGCGTGAACCGCAGGATTGGCTTAAGGGACGGAGACAGTCGGAATATTGTTAGCTTGCCAGCAGCCGCAGCGTGGCGGGGTCGGCTTCGCCGGCGTAGAATTGATCGAGGGCGGTTTGCCACAGCGTGTCGTCGGGTGCCGCGACGGCGCGGAAGAGCGTGAGGCAGGAGCGAAACTTGGCCTCGTCGGGCGAGCCGAGGATGGCGTGGGCGCTTTTGTCTTTGTGGGCGAGAAGGGCCGCGACGCATTCGCGGAGGCGCGCGCCGAGAACGGGGTGGGCGAGGTAGGCCGCCGCTTCCGCCGCGTCTTCGATTCCGTAATAGGTGGCGTTGTGGCTGGTCCCGAGGCCGCGCAGCTGCGGGAGAACGAACCAGATCCAATGCGTGCGCTTCTTGCCTGCGCGCAGCTCCGCGAGGGCATCGGCGTAGAGCGGAGCTTGGGCGTCGAGGAAGCGGGTGAGGTTCATGCCGGTTTTAGCGAAAGATGGACTGCGATGCCGAAGTGATCGGAGAGGCTTTTGTCGGGTCTTGGTGCATCGGGCCAGCGCGTCGTGGGCGAGGTGATCCAGCGGGAGTCGCGGCGGGAACAGATGTGGTCGATGCAGGCCCAAGGAGCGGAGTCGCGGCGAACCGGATCGTTCGCGTCACCGGTAAGCGCTACCAAGCCGCACTCGTCCAGCGCCGTGCGCAGGGCCGCGCGGTTGGCACGCGAGCCATAGTAGCGTGGCTCGACCAAGTCTTGGTTGAAGTCGCCGAGCAGAAACAACTCGTCGTCCGGAAACTCGCGCCGCAGGCGCAGCCAATCCGTTTGCTGGAGTTTAAGCGCTTGGCGGAAAGATTCTCCGCCGGCCGGAGAGAATCCGCGCCAGTTGTCGCGACTCCAGGGCAGCACGAGGCCGAAGACGAGGAATGGCGGTATCGCATCGGGCCGCACCCGCGCCGCCACCGAACGCACCGGATCGCTCACCGGCAAAGCCTCCAAGGGCCAGCGCGACCAGATCGCGACCCATTGATCCGCCGGCGTGTCGAGACCAGCGAGGCCGTCGCGTCCTGAGGCGGATGCACACGAGTAGGGAAGACCGGGGTCAAAGTCGGCGCGGGTTTCGGTGAAGACCCAAACATCGGCGGCGATGCTTTCGACCTGCTCGCGCTGGGCGCGTCGTCGCGCGGGTGTCGCGGCGCGCTCAAGGTTCCAATTCGCGAGCTTCATTCACTGTTTCGTTAAGCGATAAGAGCGATCACTGGGAGCCCCTGCCTCTAGATCAGGATCAGCCGGTGGTCGGTGAAACCCTTCCCGATGGTTTCGCCCGGCACGAGCACGGGCGCGAGTTCTTGCTGCACCTTGGCGATGTCGATCTCCGAGGCGTTTCCGAGCAGGCTGCTGAGGAGTCTCATGGTTTGTGGGCTAGCGGCCTAGAAAGCTAGACAAGAGTCGAGCATTTGGCAGCTTCGGTTGAACCGGCCTCCCATCTATTCCTCCGAGCATATGCTCTATTGATCTATCCTCTAGAGACATGAACCCGGCGTAGTAGGGGGCATATTGCTCCTTTAGCACCATCTGCTGGTAATAGTTCACCGCAACGCACAGTCCAGCAAGAGCTCCTAGCAGGTTGCCCACGTTTGCAGCGCTAAAAAAACGGTTTCGCTCGTGTTTAACGTCGTTGTAAGCACGCCACCACCGAGGTGGGAAATCCTCGCGCCATTCTTGCCATGGTGTAGCGCGATAATCGATTTTAGAAGTAATGATCGTTTCGGGAAATTCTGGAAAATGTTTTGATATAACTCGATAGTAGCCAGTGATGTTTTTCGGCTTAAATGAAGGCTGAATGGCCTCGCAAATCAATTTCAGAATAACGTCAACCTCGGAACCAGTGGTGAGAAGGAGTCGAACAATTTCTATGGAATACGCCCCATGATTCTCAGGAACGAGTTCCACGAAACGGCCGAGATGCTCTATGTCCTCACATAATGTCCGAAAATATCGCCAGTGTGGGCCGCTTGATGGCGCAATTGGCTTGGTGGGCGAGGGCATATATGCTTGTAGATGGATTTTGTCTTAGTCGATCACTTGCTTGGCGACGAAGCGACGATCTTTGTATGAACAAACGGCGATTCGGTCATTGTCTACGCCTGGTAACACGAAGTTTAACCGGTGAGCTAGACGATCATAGGTCATTGCATACAGCCCTGGTGCCAAAGATGCCGCTTCTGCACTCCATCTTTGCTGCTTTGTCGGAGAATTGAGTTCCGCTCTCCGTCCAAAAACTAAATAGCCCCGGAATTTTATATTATACCAAGAAGCTGGCTTGCCGTTGAAGAGTGAACCCCACGCTTCGATAGCGGCGCGCTTGTGCTGCTGTGCCCAAAAGAGCCAGTCGCTGATCTGCTGGCGGGCATCAAGGTAGTCACGATGTAATTTTTCATCGCGGCGAAAAAGCTTTTTTCGCGCAGACTCTATTTCGACGCATGTGAAATAGAGCGTTTGAGAATTACAGGCTACATAAGCGAAATCTGTCACGAAATCTTTGCCTAATGGCAGCTTGGTCGCGATGATGCCCTCATAAGGACCATGGTGAAGATCGCTGAAACCAGGTAAGAGATAAGGATGGCTTTCCAAAAAGGTATGCAGAGTCGGCTCAGTGGATTTCTTATCCACGAGAGCCATCAGCTTCTTCGCGTCAACTGCCGCACGACTGAGCCAGGTAACGGGCTCCGTTCCCGCATAGCTATATTTCAGGTAGTCATCGTGGGACTCGAATTCCAGCCAGCGACTATAATGCGGGAACCTTCTGTATCGCATGTTGATTCGCTTTAAGGCGGCCCTTGAGTATTTTAGGATTTGCAGATCTTCCTGCCGCTTTTATTGAGCGCGAGCATCGGCGAGTGCCTAATGAGCTTGGGGAGATGAATTCCGGGGCAGTTAGGGAAGGCTGGTGAGACGGTCTGCTAGGTAAGATGCACTAGGGTGTTTATTTATGTAATGATGCTTTGCATTTTTTCCTTATCTCACTGCTCCCTCCAGCTGACTTTATGCAATGGGAAAAATACCCACTCACCCGGTTGTAGTGAAAATCGACGTCCTCGCCGAAGAAGCTTGCGTATCTTGTTGTCGCGGAGGTCCACCTAAACTTTCTGGGAATCTGCTGTAAATTGTCGTTTTCGGTTAAAACCACAGAGACTTTTGTTTCTGGGCGTAAGGCTCGCCTCAGAAGAGTTCGGAAGTGGTAGTCGGCTTCGGGCATGGAGTAACCTAGGAATACCACTTCTGTGCACTCTCTCAGTTCAACGAAGGCATTGTGCCACGTATTTTGAATGTGGGGTAGCTCGAACTCCTTAATGAAGGTTGGAGTTATAATCAAGGGCTCTAAAGTGGGCGGATTACCTTGTTCGTTGCTGGAAGGAAGCTTGGTTATGAGGGGGCTGGCTACTGGGGGAACGTAAAGATCGTAGCAACTGCCCGGCATCCCCATGCCAGTAAACACTCCATTAGAGACAGGGCATCGTAGCCAGTTAGATGAGCCATGTAGTTTTAGTAGCTTTATATTATATATGCCTTTGGCTTTTTGCTTTGGAGATGGTGTGTGAATCGATTTTTTTCTGTTTAGTGGTGTGGTGTAGAAGCAGAAATCTATGTCGATTTTTCGCTCCGCCTTAATTCTTCGTATCTCCCGTATTATGCTATCTTCCAATAATGTATCCCAGTTTAGTGAAATGATTGAGAATGGATCACCCTGTTTACCTGCCTGCAGTCGTTTTAATATGAGATATGCCGCTATCTTGTCGTATTGTTCTCTTGCTGGCGGGGGAATTTGTTCAGCACTTCGGTAGAGCAAGAAGAGTATGAGGCGTATGAATGATTCCCTGACTCCCTTAAGCTTATTGGAGCTGAGGCCTCCGAAATTTGCGTCGTCACTTATGCATTGATCTAAAAGGGTGAAAATTTCCTCTAACGATCTTGACCTTGAAATTGCCTCGCTATGATCGATTGCTACACGTAAAAAGGTCATTACCTGCTTTTGGAGCTCCAGGTAGTCGTTAATGTGGTTCAGGGGGAAATCGCTCAATTCCAGATCCATTATTTGTCCCAGCACGTCACGCTGAAGGGGGAATTTTGCGTCGGCCGAGAATCCCGCTCCCAGCACGTAGACCGTTTTACTGCTGCATGGCGGCATATTAGTCTAAACCGATCTTCTTTAGAAATGCTGGCCAAGTGACAGCGTGTGACGAGATGTGATCCGATGATTCTGGAAGTTCTTTATGTATGGATTTCAGCTTTGCGATCACGGACTTTAAATCGTCCGATTCTGTGAACTCTGCTGCTTTGCAATACATGTAGTGTTTTGTGCAGAGGTCTGATGCTTCGCCGGTTGGAAATTCGCGAGTTATCCATCTGCCCCCGCTCCAAAAGCTTTTTGCGTTGGCGTTGAAATACACCTTAATATCGATTTCCGGATCGTCTGTGATGATCGCTTGGCACTGGGCGCAGTTGCATACTTTAAGCAGAAACGTCGCTCGATCATTCATTGCCCCTAGTGCTTGAATGGCGCCGACTGCGTGTGCTGGCGAAAGCCTGTGGTGCAGCGCGGGAAGATAAAATTTCGATACTGGGATTCCTCCTCCCACCGGAATTACCGCTCGTGTCTCCCCATATTCTGGGCCGTGACATACTGCGCGTAAGTTTATTTTTGTGAATTTTGATAGGATGGTAGATAGATAGCCTCCGTGCATATTAACGACCGGTGCGATCTGGCCCAGGCGATCAATAAGATGGGCCCAGCTCATAAGCTCGTTTATTTTTGCCGTGTGCTCCGCGAATTCATCTACCCATAATAAAATGCATGATGGGGTGGGGTGGATTTTGCTATATGAACTGCACAGGTGATCGACAAAGTTCTTGTCGGTCATGAGGGGGCGGGAGATGACGATTTCTGCCGCTACGGGGAGTCCTCCGGGTGGTATTTTGGTCATCAATCGCAGGCATCTGATATTGATTTCCATCCACTCGGCCGTATTTTTGTCTCCCAGGTAGAAATAGGGTGCGACGATCAGCGAGGGCGTGCATACGTCCAGTCGAATGCCTTTGGCTTTCGAAACAAACTTTAAATATTTAGCGTCTTTTTTGTCTGTTAAGTAGCTATTTATCGTTTTTAATTGGAAATCCGCGACGCCTGCGCATATCGTCTCGATGCTTACGTCTGACTTAAAATCATTTGGCAAGATACTCCGCTCCGCGACGTGAATAGCTTCTGCGAAAGGGCCTCCATAAGCGTCTATTAATTTTTGCCAGGATTTTTTTACTTTCCCATCGGACGCTTTGCTTTCTGATAAGAGAAAGTCTCGGCCATGCTGAAAGGCGTGGGTGTTGGGGTCGATTATAAATGGCTTTTTTGCTTCACGTGAGAGAAAGCCCGCGATTGCAAGCGGTGCATGCGCCAGCATATTGGCATTTACGACCAGTTGGTCGTAGGTGTCGCGAAATGGACCCAATAGGTATTTCTGATCTGCCGGGGTGCCGTATCTAACTAAATGTCTCCCTGTGATTCCTGTTGTCTGTGAGCTCATTTGTTGTTGGATAAAAGGATGCTAGGAGTCCATTTCTTGCAGGGAGCCAAGTTCTTGGACTACTCCGTGCTGGAAGAATTTCCTTCCACGGGTGTCTGCTTTCGGGGTCGAAGAATAGGAGGCCCACTCCGCTTTCTGTGAATGCCTGCTCCATCTTTTCCGAGAGCTTCCGTTCTGGAATGCATATGAAGGCGAGATCTGCGCCCAACTGATGGTCTCGGGCTTGCCTTAATGCCCTTTTCCAATCTTTAAGTTTAAATTCTACGGAGCAAACGTCTGTTCCTTTTAAAAAAACCAAATCTATACTTCTGCCTAGTAGCGGAACTTCGATCTTTGAAGTAGTGCCCGAGGCCTTCAATCTTTGCCGCGCGATTCTTACCATCGCCAGTTCAGAACGTGGCTTGCTATTCATTAGTGCCAAGTATTTGGTTTTTGATTTTGGACTTGGTTGTCATATCGCCATATTTGCTGTAGACGTAGTGGAGAAGGCTTTTGAGGGATGCACTTACACAGCGGGATTTGAATTTTTCTAGTATTAGTAGCTGATTTGGTGTTATCGCGTTTTTCCCGCTTAGGAGTTCTTCTTTGACGAACTCCTTTCCGATGCTGGTGAGCATAAATGTCCTGCCTATTGGCGTCGCTGAGCCATTGTCTGCGTTGGTTATCGACCAGTATTTGTATTCGGCCTTTTCCTCGTCCAGGACTTCTGCATTGTTATCGGATTTAATAGCAACGAGTTCTATGTTTACTAGAAATTCGAGGTCTTCGTATACTTGGCTTGAGTAGGGGCCGTAGTCATACGCCTCAAAGTTCGGGAATGCGGAGTCGCTTATAGTATCCCCCTGCTTAAAGTGAACATACAGCTCTTTTTTAAAGAGGAAAATCATTTTCATGAGCCGTGTCTGCCCGCTGATAGGTTCGCACACTTTTCCTGTGCGTCCTGGCGCATACAGCATCAGGAGAATGAGGTCCTTTGAGTTTTCGATTTTACCCATAAATTTGACCTTGTCCGAAGTCTTCCCTGCAGCGATTTGTTTTCGCAAGCTTCAAGAAGCCGAACTGCGAAGTTGTTGGTTTCGAGCTGTCAGGCGCTTTAAGATTCCCAATGCACGGGGAGATTTAACGCCATCCGGGGAGGTATGACGCTCACTTGCGGCACGTCGGTGTTGAAACCAGACAAGAAACCCGCCTTTTCGGCGGGTTCATGTCACTCGATACCGTTGGACAGCGTTGCGTCAGTGAACGAGAGCCCGAGCTCGGGCTGGGGATCGTCGTGGAGATCGACCGCGCGCGGGTGACGGTGGAGTTTCCGGCCACGCGGGAGCGGCGGATTTATGCGCGGGGCACTCCCGTCTTGAAGCGGGTGCGCTTCGGCGTGGGCGAGACCGTCGCGGCGCGCGATGGCTCGGCCTTCGCCATCGAGGAGATCGTCGAGGAGGGGAAGCTCCTGGTCTATGTCGGCGGCGGGAAACGCGTGCGCGAGGATGTGATCTCGGACGTGACCAGCGTGGGTTCGCCGGTGGAGCGGCTGATGTCGGGTCAGGCCGATCCGGCGGAGGTGTTTGACCTGCGTTTGCGGACGCTCCGCGCTCAGGCGCGGCTGCGTCAGTCGGAGGTGCGGGGCTTTCTCGGCGGGCGCATCGATCTGATCCCGCACCAATTCTACATCCTGCACGAAGTATCCAATCGCCAGATACCGCGCGTGCTGCTCGCGGACGAGGTGGGCCTGGGCAAGACGATCGAGGCCTGCCTGATCTTGCAACGCTTGCTGGTGACGGGCCGCGCCAGCCGCGCGCTGGTGCTCGTGCCCGAGGCGCTGATGCACCAGTGGTTCGTGGAGCTGCTGCGGCGTTTCAACCTGTGGTTCACGCTCTTCGACGAGCAGCGCTGCATCGATTGCGAGGCGGCCGAACCGGAGAAGAATCCCTTCCTGTCGGCGCAGCTCGGGCTGGCGGCGACGCCTTATCTGGCGAACAACGAGAAGCGCGCGGAGCAGGTCGTGGCGGCGGGCTGGGATCTGGTGATCGTGGACGAGGCGCATCACCTCGGCTGGACGCCGGAGGCGGCCAGCCCGGAATACGCGCTGGTGGAGAAGCTGGCGGCGAAGGCGCCGGGGCTGCTCCTGCTCACGGCGACGCCGACGCAGCTCGGGCAGGCGGGGCACTTCGCGCGGCTGCGGCTGCTCGATCCGAACCGCTACGACCACTACGAGAGTTTTCTCGAGGAGGCGGAGGACTACGCGAAGGTGGCGGACGTCGCGGAGAAGCTGGTCGAGGGCAAGGCGCTGACGGCGCGCGACCAGAAGACGCTGACGGAGATTTTCGACAAGGACCCCGAGCGGCTCACCGATCTGCTCGGAGCCTTGGAGGCGGGCAAGGCGGGCGCGCGCGAGGCGCTGGTGCGCACGCTGCTCGACCAGCACGGCACGGGGCGGGTGGTGTTTCGCAACACGCGCGCGGCGATGAGCGGTTTCCCGAAGCGGAAATACCTCGCGGCGCCGGTGGAGGGCGCGACGCCGACCTTGCTGGAGCGCATCGCGCGCGAGCTGGAGGCGGAGGAGGGCGGGGACATCTCGGCGATCCGCTACAATTTCAAGGACGACCCGCGGGTGGATTGGCTGGTGGAGTTTTTGAAGAAAATCTCGCCGGCGAAGGTGCTCTTGATTTGCCGCTCGGAGCGGAAGCTCCTGGCGATCGAGGCGGCGATCAAGGACCGGGTGAATTTCAAGATCGGCCTTTTCCACGAGGGCTTGCCGCTGGTGCAGCGCGACCGGCAGGCGGCGTGGTTCGCCGAGCCGGACGGCGCGCAGGTGCTATTGTGCTCGGAAATCGGCAGCGAGGGGCGCAACTTCCAGTTCGCGCATCATCTGGTGCTCTGGGACCTGCCGCTCAATCCGGGCGTGGTGGAGCAGCGCATCGGGCGTCTGGACCGCATCGGGCAGACGGAGTCGATCAAGGTGCACGTGCCCTATGTGGTGGGCGGCGCGGACGAGTGCGTGGCGGAGTGGTATCACCGCGGGCTGGGCGCGCTGGAGACGCCTTTGCAGGCGGGCGACGATTATCACGCGGCCTTCAAGGACCGGCTGCTCGCGCTGGCGGTGAACTGTGTCGATGGGAAGAAGCGCACCACGAAGGCGCAGCTCGACGCGCTGGTGAAGGAGACGCAGGCCTTTCATGCCGAACTGACGGCGAAGTTGAAGAAGGGGCGCGACCGGCTGCTCGAGTTGAACTCCTTCGACCGCGAGGTGGCGGAGCGGGTGATCGAGAGGGTGCGCGCGGCGGACGAGTCGCCGTTTCTGGAGCGTTTCCTGGGCGAGCTGCTCGACCACTTCGGGGTGCGGGTGAAGGACCACGAGGAGGGCGACGTGACGCTCGACGCGAGCCACGCCTACGTGGAGGGTTTTCCGTCGATCCCGCGCGACGGCATGCTGGCGACCTACGACCGGGCTCGGGCGATCGCGCGCGAGGACATCCGGTTCATCTCGGCGGATCATCCGCTGGTGCAGGACACGATCGATCTGTTGATCGATTCGCCGGCGGGCACGACGGCCTTTTGCACGCTGGAGGCGAAGAAGCCGAATCTGCTGCTCGAGGCGGTCTTCGTGCTGGAGGCGGTGGCGGACGCGAAGTGGCAGGTGGACCGTTTCCTCGCGCCGACGCCGGTGCGGGTGTTGCTCGACATCCATGGCAAGGACCTGACGGACGACGACGCCTTCGACGCGGAGCTGGAGATGGCGGAGGACGCGCCGCTGCCGCGCTTTTTGGAGAAGCCGGGCTTTAACGCGCACCTCTTGAAGACGATGGTCGAGGCGGCGACGGAAAAGGCGACGGCGCGCGCGAAGGCGACGAAGCAGGCGGCGCGCGAGGCCGCGGCGGCGGCGCTGACGGCGGAGCTGCAACGGCTGGTGGATTTGTCGAAGGTGAACGACCACGTGAGCCCGAAGGAGATCGAGCTGGCGAAGAGGCAGGTGTTGCAGACGCGCACGGCGATCGAGAAGGCGCGGCTGCGGCTGGATTCGCTCAGGATGATCGTGGCGGGGACGGAGCTGTGACGGGCTTTAACCACGGATCACACGGATCGGCACGGATGAATGGCCACAAAAGGCGCAAAAGACGCAAAAAGGAGACGGAGGGCCGGAGGGCGGAGTTGTTTTTTACAGGAGGTAACGAAGGGAACGAAGGAAGGATGGGGGAGAGGTGTTTGATCTCTTTTGTCCAAGACTTCGTTCGCTTCGTTTCCTCCTGTGAGACGGCTCGAGGATTGGCCGCAAAGAGGTGAGAGGGCGGGAGGAGGGAAGCGAAAGAGGACAGAGCGACAGAGCGACGGAGCGACAGAGGACAGCGCGACAGAGGGTGAGTTTGGCCACAAAGTGCCACTGGGCGAAGGAGACGCTTCAGGGCGCTTTTGGGCGCTGCGTGACGGCTGCCGAGAACGTGGACGGGACCAGGCCTTGGCGGACGGGGACTGATCAATCCGTGTCAATCGGTGCAATCCGTGGTTAAGGTATCTGTATCGGTTTTCATCCGCGTCCATCGGCGAAATCCGCGGTTATACCAGCAGCTAAAAAGGTTCAGACTTTAACCACAGATTACACGGATGGACACAGATGGGGCAAAGGCAGGACCTTAACCGCGGATCACGCGGATGGGCGCGGATAATGGCTGGTGAACATCCTGCTTCTTATCCGTGATATCTGTGCGATCTGTGGTCAAATTTCCGGTTCCCAAAGGCTAGTTCTTCACAGCCGTCGGTGTTACATGTCTTCGGTTTTATCCGTGTGAATCCGTGCGATCCGTGGTTAAGCCTTTGGCTTTTTATGACGCTTACTCTCGTTGTCCTGGCCGCCGGCATGGGCTCCCGCTACGGCGGCCTCAAGCAGATCGACCCGATGGGGCCGGCGGGCGAGACCGTGCTCGACTACACGGTCCACGACGCGGTGCGCGCGGGCTTCGGGCGCGTGTTGTTCGTCATCCGTCGCGATTTTGAGGAGGCTTTTCGCAAGGCGGTGGGCGCGCGTTTCGCGGGCAAGGTCGAGGTGGACTACGCATTCCAGCAACTCGACATGCTGCCGGAGGGTTTCGCGGTGCCGGCGGGGCGCGAGAAACCGTGGGGCACGGGCCACGCGGTGTGGTGCGCGCGCGAGGCGCTCGACGGGCCTTTCGCGGTGGTCAACGCGGACGATTTTTACGGCGCGGGCTCGCTGCGGGCGCTGGCGGAGTTTCTGCGCGGGGAGGGCGCGGAGGCGGGGGGCGGCGCCACGCCGACCTACGCGATGGTGGGCTTCCCGCTGGGCAACACGCTTTCGGAAAACGGGGCGGTGTCGCGCGGGGTGTGCACGGTGGGCGCGGACGGGTTTCTGCAAAACATCGAGGAGCACACGGGCATCCTCGCGAGCGAGGTGGGCGAGGGGAGGCGCTACGATCCGGCGACCCCGGTGTCGATGAACTGCTGGGGCTTTGGCGGGCGCGGGTTTCTCGCGCAGCTCGATGCGGCGTGGCGGGCCTTCGTGGCGGCGCGCGGCGCGGAGCCGAAGGCGGAGTTTTACCTGCCGGCGGCGGTGGACGGCCTGGTGAAGGCGGGCGCGGCGCGGGTGCGCGTGCTGCCCACGGGCGACAACTGGTTCGGCGTCACCTACCGCGAGGACAAGCCGCGGGTGCAGGCGGCGCTGGCGGAGCTGGTGGCGCGGGGCGCGTATCCCTCGCCCTTGTAGTCCGCCCGCCGATACGCGTGGAAACAGGTTTGCGGCCGGGGCGGCGGGCGGTTTGCGTGTGCGCCTCATGAAGGCATCGCTGCGCGCCTGGGCGCTGGTTTTATTGTTCGGGGGCATCGCCGGCGCGGCGCGCGGGGCGGACCTGCTCCGGGCGGAGTTGCTGACCAACGGCATCCCGGCGGAGCTGGCGCCTTTCTATGAACGGACCTTTGGGTGGACGAGCGAGCGGACGGGCAAGGGGGCGCGGGATGGGGTGGTGTTTTCGCGCAACGGCCGGCCGGTGGCGGGTGTTTCCTATCGCGCGGGAGAATTGATGGAGCGGCTGCGCGCGCGGTGGGTGCCGGTGTTTGCCGTGGCCGATCCGGAGGCGACCTCGGCGCAGACGCGGGCGCGCGGCGGCGCGGTGCTGGCGCCGGAGTGGGCGGGCGCCGGACGCGGCGCCTTGCTGGTGGATGGCGAGGGCGCGGCGTTTGCCGTGATCGCGAGGGGGGAGGCGGAGCCGGTGCGCGGCTTGTGGCCGGTGGTGTTGGCGCGAGACACGGGGGGCGCGGCGACGTTTTACCGTGAGGTCTTGGGCGGTGAGGCGCGCGGGGAGCCGCGCACGCCGCTTTTCGCGGGTGACTTTTTGCTCAGCGCGGAGGGGCGGGATTGGGCCGGCGTGCAGCCGGCGGGGGTCTCCGGCGGGGCGGGGTGGATGGTGCTGGTGGGCGTGGCGGACATCGAGGCCACGACGCGCGAGGCGCGGCGGGCGGGCGGGCGCGTGCTGCGCGAGCCGAAGATCGACTTGATCGGCGGGCGGGTGGCGGTGATCGCCGATCCGGCGGGGGGCGTTTTCGGGCTCTACGAGAGCCTGCCGGTGCGCGCGCCGCGGGGCGGCGCGGCGGCGGGCAAGATCCCGGCGAGCGCCGCGCCCGCCTACGAGGTGGAGGCGCTTTCGCGATGAATCCTTTCGAAACCACACCGATGACTCGATCCGACCGGATTTTTAATGCAAAGGACACGAAGATGGGCGAAGGGCGGACCCGGCTCAAATTTCGGCTGGCGCGCGTCGCGCTGATCGTGGGTGGCGGGCTGGCTCTCGCGGGTTGTGCGAGCCCGGGCGGCGGCGGCACGGATCGGCCGGCGGCGGGCGCAGGCGGGCCGCGCGGGGCGTTCTATGCCGAGTGGTATGACTCGACGGCGGTGGTGTTGCCCCCGCCGCCGCCGGCCGAGGCGCGGTAGGGGCGCCGAGCGTTTTCGCAAACCTGATTACACGGATGGGCACAGATGGGGCAAAGGCAGGACTTTAACCGCGGATCACGCGGATGGGCGCGGATAATGACCGGTGAACATCCTGCTTCTTATCCGTGAGATCTGTGCGATCTGTGGTCAAATTTCAGATTCGCGAAGTCTAGTTCTTCACAGCCGTCGGTATTAAATAAAACCGTAGCCGGATTGGGGTGGCATGGGCGTCCCGGCCATGTGCGGGTGGGCGCGGCTGGCGCCGCGTCGAGCGCGTTGGGACGACACGTTTCACCCGCCGGGTCAGGCCGGTTGGAGGGCGTCGGAGCCGCGGGCGGGCGTGTTGGCGGCGAGGCGGGCGCGCACGCGGGCGAGCATCTGCGCGGGCGCCAGGCCGTGGGCGGCACGAAGCTCGGCGACCGAGCTGGCGTGGCCGACAAAAGTATCCGGCCAACCGATACGCTCCACCGGCGTGGCGATCCGCGCCTCGGCGAGCGTCTCGAGCACGGCCGAGCCGAAGCCGCCGGTGACGACGGCGTCCTCGAGCGTGACGACGAGGCGCGCCTCGCGCGCCTGGGCGAGGAGCAGATCCTGGTCGAGCGGCTTGGCGAAGCGGGCGTTGACCACGCCGACGGCGAGGCCGGTCTCGGCGGCGAGGGACGCGGCGAGGGCGAGCGCGTCGGCGACCATGCAGCCGAGCGCCCAGATCTGCACGTCGGCGCCGGGCCGCACGATCTCGGCGCGGCCGAGCTCGAAGGTATCGACGGGCGCGGCGGGCGGGGGTGTGCCGGTGGCGGAGCCGCGCGGGTAGCGGATGAAGGCCGGGCCGTCGTGGGCGAGGGCGGTGCGGAGCATGGCCTGGAGCTCGTGCTCGTCCTTGGGCGCCATGATGACGGCGCGGGGCACGCAGCGGAGGTAGGCGACGTCGAAGAGGCCGTGGTGGGTGGGGCCGTCGTTGGCGGAGAGGCCGGCGCGGTCCATGCAGAAGGTGACCGGCAGGTTTTGCAGGGCGACGTCGTGGAGGATGTTGTCGTAGGCGCGCTGGAGGAAGGTGGAGTAGATCGCGACGACGGGGCGGATGCCCTGGGTGGCGAGGCCGGCGGCGAAGAGCACGGCGTGCTCCTCGGCGATGCCGACGTCGAAGAACTGCTTGGGCAGGGCGGCGGCGAGGTGGTTGAGGCCGGTGCCGGAGGGCATGGCGCCGGTGATGCCGACGATGCGGGAATCGGCGCGGGCGAGGCGCACGAGCTCGTGGCCGAAGACGTCCTGATAGGCGGGCGGGGAGCCGGGGGCGGAGGCCTTGGACTCGCCGGTGACGGGGTCGAAGGCGCCGAGGCCGTGGAATTTCTCGGGCTGGGCGCGGGCGGCCTCGAGGCCGCGGCCCTTCTCGGTGACGACGTGGAGGATGACGGGCGTGTCGGTGTCGCGCGCGAACTCGAGGTTTTTGACCAGCTCGTCGAGGTTGTGGCCGTCGATGGGGCCGATGTAGCGGAGGCCGAATTTCTCGAAGAGGGAGGAGCCGACGAAGAAGTCTTTCGTCTCGCGTTTCCACTTCATCCAGAGGCCGTGCATCTCGTCGCCGCCGGGCAGGCCGCGGAAGAATCTTTCGAGGTCGTGGTGGACCTTGTTGTAGGTGCGGTTGGTGGAGAGCTTGTTGAGGTATTTGGCGATGGCGCCGACGTTGCGGGCGATGGACCACTCGTTGTCGTTGAGGATGACGACGAGGCGCCGGGTGGATGCGACGACGTTGTTGAGGGCCTCGAGGGTGATGCCGCAGGTGAAGGCGGCGTCGCCGCAGAGGGCGACGACGTGCTCGTCGGTGCCGGAGAGGTCGCGGGCGACGGCCATGCCGAGGGCGGCGGAGAGGGCGGTGCCGGCGTGGCCGGCGCCGAAGGCGTCGTGCGGGCTCTCGTCGCGGGTGAGGAAGCCGGAGGCGCCGCCGGTCTGGCGGACTTTTTGAAACTGGGCGAGGCGGCCGGTGAGGAGCTTGTGGACGTAGCCCTGGTGGGCGACGTCGAAGACGAACTTGTCGCGCGGGGTGGAGAAGACGCGGTGGAGCGCGATGGTGAGCTCGACGACGCCGAGGTTGGGGCCGACGTGGCCGCCGTTGCGGGCGGTGACGCGGATCAATTCTTCGCGGATCTCGGCGGCGAGCTGCGGGAGCTGGGTGGCGGAGAGGCCTTTGACGTCATCGGGCGAGCGGATGGCGTCGAGCAGGCGCGGGGCGGCGGGCGAGGCGGGAGAAAGGGAGGCGGAGTCGGACACGGAGGAAGTCGGAGCGGCGGAGGACGGAACGGCGGAGCGACAGAGCGTCGGAGGACGGAGCGACGGAGGACGGAGCGGCAGGGGCGCGGCTCAGGAGAGGCCGAGGTCGGAGCGCTCGGCGGCGGGGAAGGGGGCGGGCGCGAGGGAGCCGTCTTTCTGGCGCTTGAGCTGCTCGATCTTGAGCTCGGCGGCCTTGAGGCGCTGCTCGCACTGGGCGAGGAGGCGGGAGCCCTCCTCGTATTTGGAGAGGAGGTCGGCGAGGGGGACGTCGCCCGCCTCCATCGCTTCGACGATGGCTTCGAGGCGGTGCATGGCATCCTCGAAGGTGGGTTCGGGAGCGCTGGCGGCGGCGGCGTTGGATTTGGTGGCCACGGTAAAACGGAAGAAAGTTGGCCGCGGTCGGCGGCTTTTCAATCTCCGGTTTGGGCGGGAGAGCGCGGTCGGGAAGGCGCCCCGGGGGCCGGCTCGGGGAAAATGCGGTGCCAGCGCGGGTTGCGTGGCGGAGGCGTGCCGGCGGCCGCGGCGGGCCGCCGGGAGGCGTTGCCCGGCGGCTCAGGCCGCGACGGAGGCGGCGGGGGCGATGATGGTCATGAGGGCTTCGCGCAGGGTGCCGAGGCGGGCGGCGTCGGCCTCCTCGGCACGGGCGTTCTCGATGTAGAAGCTGTCGATGGCGACCTCTCGCTCGGTGCCGATGCGGGCGAAGGTGATGTCGAAGCCGTGTTCGCTGATCACGCGGGCGAGGCGGAAGAGCAGGCCGATCTCGTCGCGCGCCTGGACCTCGACGATGGTGCGGTGCATCGAGAGTTCGTGGTAAACGTCCACGGTGGGCGGGAAGCTGGCGTGGGGCGCGAGGGTTTTTTCGCCGCCGAAGCGGGAGGCGCGGACCTTTTTGGCCTGCGCGACGATGTCGGGGTAGAGGTCCTTGTTGGTCACGAGGGCTTCCTCGACGGTGCGCGCGAAGATCTCCTGGGCCTTGGCGGACTGCACGACGCCGCGGCCGGGCTCGACGACGTAGAAGGTGTCGATGGCGATGTGGTCGTTGCGCGAGATGACCTTGGCGGAGAGGATGGAGAGGCCGGCGACGGAGAAGGCGCCGGCGAGCTTGTAGAAGAGGCCGGCGCGGTCCCAGGTGACGATCTGGACGACGGTGAGGGAGCGGTTGAGGTCGTCGTGCCACTCGATCACGGGCTTCAGGCTGCCGATGGCGTCGGCCTGGGTGATGGAGGTGAGCAGCTTGTTCACCATGCGGATGTGGAGCGCGATCTCGTCGGCGTCGGTGTGGATGAAGTAGCGCTCGGGCAGGAGATGGAAATGCGCGGTGATCTCGTCGGCGTTGATGCCGGGGATCTTCTTTGCGACGAGGTCCTGGTAGGTGGACTGCATGCGGGCGGTGTTGCGGTCGGCGATGCGGACGGCGCCGTGGGTCAGGTGGTCGAGCGTGGCGCGGTAGAGCGTGCCGTGGAGGGTGTCCTTGTAGCTGTTCCACAGGCCGGCGGCGGTGCCTCGGGCGTCGCAGAAGGTGTGGACGTAGAGGTAGCGGAGCTTGTCGGGCTCGGGCACGAGTTCGGCGAAAGCGGCGGCGGAGGCGGGGTCATCGACGTCCCGCTTTTGCCAGAATCGTGCCATGATGAGGTGGTGCTTGATGATAAACGTGACAATTTCCTGCTCGGCGGGGTCCACCTCCATGCGGGCGAGCAAGGGCAGGGCGATTTCGACGCCGAATTCGGCGTGGCCTTTGATGCCGCGGGCCTTGCCGATATCGTGCAACAGGAGGATGAGGTAGAGCAGGGTGGGGTTGGCCGTCTCGTGGAGGATGTCGCGGTATTTTTGCGAGACGGGGTCGTTGTTGGCGAAGACCTGGTCGAGCTCGCGGATGGCGTTGAGGGTGTGGATGTCGGCCGTGTAACGGTGGTAGAACTCGTGCTGGACGAGGCAGGTGAGGCCTTGGAACTCGGGGATGAAGCGCGCGAGCACGCCGAGTTCGTGCATGAGCGAGAGGGTGGGGTAAACGGCGCCGGCCTCGTCGAGGATGGCCTTGAAGCTGACGTTGGCGTCGCGGTTTTCGGTGACGCGTCGAGTGATGAGGGGGAGCGATTCCCGGATGAGCGTCTGGAGGGAGAAGTCGGGCTGGGCGCCGAGGGACTGGCAGTGGCGAAAAACGCGCACCAGGCGCACGGGGTCGTCGCGGAAGATGCGCGAATTTTCCGCCATGAGCTCGGAGCCGCGGAGGACGAAGCCGTCGATGCGCTTGGAGCGGACGTGGCGGTGGGCGAGCACGGCCTCGCGGAAGGAGATTTTTTTGTCCGCGGTGGCGTCGAGGGTGAGCGCGAGGCGGTTTTCGACGAGCTTGGAGGTGCGGAAGATGGTCTGCGCGGCCCGGTAGTAGTCGTGCATGAACTGCTCCACGCGATCGAGCGTGTCGTGGTTGGTGTAGCCGATGCCGAGGGCGATGCGCGGCTGGGCCTCGAGGTCGAGCAGGTCGTTGGGGCGCTTGCTTTGGAAGTGGAGCTCGTTGCGGACGCGCAGGAGAAACTCGTAGGCGCGTTTGAAGTCGCGGAGCTCGTTGCGCTTCAGGTAGCCCTGCTCGACGAGATCGTCCATGGAGCCGATGCCGAGCTTCACGCGCGCCATCCAGAGGGTGTTTTGGTAATCCCGGAGGCCGCCGACGCCGCTCTTGATGTCGGGCTCCTGAAGGAAGACGGAGTCGCCGTATTTGGCGCGCCGGGTGGACTGGTCTTCGAGGCGGGAGCGGATGTAGCCCTTGGCGTCCTCCTGGGTGTAGAAGCTGCGATAGGCGGCGGCGAAGCCCTCGAAGAGGAGCTGCGCGCCGGCGACCAGGCGCGCCTCGAGCAGCGCGGTCTTGGTCTGGATGTCTTTCTTCGCCTCGGCGAAGACGTCGTCGATCGTGCGGGTGGAGTGGCCGACCTTGAGGCCGCAGTCCCAGAGCACGTAGAGCACCTCGTCGATGAGGTGTTGTTGCAGGGGCTGGATCGTCGCGAGGCGGACCTTCGACGGGAAGAGAAACATGATGTCGATGTCGCTCAGCGGGCTCAGCTCGCCGCGCCCGTAGCCGCCGAGGGCGATGAGCGCGCATTGGGCGGGGAGCTTGCCGTGGGCGCGCTCAAAGCCGGCCACGGCGTGGTCGAAGAGATGCGCGAGCATCACGTCCACCATCGCGGCGCGGGCCTGGGCGACGGCGAGGCCGGACTCCCCGCCGTCGTGGCGCATGCGGATCATCGCGCTCTCGAGGCGCAGGAAGGTCTTGCAGGCGGCGAGGCGGTCGGCGCGCGGCGCGTCCGGTGCGAAGTCGAGGCGTTCGCGGGCGTGCTTTTGGATGCGGCCGATGAAGGGAGCGGTGCTGGACATGCGCGGTGCGGGCGGCGGGCGGGCGACGAAGGGACGGCGGAAAGGGAGGCGGGTGGAGAAGCGTTGGCGCGGAAAAGCTGGGGTGAAAGCACGGCGCGCGCAAAGCGGGAAACGTGGCATTGCGCCGGCCGGGCGCACGAAGTTGGCTGCGCGCCGCTTATGAACCCCACGCCCCGCCTCTTCGCCCTGCTGCTCCTGATCGTGGCCGCGATCCCCGCCCTTCGTGCCAAAGATGACGTGATCGGCGTCTATCTCACCTGGCTGCGCGACCCGGCCACCACGATGGTGGTCAACTGGGTTAACCTCTACGAACACACGCCGGCCCGGGTCTGGCACCGCGCCGCGGGCGAGACCGAGTGGCGCACGAGCGACGGCGACCACTCGGTGGCGAAGCCCTCGGTGCTGCAGGTGCGCCGCGTGGAGCTGAGCGGCCTGAGCCCCGACAGCGTTTACGAATTTGGCCTCGGCGACACCCCGCCGCAGGACCCGCGCTGGGTGCGGCGCTTCCGCACCGCGCCGGCCGAGCTGAACCGTCCGGTTCGTTTCGTCTCGGGCGGCGACACCATGCATCGCCGCGAATGGTTCGACGCGATGAACCGCGCCGCCGGCGCCACCGATCCGGATTTCGCGCTGATGGGCGGCGACCTCGCCTATGCCGACGGCGTCAACGCCACGCGCTGGGTCGATTGGATCCAGTCCGTGGACCAAACGCTGCGCGCGCCCGACGGCCGGTTTATCCCGATCGTCGTGGCCATCGGCAACCATGAGGTGCGCGGCCACTACAACGGCCGCATCCCCGATGACGCGCCCTACTTCTACAGCCTGTTCGCGCTGCCGGATGATCGCTCCTACCACGCCCTGGATTTCGGCGCTTACCTTTCGCTCGTGATCTTGGACAGCGACCACACCCAGCCCATCGCCGGCGCGCAAACCTCTTGGATGGCCGAGGCGCTCGCCGCCCGCGTCGGCCAGCGCTTCCTTTTCCCCTGCTATCACTATCCGGCCTACGGCACGACCAAGCGCCCGAAGGACGGCGGCCTGCCCAGCGAGCATCCGCGCTCGCTCAAAATCCGCCGCGAGTGGTCGCCGCTTTTCGAACAGCACGCGGTCACGGGCGTCTTCGAAAACGACCACCACGCCTACAAGCGCACCCACCCGATCCGCGACGGCGCGCGCGACGACGCGGCTGGCATCGTGTATCTCGGCGACGGCGCCTGGGGCGTCGGCACGCGCCCGGTGGCGACGCCGGAGGAGGCCTGGTATCTCGCCCGCTCCGAGGCGCGCCGGCACGTCTTCGTCGTCACGCTCGAACCGCGTGGCGAGGCCGTCGTGCAGGCGATCGACGCCACCGGCGAGGTGTTTGACCGAGTGACGCTGCCCGGCCGAGGCGCGGCGAGGTAGGGGGCGTTTTGATTCCCGCGGGGCGGGGGGCGCCCGTGCCGTTGGCGAGGCCTGCCCGCGGGCTTGCTTCGCCTCGGCGCGCCCGGTTGGCTCGGCGGTTTCCCGAAAAATTTCCCGCCATGCCCGAGATCTCCAAGAGCTACGAACCGCGCGATGTTGAAGCCAAATGGTATGCCGCTTGGCAGGAGGCCAAGTGCTTCTCCGCGCCCACGCCGGCCCCCGGGCAGGAGCACTACACCATCGTCATCCCGCCGCCCAACGTCACCGGCATCCTGCACATGGGCCACGTGCTCAACAACACCCTGCAGGACGCGCTCATCCGCCGCGCCCGCCTCGAGGGCAAGGCCGCCTGCTGGATTCCCGGCACCGACCACGCCGGCATCGCCACGCAGACCATGGTCGAGAAACACCTCAAGAAGACCGAGGGCAAGGGCCGCCGCGACCTCGGCCGCGAGGAGTTTCTGAAGCGCGTCTGGGCCTGGCGCGGCGAGAAGGGCGACCACATCCTCAAGCAGCTCCGCGAGCTCGGCTGCTCCTGCGACTGGGACCGCACGCACTTCACCATGGACCCCGGCTACAGCCGCGCCGTCCTCACCTCTTTCATCAAGCTCTTCGATCAGGGCCACATCTACCGCGGCAAGCGCATGGTCAACTGGTGCCCGGTGTCGCTCACCGCGCTATCCGACGAAGAGGTCGAGATGAAGCCCACCAAAGGCCACATCTACCGCCTCCGCTACGAACTCGTGGAGCCGAGCACAACGACCGACGCCGAGGGCAACACCCTCCCGCTCACGCACCTCGTCCTCGAGACCACCCGCCCCGAGACCATCGCGGCCGACGTCGCCGTCGCCGTGCACCCGGACGACCCGCGCTACACCCACCTCGTCGGCAAGAAGGTCTGGCGCCCGCTCGGCGAGCGTATCCAGATTCCCATTATCGCCGACAAGGCGGTCGATCCCGCCTTTGCCGCCGGCGCGCTCAAGGTCACGCCCGCCCACGACAAGGTGGACTTCGAGATCGGCCAGCGCCACGGCCTGCCCGTCATCGATTCGATCAACGCCGACGGCACCATGAACGAGCTCGCGGGCCCCGAGCTCGCCGGCTTGGAGCGCTTCGCCGCCCGCAAGAAGGCCGCCGAGATCCTCGAGCAGCGCGGAAACCTCATCGAGGCCAAGCCCTACGAGAACAACGTCGGCTACTCGCAGCGCGCCGGCGTGCCCATCGAGCCGCGCCTCACCCAGCAGTGGTGGCTGCGCTACCCGCGCGTCGAGGAGGCCAAGGCGGTCGTGCGCGACGGCCTCATCCGCATGCACCCCGAGCGCTGGTCGAAGGTTTACCTCAACTGGCTCGAAAACATCCAGGACTGGTGCATCAGCCGCCAGCTTTGGTGGGGCCACCGCATCCCCGTGTGGTATGCCAAGGGAGTCGATCGCGAGAAGCTCACCGAGGCCGACCTGCGCGACCCGAAGAAAATCCACGTCTCGCTCGACGGCCCCGCCGACCCCGAGAACTGGGTGCAGGAGGACGACGTGCTCGACACCTGGGCCAGCTCCTGGCTCTGGCCCTTCGCCACGCTGGGATGGCCCGACGCCGAGGCGCAGGCCAAGGCCAACTTCTCGCACTTCTACCCGACCACGACCCTCGCCACCGGCGCCGACATCATCTTCTTCTGGGTCGCCCGCATGATCATGGCCGGCCTTGAGTTCGCCGCGCCTGGCGCGTCCATCGAGCAGCGCATTCCGTTCAAGCACGTCTATTTCAACGGCATCGTGCGCGACAAGCAGGGCCGCAAGATGTCGAAGACGCTCGGCAACTCGCCCGATCCGCTCGACCTCATCCAGAAGTATGGCGCCGACGGCCTGCGCTTCGGCCTGCTCCAGATCGCGCCCCTCGGCCAGGACGTGAAGTTCGACGAGGACCGCATCGAGAGCGGCAAAAACTTCTGCAACAAGCTCTGGAACGCCTGCCGCTTCCGCCAGATGAGCGGCCCCATGAGCGACAACTCCTCGCTCGCCGCCATCCTCGCGCGCATCGACGCGAAGCAGCTCGACGACGACGACCACGCCCTCCTCGCCGCGCTGCTCGAGGTGCAGGCGCTGCTGGAAAAGTGCTTCGCCGACTTCGAATTCGCCGCCGCCACCCAGGGGCTCTACACCTTCTTCTACTCCGACTTCTGCGACTGGTATGTCGAGGTCGCGAAGGCCCGCTTCGCCGAGCCCGCCGCGCGCGACCACGTGCTCGCGGTGCAGGACCTGGTGATCCGCCAGTTCCTGCTCCTCTTCGAGCCCTTTGCGCCCTTCATCACCGAGGAGCTGTGGAGCCTCCTCGGCTATGTAGGGTCGTCGCTTGCCGACGACCGCGCCCGCGTTGGGGCCGACGAAAACCGGCATTCGCAAGCGAACGCCCTACAAGCGAACCTCCCCCGCTTCATCCAGGACGCCCGCATCGGCACCGCCGAGGACCTCCGCGGCGCGCTCGCCGAGCGTAACGTCCATCTGGATACCGCCGCCGCCGGTCGCGTGGCCAAGCTCAAGGCCACCGTCACGCTCGCCCGCCAACTCAAGGCCGACAAGGCCGTGGCGCAAAAGCGCGACGTGCTCTTCTCGGTCGTGGCCGAGGACGCCACCTGGACCGCGCTCGACTCCGCCTCGGCGAAGTTCACCCGCCTGGCCGGCGCCGCCTCGCTCGCCCGGGCCGCCTCGGCGCCGGCGCTGCCGGCGATCGTCACCCCGCTCGGCACGCTCTACCTCGACACCGGTGTGAAGGTGGACGCCGCCGCCGAGCGCGCGCGCCTGACCAAGGAACTCGAGGCGGTGAAGAAGCACATCGCCGGCACCGAGGCGCGTCTCGGCAACGAGTCCTTCACCAGCAAGGCCCCGCCGGCCGTGCTCGAAGGCGCGCGCAAGCAGCTCGCCGACCAGCAGGCGAAGCGCGCCGAGCTGGAGCGCCTGCTCGCTGCGCTCGGGTAGCGCCGTGCTCGGGATCAGCCCGGGCTCCCACGGAGGGAGCCGGGCTTCGCGTCTCTTCGAGCCCCTGCTCGGTTGGAAGCGGCCGCAGAGGAGGAGCGTCCGCTACTTTTTCAGCAGCTGGATGTCGTCGAAGAGCATCGAGCCTTCGCCTTCGAGCAGTTCGAGACTGAAGGTTAGCTTCTTGGCTCCGCGGATCTCCGAGAAGTTCCAGCGATACTCGGTCCACTGGCCGTCGATTTTGGGCGTGATGTTGCGGAATGTGGATGAACCGTCGGGGCGACGCCCCCGAAGTTGCAGGCCGCGGCCCTTGTAGTCGGCGCTTTTGTAGCGGAAAACGAGCACCAGATCCTTGGCGTCGCCGACGGACACCTCCTGCCAGAAGCTCTGCGTGTCCTTCGGCTTGGCGACGAGTCGCAGGACTTTGTTGTCGCCGTCCTTGTCGAACTTGCGGTCCCCCTGCCAGACCGTGGGTGTGTTCACGTCGCTGTTCTTGAACAGGTTTTCGGAGGCGTGAGCGGCGCCGGCGAGGGCGAAAGAGAAGAGCGAGAGGCAAAGCAGCTGTTTCATATGGTTGGAGATGTGGCGGTTAGTTTTCCAGGATGCACGAGCGAAAAGTGGAGCGGTGGATAATCAGCCCAGGTGCAGGAGCAGGAATCGCGTGAGGGTGAAGCTGAAGGCGAAGAGCCAGCCGTAGCCGAAGCGCTCAAGGCTGGTGCGTCGCTTTTCCCGCTTTTCCATCGCCCGGCCGATTCGGGCCATCGCCCAGGCCACGAGCACAGGCCCCACCACGAGGTGAACAATCGCCCAAGCGCGCGAGGTGATGAAGGGCTCCGGCAAAACCAAGGTGGAGAGGAAACCCAGCAGCGCGGCGAAGGCCGCCGCCGCGGCGAGTTTCACGGCGGCGCGCACCGGCTCCGGGAGGCGCCGCCAAACCGTGTCGGCGAGCAGTTCGAAGAGGAACTGGAAGATCAGCTCGAAGATGAATTGCGCGATCTCTTCCACGGGCGGGACGCGAAAAGCTGGCCGCTCGCGACCGGGACTTGCGAGCCGAATGAGCCTATAAACGCGGTCCAAACCAACCACGGGTCCGTGTCGTGTTTTTCTCGTCGCGGGGCCGGGCCAGGCCGTGGCACTTTGCCGGGCATGAAGTTGTCATTTCGCGCGGTTTGGGCGGTGGCGGTCGTCGGCGTGGCGGCATTGCTTTCCGGGTGTTGCACCCACTGTCGTCCAATCGCGGATACAAGCACGCCGTGGATGCGGCCCGCCGAGTTCTCGGCCTTTCTCCAGGAGAAGGAGGGCAAGGGGGCCGATGGGAAAAATTTCTGGTCGCGCGGCCACTGGGTCTCGGCCGTGGAGGCGCGCTGGCACGAGGGCTATCCCCAGCACCGGCTCCGGATCGAGCGGGCGCCGGTGGGGCAGAAGTATTGGTGGTATTGGTGGTTCGACCAGACTCCGGCGGAGTTTGGCCAACACCTGCGGCGCCTGGCGGCGGAGGACTTCCAGCTCGTGCACTCCTACCGATTGGAATGGCCCGACGGCACCGTGCGACACGGCGGAGTCTGGCACAAAGTGGCGGCGGAGTAGGGGGGGGGAGACCCTTCCGGTTTTTTAACGCGAAGCTCGCGAAGAGCCGCGAAGAGAAGACCAAAGCGAAGTCGAATCTTTGCGCACTTCGGGTCGGCCTGCGTCGGGCTCGGTATCAGCCGGTGTAGTCGCGGCGGAGGTTGCTGGGGAGGAGGCCGAGCTCTTCGCGATATTTCGCCACGGTGCGGCGGGCGATCTTGAGGCCCTTTTCCTCCAGCTTCACCACGAGCTCCTGGTCGCTCAAGGGACGGCTCTTGTCCTCGAGGTCCACCAGTTCGTGGATCATCTCCTTCACGCTCTTGTTCGAGACGGATTCGCCGGTGGCGTTTTCGTAGCCGGGGGTGAAGAAGAACTTCATCTCGAACACACCGTGGGGCGTGCGGATGTATTTGTTGGCGATGGCGCGGCTGACGGTCGTCTCGTGCACGCCGACGGCGTCGGCGATCTGCGTCATGGTGAGCGGGCGGAGCTTGTGCACGCCCTCCTCGAAGAAGTCGCGCTGGACCTTGATGATCTCGCGGGTGATGCGCTCGATCGTCTGCTGGCGCTGCTCGATGGAGTTGATGATGAACTTGCCGGAGCGCATGCGCTCGCGGAGGTAGTCGCGCTCCTGTTTGGTCAACGCGCCGCGGGCGATCATCTCCTTATACGTATTCGAAATCCGGAGACGGGGGATGTAGTCGTTGTTGAGGTGGATCTTCCACTCGTCCTCGTCCTTCTCGACGGCGACGTCGGGCACGACGACGCGGTTGTTGTCGTCGGCGAAGCGGCGGCCGGGGGCGGGGTCGAGGCGGCCGATGTCCTCGATGGCGTCCTGCACGTCGTCCACGTGCACGCCGGTCTTGCGGGCGATCTCGGGGATGCGGCGGCGGGTGAGGAGGGCGAAGTGGTCGCGGATGATGCGGGCGGCGAGGGTGTCGCCCTTGCCGGCGGCCTGGAGCTGGAGGAGGAGGCACTCGCCGAGGTCGGCGGCGCCGATGCCGGCGGGCTCGAAGGTCTTGAGGAGCTTGGCGGCCTCTTGCGCGGCGTCGAGGGGAAGGCCGGCCTGGAGGGCGGCCTCGGAGGGCGTCTGGGTGAGGAAGCCGCGCTCGTCGAGGCCGCCGATGAGGTGGCGGAGGGCCTCGTGGACGGCGGGTTCGAGGTCGAGGAGGTCGGCCTGGCGGATGAGGTGCTCCTGGAGCGAGGTCTCGGTGACGAGCGAGTCGAAAAAGTGCTGGCGGCGCTCGGCATCCTCGGAGGTGTAGGGCTGGGAGGATCCGGAGTCGTAGAGGTTGTCGCGCCAGTCGTCGCCGAGCTTGGCGAGGACCTCGAATTCCTTGGAAAAATCGAGCGTCTCGGGACCGTCGGACGGGGCGTCGTCGGCGGGGGGCGGGGAGGCGTCGGAGCCGTCGTCGGTGTCGGCGGCGGAGTCGGCGGGCGACTCGGCGGGGGCGTCGAGGCTGTCGGTGTCGTTGGAGAGGTCCTCGAGGGTGGGGTTGTTTTCGAGTTCCTCCTGGATGACGGAGCGGAGGTCGAGGGCGGCGACTTGGAGGATTTTTAAGGACTGCCGGAGCTGGGGCGCCAGGACGAGAGACTGGCTCTGGCGTTGGCGAAGGTCCTGGTTAAAGCCGGCGCACATGCGAGGGTGGCGTTCGTCGTGGTGTGGCGGACGTTCCGGGCGCGCGTGGGGCGGGGCGCGCGGGGGGCTCAGCCGGTGGCCATGAGCTCGCGGAGGTAGGCGCCGAGCTTTTCGTTGGTGGGGCCGTAGCCGTCGCCGTAGAGATACATCTCGAGGGCGGTGAGGATCTCGGTGGCGGACTGGTAGCGTTGGTCGCGATCGCGGGTGAGCGCCTTCTGGATGATGGCCTCGAGCTTCGGGTCGATCTCGGGACGCAGCTCGCTGAAGCGCGGGATCGGCATCGAGAGGATGTTTTTGCGCGATTCGAGGCGGTCGGCGTTGCGGAAGATGTTTTGGCCGAGGAGGAGCTCGGTGAGGACGATGCCGAGGGGGAAGATGTCGGCGCGGGCGTCGGTGACGGCGTAGCTGGCCTGCTCGGGCGAGAGGTATTCGTCTTTGCCGGCGATCACCTGGCCTTCCTCGTTATACATGAGGTCGAGGGCCTTCGCGATGCCGAAGTCGGTGAGCTTCACGTCGCCTTCGTAGGCGAGCATGATGTTTTTCGGGCCGATGTCGCGGTGGACGATGCCGAGGAGGCGACCTTCGCGATCGCGCTTGTTGTGGGCGTAGGCGAGGCCGCGGGCGATGCGCGAGACGATGAAGGCGGCGAGATCGACGGGGATGGATTTGCCGAGGGCGACGTGGCGGTCGAGGAACTGCTCGAGGTTAACGCCGTTCACATACTCCATTACCATGAAGTATTGGCCGCCGATCATGCCCAGGTGGTAGGTCTGGACGATGTTGGTGTGGACGAGGTCGGCGACGAGGCGGGCCTCGCCGATGAAGTTGTTCTGAAACTCGGGGATGGTGGAATACTCCTCGCGAATGAGTTTCACGGCCACGGTCTTGCGGAACTGGCCGGCGCCGCGCTGGCAGGCTTCGTAAACGATGCCCATGCCGCCATCGGCGATCTTGCGGACCATCTCGTAATGCAGTTCGTTGAAGATGTGTTTTAGGGCGGCCACGGTGCCGCGAACAAAGCACGAAGGTCCTTGCTGGCAAGAGGGGAAAGATAACCTAGCACGGAATCTGCTACAGTGGATTCGCGGCCGGGTTTATTCCGGTGGCTCGGCTGCGCCGACCGGGAAGCGGGGGCAAAAGACGCCCCGCGGCCCGGCATGCACGGGGCGGCGGCGCGGTGGCCGGGGCGTAGGCTGGAGAGTGTCCGGCACGCGGAGGGGCTCCGGCGGGTGGGGGCGCGGAGGCCTTACTTGTTCGTCTCGTCGTCCTCGTCTTCGGACGGCAGATCATCGTCCTCGTCGTCGCTTTCGCCGAAGCCGCTTTGGGCGGCCTCTTCGGCGGACTCGGCCTGCTGCTTGAGCACGCGCTCGAGAATCTCGCTCATGTCCTCGACGGCGTCGTAAACCTTCTTCGCGACGAGGATGGGGCGGCCGTGGGCGAGGGCGAGCACGGTGCTGTCGCTCGGGCGGGCGTCGAGCTCGACGATCTTTTGCCCGAGCTCGTTTTTCATCTTGAGGAGGATGCGGGCGTAGAAGGTGCCTTCGTTGACGTCGTTGATGACGACATGTTCGAGCGTGGCGCCGAGGCCGGCGAGGATGTGCCCGATGAGGTCGTGGGTGAGCGGGCGTTCCTTTTTCTCGCCGTTGAGCGACATCTGGATGGCGTTGCCCACGGCGTGGTCCACGTAGATCACGAAGGTCTTGGCGTCGTCGCCAAGGAAGACGGCGCAGCCGTTGGCGGTGGGCATGACGCCTTTGACGGCGACGGGAAGAACGGTGGGCGAGGCCATGCGGGAAATGACGAATGACTAATGACGAATGTCGAATGGGTAAATGCAGCGGAAGCGGGCCGAGCGGAAATTGACGCGGGCGAGCGGGCCGGGAGATGTTTCAGTGATGCATTACGCCTCGCGGGTGGAGTTGATCCGGGATTGGTTGCTGGCTCCGGCGCCCTTGGCGGACACTGCGGTCGTGCCGGAGTTTGATCCGGTGGCCGCGCTGGCCGCCGCCCAAGCGGCCCGGCGCGAGGATGAAAAGCGGCCTTGGTCGCAGAAAAAGCATGTGCGGTTCCTCGATGTCGCGGTCCGGCCCGGAATGGGCGCCGCGGAGGCCCTGTTTTGGCTGCGAGTGGCGGCGGACTTGACGATCGACGGATCGAGCAGGGGATACGCGTGGCAGTTCCACCCGGAGGAGGCGCTGGCTCGTTATCCGGAGCCGACGCCGGGGCGAGACGAGTTGGAGGCACGGGTGGTTGCGGCGATAGACCGCGGTGGCGAGGCGGTGGGGGCATGGTTGCTGCCGCTCATCGGGCTGCGGCAGTTGGTGGAGTGGGTCATGTCGGGAAAGCTCCTCGAACTCGCGCGCAAGGGAGGTAACTGGAATTTATTTTTCATGGAGTGGATGGGGGCGCGATTGCCGGGTTTGGTGCGTCGTTCGGAGTGGTTGGCCACGCTCGTCGCGCTCGACGAACATCTGGACATCGCGGATTGGTATTCGGTTTCCAACGACTTCTCGGGGAGGCCCTATCGCGCGGTGCGGCCCGCTTGGGAGATGGCGATCGCGCTGGGCCACACGGAGCCGTTGCGGGCCTTGGTGGAGAGCTGGCCGGATGATTGCTGGGAAGCGGCGGACTGGCCCTCGGAGTCTGGGTTGAGGTATGTCTGCGGCGCTCGCGATCCGGACTTCTCCCGGCGGCATCTCGTTCGTCTGCGTCTTAAGCCGGCGCACGCGGCGGAGGCGGCGATCTGGTTATTGCACACCGAGGACACGCTGCTTGGTCCCGTTCTGGAGCTGGCCCGCGGAGCGGCCAATCAGGGGGAGGCACGGGAGATCGTGCAGGCGCTCGGCGAGATCGGCACGGACAAGGCATGCGGCTGCCTGCTCGGGCTTGCGCACGATAAGAGCGCGGCGCAGGCGGCGGCACACGAATGGGTCGTGGGGCACGGCGCGCGCATGCTCACGGCCTGTGTGAGGCTCTGGCTCGAGGGAGCGACCCAGGCGGGATTGGCGAAGGCTCACCTGCTGGAGGCTTGGAAAGGTGCGGAGCGAGCGGCGGTGGAGGCGGCCCTGCTCGCCGGCGGCGAGGGCGGCGCCGGGGCCGAGCTTGTGGCCGCGTGGCGACGGGAGGAGCGGGACGAAATGCGGCTTGAGGACCTGCCGCCGGGCATCTTGCCCGCGGGGCGCTTGCCCCCCTTGCCGGACTGGCTGCGCCCCGAGAGCCTGGCGGATCTCAAGTGCGGCGCGAAGAAAGCGGGCAAGGACGTGGTCGCGCGACTGCTGGCCGTGCTGCGCGGCGGCGGCACCGGGCATGGCCTGGCAAGGTGGGCGCGGGATACATTCACCCCCGAGTCGCGTGAGGCGTTTTGGCAGACCTTGGTGGCGGAATGGGAGCTGGCGGGGACGGGAAAAAAGGACGCGTGGTGCATGGGCGCGGCGGTGGCGCTGCGCGGAGCGGCCACGGCCGGGAACCTCGCGCGCTTCATCACCACCTGGCCCGCCGAGAGCCAGCATCAGAAGGCGGCGCAAGGCCTGGAGTGCTTGCGCGCGATGGGCGACGCGCCGGCCCTGCAGGCGTTGGTGTCGATCTCGCAACGCACGCGCTTCGCCGGACTGCGGGCGCGGGCGGAGAGGTGTGTCGCCGAGATCGCCGCGGAGCTGGGGCTGACCACGGACGAACTCGCCGACACCAGCGTGCCGGCCTGCGGTCTCGACGCCTCTTCGCGCCGGGAGTTTGTCTTCCGCGGTCGCAGGTTGATCGCGACCTTGGAGCGAGGCGGCGCGCTGGTGCTGCGCGACGAAAGCGGAAAGGTGTTGAAGTCGCCTCCCAAGCCCGGTCCCGGCGCAGGGGACGACGCGAGCGCGCACGCAGCGAAAGAGTGGAGCGCGTTTAAAAAGCAAGTCGGCGAGACGGTGAAGACGCAGCGCCAGCGCCTGGAGCTGGCCCTGGCCGGCGGGAGGCGATGGACGTGCCTGAGCTTTGAGCACTACATCGTCGCGCACCCTGTGCTGCGGACCTTGGCGGCAACTCTGGTGTGGGCGCGATTCGACGCCGAAGGCATGGTGCGTTCGACTTTCACTCCGGGGGCCAGCGACGAGGGCGCCGCGACGGGCGCGGAGACAGACGGGCGGCCCGCGCAAGGCGATGAAGCGAACGTGGGGTTGGTTCATCCTCTGCAACTGGATGAAGCGGAGGCGACCCGCTGGGCCGATTGGGCACGCGCCCTCGGGTGCGAGCAAGCCGTGGAGCAATTGGGGCGAGCAGCCCGCCGCGTCCCCGAGGCGGAAGCGGGCGCCGTCGCGATCATGGAATTCGCCGCGCAGAAGATATCCGGCGCGACCTTGAGGCGACGGATGGACGGGATGGCTTGGCGCCGCGGCATCCCGGTGGACGCGGGCTTGTTCTACGAATACGCCCGGCCCTTTCCGGCGGCGGGGATAACGGCGATCGTGGAGACGAGCGGCCAGTCGGTGGTGACGGGCGAAGACTTCGAGACCGTCGAAGTGAGGCGCGTCTTCTTCGTTCCCGGTCTCTACGAGCCGGTCGAGTATTCAAAACATGATACGGCGCTGCCGCTGGGCTATGTTGACGCGATCGCCTACAGCGAGACCGTGCGCGCGATGCGGACCGCTCTCCGGAACGATACGCGGGCGGCTTGAGTGCTTGCGGCTCCCCGGCACCGGCCGTGGCGCCTCCTATTCAGCGCCGAAGAGCGCGATGCCGAGCTGGTCGGCGCGGGCGAGGACGGCGGGTTTGTCGATGAGGATCACGCGGCCGGCCTCGAGCACGGCGGCGCGGATGTGGGCGGTGTCGAGGCTTTCGAGGGTTTTGAGCCCGAAGCAGGGCACGTCGAAGCGGTAGTCTTGGCGGGCCTTCACGGTTTTCACGTAAAGACACTCGTCGGTCTTCAGGGTGCCGGCGCGGCGGATCATCTCGTCGGTGCCCTCGTAGGCCTCGACGGCGAGCACGGTGCCTTTGCGCACCACGCAGCCCTGGCCGATGTCGAGCCGCGCGCATTCGCGGGCGATGTGGAGGCCGTGGTCAACGTAGTCGCGGTCGATGCCGAGTTTTTTCTTCGTCATCTGGCCGGGGCTCGCGAGATGGGCGTCGATGAAGGAGCGGGCGTCGAGCAGGCGCACGCCGATGTCCTCGATCTCGCGGGCGATGGCGCCGAAGATCGTCTCGGCGTTGCGGCGCTTGAGCGTGGCGAGGATGGCGAGGGCCTTGAGGTCGGGATGCAGACCGGAGAAAAGCCGGCGCGGCGACACCTGGCCGGCCATGATCGCGTAGCCGGCCTCGAAGCGTTTCAGCGCCTTCAGCATGGCGCCGATCTGGCCGACCTTGATGAGCGTCCGCTCGTTTTCCGCGAAGGCGGCCTGGAGCTCGGGCGCGGTCTCGTCCTCCATCGCGACGAGCCGCAGCGGCACGCCGGCGGCGCGCACGCACTCCGCGACGAGGGCGGGGTAGCGGCCCTGGCCGGCGATGAGCGCCACCGGGCGGCGCGGATCGAAGTCGGGCGGGAGGAAGGCGGAGATCGAAGAAGCCACGGGGGAGGAAGGAAATGCCCAATGACCAATGCCCAATGCCCAATGGCAAGCCTCGTGCGCTTGGCTCGCGGGCGTTCCACTCGCCGCCCGGGCGACCGGGGTTTTGCCGGTGGCGCGCCCCCGGCTCTTTCCGTTTCACGTAACGCTTGGGCGGCGGCGCGTTAAAAGACGTTGCCCGCGCCGCGCGGCGGCCCCTTCACTTCGGGTTCTTTTCCTCATGGCCACGCATCCTCTTGTCACAGCGTTTCAACAGGCCGGCCAAGGCCACGTCTTCGCCCACTTCGAGGCGCTGGACTCCGCGCAACAAGCCGAACTGCTCGCCGACGCCGCCGAGGTGGACCTCGCCGAGATCGCCGAGCTCAACCGCACCCTCGTGCAGGCCAACGCCGCCGCCGGCGTGGATCTTTCCGATCTCGCGCCGGCGCCCTACGAGGCGCTCCCGAAGCACGGCGGTGACGCCGCGGCCTGGGCCGACGCCAAGCGTCTCGGCGAGGAGGCGTTGCGCGCCGGTCGCGTGGCGGCCTTCGTCGTCGCGGGAGGGCAGGGCACCCGCCTGGGCTACGACGGCCCGAAGGGCACCTATCCGGTCACGCCGATCCTGAAGAAGAGCCTTTTCCAGGTCTTCGCCGAAAAACTCCGCGCCGCCGGCGCCCGCTACGGCAAGCCGCTGCACTGGTTCATCATGACCAGCCACATCAACCACGCCGCGACCGAGGCGTTTTTCCAGGAGCACAAATACTTCGGCCTCGATCCCGAGCACGTGCACTTCTTCCGCCAGGGCCGCATGCCCGCGGTCGGTTTTGACGGCAAGATCCTGCTGGAGGACAAGCACCGCATCGCCATGTCGCCCGACGGCCACGGCGGCTCGCTCCGCGCCCTCCAGCGCAGCGGCGCGCTCGATCTCATGCAGCGCGAGGGGATCGACATCCTCAGCTACTTCCAGGTGGACAACCCGCTCGTGCGTTTCATCGACCCCGCCTTCATCGGCTGGCACCTCAAGACTCGCTCCGAGATGAGCAGCAAGATGGTGCCCAAGGCCTACGCCGGCGAAAAGGTCGGCCACTTCTGCACCCAGCGCGGCAAGACCGTGGTCATCGAATATTCCGATCTCCCCAAGGCCATGCAGGAGGAGACGGACCCCGCCACCGGCAAGCTCCGCTTCGTCGCCGGCTCGATCGCGATCCACCTGCTCGACCGCGAGTTCATCCGCCGCATGGCCACCGGCGCCGACGCGCTGCCCTTCCACCGCGCGGACAAGAAGATCCCCTGCCTCGACGCCGCCGGCAATCCGGTGAAGCCCGAGAAGGCCAACGGCGTGAAGTTCGAGATGTTTGTCTTCGACGCGCTGCCCTTCGCGAAGAACCCCGTCATCATCGAGACGGACCGCGCCGACGACTTTTCGCCGGTGAAGAACGCCGAGGGCGTGGATTCGCCGAAAACCTGCGCCGAGGACCAGCTCCGCCAATTCGCCCGCTGGGCCCGCGCCAACGGCGCCGAGTTGCCCGTGGACGCCACCGGCCTGCCTGCCTTCGCCTTCGAGGTGTCGCCACTTTTCGGATACGACGAGGACAGCTTCGCCGCCTCCTGGGCCGCCAGCTCGCCGAAGCCCGCGATCTCGGCGGGGGCGGTGCTGGAGTGAGGGACCGGTCTTTTATGGGATCTATGGGACCTATGGGAATGATGGGACTCATGGGATTCCGACAGGACCCACGCCTTCGCGCCGCTTGCTCACGCTCGAACTCTCCAACCAGCATTTTATAAACTACCACATGTCTCTTCTCGCTTCTCTCCAGACCGCCGCCTCCGCCGGACAAATCCTCCCCTCCACCCTCAAGAACCTCGAGTCCTGGCTCTCCGCCGGCCTTCCCGGCTGGGCCACCGCCTCGCTCGATGAACTCGTCGCCAAGGCCGAGTGGGCCGAGATCAACGACCGCTTCTACCGTGACCTCGAATTCGGCACCGGCGGCATGCGCGGCCGCACCATCGGGCGCGTCTCCACCACCGCCGAGCAGGGCCGGCCCGGCCCGCAGGGCACGCCCGAGCACGCCGCCATCGGCAGCAACATCCTCAACGACTACACGCTCGTCCGCGCCACCATCGGCCTCTTCCGGCACACGGCGGCATACCTGAAATCCGAGGGCGACCCGCGCCTGCCCTCGCTGGTGATCGCGCACGATGTCCGCCACTTCTCGCGCCACTTCTGCGAACTCGCCGCCTCCACCTGGGCCCGCCTCGGCGGCCAAGCCTACATCTTCGCCGGCCCGCGCTCCACGCCCCAGCTCAGCTTCACCGTGCGCTGGCTCGGCGCCCACTGCGGCGTCGTGATCACCGCCAGCCACAACCCGCCCCACGACAACGGCTTTAAGGCCTACTTCAACGACGGCGCGCAGGTCGTCGCTCCGCACGACAAGGGCATCGTCACCGAGGTCGGCAAGGTGCCGCTCACCGAGCTCGCCGCCTACCTCGACAAGGATCTCTCGCGCGTCGTCACCCTCGGCGACTCCGCCGACGCCGCCTACCGCACGGCCGCCGCCACCGCGGTCATCGATCCCTCCGTCTTCAAGTCCGCCAAGCTCAAGGTCGCCTTTACCTCGATCCACGGCGTGGGCAACATCATGTCGGTGCCGCTGCTCAAGGACACCGGCGTGGAGCTGCACGAGGAGCCCGCGCAGGCCGTGCACGACCCGCGTTTCCCGAGCGTCAAGTCGCCCAATCCCGAGAACGCCGAGGCCCTCGCCCTCGCCGTGAAGCTCGCCGAGGAGAAGGGCCTCGACCTGGTGATGGCCACCGACCCCGACTGCGACCGCATGGGCGCCGCCGTGCGCGGCAAGGACGGCAAGATGCACCTCCTCACCGGCAACCAGATCGGCGCGCTGATGACCGAGTATCGGATTTCTCGATACAAAGAGCTCGGCATTATCCCCAAGGCCGGCAGCGACAAGGCCGCGCTGGTGAAGACCTTCGTCACCACCGCGCTCCAGGACGAGATCGCGCGCTCCCACGGCGTGAAGGTCGTCAACACCCTCACCGGCTTCAAGTGGATCGCCGCCAAGATCCGCGGCTACGAGGACCAGCTCCGCGCCGGCTACCTCGCCAAGCACGGTGTCGCGCTCGACTACAACGCCACGCCCTTCGCCACCCGCGCCAAGCTGCTCCAGGAGTTCTCCACCTTCTACGTCTTCGGTTGTGAGGAGAGCTACGGCTACCTCGCCAACGACCTCGTGCGCGACAAGGACGGCAACTCCGCCTGCCTCATGCTCGCCGAGGTCTGCGCCCACGTGAAGAGCCGCGGCCTCACCGTGCCCGAGTATCTCGACGAGATCTACCTGCGCACCGGCTACTTCCTCGA
>JAUWBD010000127.1 GCA_030605125.1 Verrucomicrobiota bacterium | reverse complement strand
GCTGCCCGCGGGCCGCGACTTCGGCGCGCGCGCCGACCTCCTCCCGGAGACGCTCAACCTCAGCCCCGCCGGCGCCTTCTCCGTCGCCGAGCCCACCACGCCGGCCTCCGCCAACCCCACCGCTTTCAGCCTCAAGGTCACACCGGCCACCGGCGCCTTCACCGGCGGCTTCACCCTGAGCGATCAGGTCAACTCGCCGCCCGCGCGCCCCGTTACGCGCAAGGTCACCTTCTCCGGCACCCTCCGCCAAGGGCCCGAAGGCCGCGACGACACGCTCGGCCACGGCCATTTCCTGCTCAGTCCGCTCCCCGGCGCAGGCTCCACCGAACAAATCTCCGGCGAAGTTTCATTGATGCGAAACGCTCCGGAATAGAACACCGCGCCCGTCTCCGCTCGCAAAGCGACCGAGCCGATTTGGCAAAACACGCACCGAAGGCGGAAATCAGATCGATCACTACGCGTAAACACGGTCACCTCGGTTGGTGCGAGATTCTCATCGGCTTCCTCTTTCCGCTCCAGCCCGCCTTGGCTTCCTTTGGTTCTGGAGCTTGCTTGCATGCTTGATCCTCGGCGCCGGTCGTCTGGCGGCCGATCCGGTCGCCGACGCACTGGATCAGCCTCGGTTGGAATTCACGCGCAGCGGGAATGCGATGTGGAGCGCGCAAACGGCGGTGACGCACGATGGTCGGGACGCATTGAAAATCTCCGGCGTCGGCGGTGGCCAAGCCGTCGCGCTGGCGGTGTCCGTGACGGGCGATGCCACGATCAGCTTCTATTGGCGCCTGGCCACGAGCACGGCTGGTGATCTGGCGTGGGTGCGCTTGAACGGCGAGGTGCGGTTCCTTGGTCACGAGGGCGCCACCGGCTGGCGCAAAGTCTCCCTTCGCACCGGCTCTCCGGGGACGCACACGCTTGTTTGGAACTACTCGAAGACCGCGCCTGACGGAGGAAAGGACGCGCTGTTCATCGACGATTTGCGCATTCAAACCGCGGCCGCGACCAGCTCGCCCCGCATCGTTCGCCAGAGCCGGGCGGCGCAAGGGAGATGGGGTGACAGCGCGGCCTTGGAGGTGGAGGCGGCCGGCGGCGGCCTGTTTTTCCAGTGGTATGAAGGCATGAGCGGCGACACCAGCCGGCCCGTGCCCGGCGCGACGTCCCCGCGCTTGTTGACGCCCCCGCTCACGAATTCATCGGACTACTGGGTTCGCGTGAGCAACGCCCGAGGCGCCGTCGATAGCCAGACGGCCGCCGTCTCCTTGATCGCCCGCCCCACCTCGATCCTGCACGGCATGGGCGATGGCAAGGACGGCCAGCTCGGACCAACCTTCGCCCGCGGCACGCCCAAGCCCATCGACTCCGCGGACGATGTCGTCGCGATCGCGGCGGGTTTTCGACACACCCTCTTCATCCGCGCCGACGGCTCGCTATGGGCGATGGGCCTGAACAATGCCGGCCAGCTCGGCGACGGCACGACCGAGAATCGCGCCGAGCCCGTTCATGTGGCGGACGACGTCGCGCAGGCGGCGGCAGGCTTCAGCCACAGCCTCTTTCTCAAAACCGACGGCACTTTGTGGGCCATGGGCTCCAACGGAAGCGGCCAACTCGGCGACGGCAGCACGACCACTCGGCATGAACCGGTGCAGGTGGCGACCGATGTGGCGAGCGTGACGGCAGGCGGCGCGTTCACGCTCTTCATCAAGAGCGACGGCACCTTGTGGGCGACCGGACAAAACAACTCCGGCCAGCTCGGCGACGGGTCCACGAGCCCTCGGGCGACTCCGCTTCTGATCGCCCATGATGTGGCGCAAGCCGCGGCGGGCGCCGGCCACAGCCTTTTTCTGAAAAACGACGGATCGATATGGGGCATGGGCAGCAACTCCGGCGGTCAGCTCGGCGATGGCACCGGCACCAATCGGCTTTCACCGGTGCAAATCGCCTCTGCGGTCACCGCGGTGAGCGCGGGGAACTATGGCAGCTTCTTCATCAAAACAGACGGCACGCTCTGGGGCATGGGGTCGCGTTACTACGGCGAGTTGGGGGGAGGCAATTCGACCCAGTCCCAGCGTTGGCCGACCCAGATCACCACGGAAGTCGCCGCGGTGGGTGGTGGCGGCCAACACACGCTCTTCCTGAAAACCGACGGGACCCTCTGGACTATGGGAGGCAACGACCACGGCCAGCTCGGCGACGGCTTCCTGCCCAAAGCGCGGCGCCAGCCCGGCCTCATCGCGCGGGGCGTCGCCCACATCGCGGCGGGTGGCGAACACAGCCTGTTTGTCGGAGAGGATGGTCGCTTATGGGGCGTGGGAAGGCGCGCCGAGGGGCAATTGGGCGCGGGCGATGCCGGCGTCGGCACCTCGCCGACCCCGACCACGCTGGCTTCCCGGGTCACGCAGATCTCGGCCGGCCAGGAGCACACGCTTTTCGTCACCGACGACGGCTCCTTGTGGGCGGCCGGCCAAAACGAGGCCGGCCAACTCGGCGACGGCAGCACCGTGAAACGCGGCCAGCCCGTGCAAGTCGCCACCGAGGTGAGGCAGGCGGTCGCGGGCGCCGGCGTCAGCTTGTTCGTGAAAGCCGACCGATCCTTGTGGTTGTCGGGCTACGATAGCATCGTGCAAGTCGGGAGCGGGGCGCCGACCACCGAACGCGCCACTCCGCGAAAGGTCGCGCAAGATGTCCGTTTCGCCGCCTCGTGCGTCGGCCGGAGCTACTTCATCACCGACCATGGCTCCTTGATGGAGCTGAACACGCACTTCAGCGCCAACGCGCAAGCGACTCTCGTCGCGCAGAGTATCGCCCAAGTCGCGCCCGGCGCGAGCCACCTGCTCTTCCTGAAGACCGACGGCACGCTCTGGGCGAGGGGCGTCAACACCTTTGGGCAACTCGGCGATGGCACGAAAATCGAACAAACCGAAGCGACCCCGGTGGCGCGCGACGTGGTGAAGATCGCCGCGGGCGCGCACCACAGCCTGTTCATCAAGGCCGACGGCACGCTCTGGGGCATGGGATTGAATTACTACGGCGAGCTGGGCGCGGGCTCGCCCTCCACGATCACGACGCCCGTGCAGATCTCCTCGGACGTGGCCGAGATCGCCGCGGGGCAATCCTTCACGCTCTTCATCAAAACCGACCGCAGCGTCTGGGCCATGGGCCGCAACGACAAGGGCCAGCTCGGCGACGGCACCGAAGGCAACACCGCGCATCGGGCGGCTCCCGTGCAAATCTCGGCCGGTGGCGTGTCGTTGGCCGCCGGCACGCTTCACTCGCTTCTGCTCACGAGCCCGTTCCACCGGGTGGAGTTCGCGCTGGGAGAGCACGGAGAGCGCGCGGGCGACGGCTCCATCGTGCAATACGTTCCTGAAGGCTCTCCCGTGCTGGCTCCCGCGGTTGACGCCGTCGCGGGACGGGTCTTCTCGGGATGGGATCATCAGATAGACTCCATCTCCGGCGACCTCGCGGTGCACGCCATCTACCGTCTGCGCCAGACCATCTTTTTTTCCGCCCCGACCTCACTCTCCTTCGTGACCGGCGCGACGCCTGGTTTCCATCCGATGGCCACGTCGAGCTCCGGCTTGCCTGTCGCGGTCACGGTGAAGAGCGGTCCGGCGACGATGGGCGTGGATGGAAGCGTCACCATCACGGACGCGGGCTCGGTCACCTTGGTCGCCACGCAAGCCGGCGACGACGCTTGGGCACCGGCCGAGCCTGTCGAGCGGATCATCGTCGTCTCGGGCAAGAAGCAGACGATCACGTTCCCGGCTCCGCCGCCGAGCACCTACGGCGCCGAGCCCTTCCCGCTCTCCGCGTCCGCGAGCTCCGGTTTGCCGGTGGCTTTCTCGGTCGTGTCGGGCCCCGCCGTCCTCGGGGAGACCGGACTTCAGGTGACAGGCGTCGGCCGCGTGATCCTCCAAGCCGACCAATCCGGCGGAAACGGCTTCAGCATAGCGCCCCCGATTCGTCGGGTGCTGGTGGTTCACAAGGCGCCTCTTCTGGTGCGCGCGCTGAGCGCGGAGCGATTGGTCGGCGACGCCAACCCGTCGTTCGAGTTGGTCTATTCCGGCTTCGTCGGCGAGGACGCGTTGGATCCTGATCTCGCGATCGCCGGCCTCGATCACCCGCCGCGACCCGTGGTGAAGGCGACCCCGCGAAGCCCCGCCGGCAGCTACCCGATCTCGATCTCCGGTGGTGTGGACGACCGCTATACGTTCGTCGCGGAGAAGCCGGCCGGCACCCTTCTCGTGAAAGGGTTTGGCGGCACCTACGAAGCGCTGATCACCAATGGCCCCGGCCCGGGATCGATCCCGCTCGGTAAGCTCACGCTCACCCTGTCTTCCAACACGCTCTCCTATACCGGCCGGCTCACGCTCGCGGGGGAGGCAAAGCCGATGGTCGTCACCAGCCTCTCCGCAAACGGCATCACGGGACCCTTCGGTGACTTCGGCGATGGCGCCTCCGTGGCGGCCACCTGGTTCACGGGCGATACGGCTCACTCCTACCAACTCAAGCTGATGATCGACGACGAGGGCGTGCTCACCGGAACGCTGCGCCGAAACGGCGCCTACATCGGTGTGCTGGAGCATGGGCGGCGACTCCAACAACGCGGCGACCCCGAGGAGCTTCCTCCCGCGGGCCGCCACACGCTCCTGTTTTACCCCGCGACCGGGATGTTTGAGTTTTCCGGGCCCGCGCCCGAAGGCTTTGGCCACGCCACCGGCTCCATCTCGGCCAAGGGCGGGCTCTCGTTCCGGGGCAAGCTCGCCGATGGATTGCCCATCACGGCAAACGTCCACGTCACCCGCGACCACCGCTACCTGTTCTGGCGGACGATTTACCCGAAGCGTCCCGGCAGCTTCCTCGCCGGAGCGGTCACGCCCTCGCACTCGCCCGAGGCTAACGTGCTAGTCTGGAAACAGGCCCCGCTCGTCGGCGATCCCGCGGCCCCAGCGGGCTTCGGCCACCTCCAAACCCATCTCGCGCTCGACGCGTGGGTGCCGCCCTCGGCGGCTCGCTCGGGCCGCCCGGCCGTGTCCCTGCCGCAACGTCTCGGGCTTGTGGATACACCCGCAAGCGGCGCCATCGTGACACTTCGGCACGAAAGCGAATCCGTTGACCTCTCGTCACTGCCCGAAGCCGCGCTGCTTCTCCCCTCCGGCCGTGTTCAAAGCGAAGCAACGAACTCCTCCAAGTGGCGGTTCGCGGTCAACGCGACCACGGGTTCGTTCACAGGAAGCTTCGAACTCGCGGACCCCGGTTCCTCCACGGGCGGGGCCAAGACGGTGAAATTCTCCGGTGTCCTGCGACGCGGCCCCCATGACGACGGTGTCGTCGGCGGCGGCTTCCTGGATCTTTCATCGATCTCGGTGTCGCCCGATCCCGGCGCGCCAGCCACAGGGCAGATCAGACTGCTCGCGCCTGGTTTCGAGTCGCCCTGACGCCGCGCCCGCCACGCGCGCCCCCTTGTATTCGCATGACAAATACATGACACCTGCCCTCTTGTCGCCTACCGGCACTCGCCCAGTCTGATCCACGCCGATTCGCATGCTTCCATGAAAACCACGCCCACGCCCCGCCGCTTCATCGCCTGCTCCCTCGTGGCGCTCGTCGCCGCCCTGCCCCTTCACGCCGCGGCCCCCGCCACGACCGGCGCGACCGCGCCCGCCACCGAGTCCGCGCCTTCGCTTGAGGACGCGTTGAAGAAATTCGCCGTCGCCACCGTGCCCAGCGCGGCCGGTGCGGAGGACCGCGAGGAAGCCGCCCCCGCCGCGCTTCGCCCCCGCTCGGCCGCCGGGCTCGGCGCGGCGATGCGCGAATGGCAGACCGTTCAATCGCAATTGGGCAGCCTGCAACGCCACTTCGACAACAACGACTACGGCAACGCCCTTACCGAAGCCCGCAACTACGCCCGCAACGCCCCGACTCCCGAACTTCGCGAACGGTGGCACGAACTCGTCGTGGCGATCTCCGCCGAGCAGCAACGCGTCGAGGAAGCGCAGCTCGCCCGTATCGATCAAACGCTCCGTCGCGTCGGCGCCGCCTTCCTCGAATCCAGCGGCCCCGCGGCCATCGATCCGCTCATCGACGAGCTGCACGCGTTGCAGGAAACCAACCGTCACCGCTCCGCGCCCCGGTCGCAGCGCGCCTTCAGCCGTGTCTCTTCCTCCCTGAGCTTTCTCACGACCTGGCAGGAGATCCTCCTCGCCCAAGCCGCCGGCGATCCCGAGACCGCACGCCAGCAACTGCGCAACCTCGTCGGCAACCTCTCCTCGCACCGCCTCGTCACCCGCTCTCAGTTGCTCGGCCTCATCTCGCGCCTCGGGCTCGAGGAGGCGTCGATCACCGAGGCCATGGCGCGCATCGATCCCGTGGTCGCCCGCGCCGCGGAAACCGCCCTCGCCGCCCGCAACGCCGAGGCGCTCGACGCCACGCTCCTCGAACTCCAGGAACTCAAGGATTCGTTCGGCAACCAATACGACTCCCAGCTCCGCCGCGCCACCGAGCGGGTGAACGAGGCGATCAACTTCTTCAACCAGTGGCAGGGCTTCCTCGCCGCCTACGAGGGTGGCGACCTCCGCGACGCGCGCCAGCAACTCCGAAACCTCGCCAGCAATTCCTACCGCTACCGCCCCATCTCCCGCACCCGCATCCTCGCGCGCTCCGTCGCGCTGGAGGGAGAGCTCGGCGCCGAGATCGACGACATTCTTGCCGGCCTCGACTGGAAAAACCTCACCGAGATCCGCGCGCGCGTCTCGCTCCTGCAGGAGAACGCCTACGGCCGCCAGTCCACCGAACTTTCCCGCGTGGTGACCGAGCTCGACCGCCTCCACGCCGCGCGCACCGCGCTCGATTCCGGCCGCGCCGGTCTGGGCCGCGCCGCGCTCGGCGTCGCCCCGAGCGCCGGCGGTTGCAGCACCTCGGCGATCGGCGCGCCGCTCGCCCCGCCGCTCGCCAAGCTTCGCGAGGCTTGGTGGTTCGACGCCATGCCGGCGCTCACCGGTCTCGCCGACTTGCCCGCGCGCAAGGGAGACGAGACCGCGGCCGCCTACGCCGCCCGCCAGCTCGACGCCGCGCTCGCCGCCGGGGACTGGGCCCGCGCGCACCGCTTCGCGCTGCTGCAACGCGATCTTCTCCCGCCGACCGTTCAGCCCTGCGGTGATCGCGAGAAGGTCACCGGCGCCGACGCCGCGGCCGCGCTTGGGGCCTTTCTCCTCGCCGAGAAACTCGAGCAGGCCCGGCAAACCGAAGCCGCCGCCGCGGCCTACCGCCAAGCCCTCGCCGCCGGCGCTCCGCCCGCGCTAGAGACGCTCCTGCTCGCACGCCTGCGCGCCCTCGCCTCCGCGGCCGCCGGAGCGCCCTGATCCGCTTCCGCACCCGCTGATCCGCCTTGGAGTGCAGCGCCTCGACGCCGCACTCGACGGGTCGCCTCGGCGGCCCGCCACCACCGCCCGTGCGCGGCGGAGGGCGCCCGGCAAAAGCGAGTGACTTCGCCGCGCGCGGCACTTTCGCTGCGCGTCTTCGCACGCCATCCCATGCCCTCTAAAATCGCCTTTCTCGGCACCGGCCGCATGGCCTCCGCCATCCTCGACGGCCTGCTCGCCACCCGCGCCGCCTCGCCCGCCGACATCGCCCTCCTCGGCGGCTCCGGCGCCTCCGCCGCCACCCTCGCCGCCCGCACCGGCGCCCGCCTCGCCGCCGATCTGCCCGACCTGCTGCGCGACGCCGATCTCGTCGTCGTCGCCTTCAAGCCCCAGCACCTCGCCGGCGCCGACCCGCGCCTCGCCGAACTCACCCGCGGCAAACTCGTGCTCTCGGTCCTAGCGGCCAAGACCCTCGCGCGCCTCGGCCAGACCTTCCCCCACGCCCGCAACCTCGTGCGCACCATGCCCAACACCCCCGCCGCCATCGGCGCGGGCGTCACCGGCTGGGCCACGCTGCGCGAGCTCTCGCCCGCCGATCGCGAGGCCGTCGTCGGCCTCCTCCGCGCGATGGGCCGCGAGATCGAGCTGCCCGAGGAGCAGATCGACGCGCTCATGGCCGTGAGCGGCTGCGGCCCGGCGTTTGTCTTCGAGTTTACCGCCGCCCTTCGAGAGGCCGGCGTGGCCTGCGGGCTGGCGCGCGAGACCGCCGATTTGCTCGCGCGCGAGACGGTGGTCGGCGCGGCCAAGCTCATGGCCGCCACCGGCACCGAGCCCGAGGAGCTGCGCAACCAGGTCACCTCGCCCAAGGGCACCACCTACGCCGGCCTGCAAGTGCTGGCCGCGCGCGATTTCCGCGGTCTGCTGCGCGACACTGCCCTCGCCAGCAAAGCCCGCTCCGCCGAGCTCTCGGCCCAGGAGTAGGCTCCCCTGGAGGAGTGGATCGGCCCTTCTGCTTTTCTTATCCGCCGACCGCCGGACTCATATCAGCAGCTAAAAAGATTCAGACTTAACCACAGATTACACGGATGGACACAGATGGGGCAAAGGCAGGACTTTAACCACGGATCACGCGGATGGGCGCGGATGATGACTGGGGAACATCCTGCTTCTTATCCGTGATATCTGTGCGATCTGTGGTCAAATTTCAGGCTCCCAAAGTCTAGTTGCTCACAGCCGCCGGACTCAGATTTCAGCGCTCCAGATCGATCGCGGCGGTGTGGAGCACCCCGGCGCAGTCTTCGTCAAACGCGACCCAGGCGATCCAGGCGCCCGCGGTCGCCGACCGATAGGCGAAGATCAGCAAGGCCTGCTCCGGCTCGAAAAACATTTCGTCCGCGGCCGCGAAAAAATCCGGCGCCTCGCGCAAGGTCAGCCCCACCGGGATAGCCTGCCCCAGCCAGTGCTCGGCCTCGTGCGCGGTGGCCAAAACCTTGAGTTGCTTCGCCGAGGATTCCGCGGCCAGCGCCTCGTCCCGGCTCGGTGCCGCTTGCCCCGCCGCCCGGGCCACGGGACCCACGCCGAGCGCCAGTGCCAGGAGCAGCGCCGACGGCCAACGGCACAACAATCGCAACGATCCAACACGGCAGCCAAGACGCGGGCGTGAATCCATAAACAGTCAAAGACGCCGGCGGAGCGAATTGGTTTCGAGAAATTGCCGCGTGCGTGACCCTTTCGCCCGCCGCGGGTTGCGCCGGGGTCGCTCAGCCCTCCCAGACCAGCGTGATGTCCTTCACCACCTCGGGCGCGAGGCTGCGGTGCACGGGGCAGCCGCGGGCGGCGCGCTCCAGCTCTCCTTCCGGCACCGCCCGCGCCGAAGCGGGCAACCAAATCGTGAGCGCCAGGCGCGCGATCGTGCGCGGCGGCGTGGCGCTCATCTCCTTCGTCACCTCGTAGCGCAGCGGGCCGAGTTCGTGCCCGTGTTTGCGCGCCATGAGCGCCATCGTCGTGGCCGCGCAGGTCGCGAAGGCCGTCGCCACCAGATCGGTCGGCGAAAAGGCCGCGCCACGGCCTTGGTTGTCGCGCGGGGCGTCGGTGACGAGCGTGTTGCCCGAAGGTTCGTGACGGGCGGTGCAGTGCAGCTCGCCCTCGTAGGTGCCGGTGATCTTGACCATGGCCAGAGCGAAGCCGCGGCGCGCGCTCCGGGCAAGATCCGCGCCGCCTTCGGGGTTGCGCCTTCGCGCGCGGCGCGGCGCGATGGGCGCGCATGGAAGCTTGGAAGACCGAACTCGACGCCATCGTCGGCGCCCGCCACGGCGGCAAGACCGACCACGTGTTGCCCGCGCTCCGGGCGCTCGACGCCCGCCACCCGCACACGCCCGAGATCGCGGCGGAGATCGCCTTCACCCACGTGTCGCGCGGCGAGGACGAGGCGGCGGTCGTGGCCTATGATCGGGCGCTCGCGCTCGGCCTGCCCTCTCCCGCCGAGCAGGCCAACGCGCTCGCCGGCCGCGCCGCCTGCCTGCTCCGGCTCGGCCGCGCCGAGGACGCCGCCGCGGGCTTGGAGCGCGCCCGCGCCCAGTTCCCCGAAAACGCCGAGTTCGCGGCCTACCTCGCCGTCGCGCTCAAACGCGCCGGCCGCGCCGACGAAGCCTGCGCCCTGCTGCTCGACACCCTGCTCGACCTCTCGGAGGACGTGGGCCTCAGCGCCCACCAACGCACGCTGCGCCACCTCCTGCGTGGCTGAGAATCACGCGCCGGCCACAAGAGGCGCAGAAGGCGCGAAGATCAGACCGAAAATCGCGATGTCCTGATTCTGAACTTGGTTTGCTCTTCGCGGACCTTGGCGTTCTTGGCGTTAAAAAAATCAGGCCAACTCAGACCCGCACCAAAAACGAAACCCGCCGTTGGGGTGCGGCGGGCTCGTCGGGTGTCTCCCAGAACCAATGGGAGAAAGGGAAGGGATGTGGTTTCAATCAGCGTTCGGGGTTGGAGCCGGGAAAAGAAACCTCGGAGGCGGACTCGGCGGCCGCCTCGGTCGCGGCCGGCGCGGCGGCGGGCGCCACGGCCTCGGGCTCGGGCAGGCTCATGCGCAGTTGCAGCGCGCGCTGGGCCCAGAGGCCGGAGGGATCGGAAGCAAGCACGAGCTCGGTCCACTTCGAGGCCTCGGCGGGCTTGCCCGCATCGCGATCCAGAACCGCGAGATGGTAGGCGGATTCGCCGCGAAGGGTGCGAGAAGCCGCGACATCGTTGGCCAATCCTTCGAGCCCGGTGCGGGCGCCGGCGGCGTCGCCGGCTTGCAGCTTGGAAATCGCCTGCCCGAGACGGGCCCGGTCGCCGAGAGGCGAGCCGACGAGCACCTTGGCCGCGGCCTCGTAGTCGGCCTGGGCGGCGGTGAAATTACCCGCAAGGTAAGCCTCGTCGGCCAGGCGGAGCAGCGCCGCGCCCGCCAGCGGGGCGGTGGGCCGCGCGTCGGCGAAAGCGCGCAGAGAAGCGGCATCGTTGGCGGCGGCGTATTCGGCGGAGACCGCACGCTCGCGCGCTTCGGCAAATTGCTGGAAACCCCAGCGACCGAAAAGACCCAGCACCACGCAAACGATCAGCGTGATGACCGTCTTGCCGTGCTTTTCCCAAAACATCACCACGCGATCCTCGAAGGTCGGCGCGAGGTAGTTCTCGTCGATCGTCACAAGGTTGCGATCGTCGCCGGCGGTGCGGGAGGAGTTCTGGTCAGCGGAGGCGGCCATGCGGTTTCAGAAGAAGGGCGAGCAACAAAACACCCGCTCCGCCCGCCGTAAAGCCGCGATTTCCCTTAAATTAACTCGCTATCTATAAAGGAGATGAACCGCAAAGGCCTTTTACAGGCCCGACTCCGACCCCACCCGGGCCTAGTCGAAAACCACTGTCCTTTTCCCGTAAACCAGCACCCGGTGTTCGAGATGCACGCGCACCGCCTGGGCGAGCACGAGCCGCTCCAGATCGCGGCCGAGACGTATAAGATCCGCCACATCTTGACGATGCGTCACCCGCGCCACGTCCTGCTGGATGATCGGACCGTCGTCGAGCACCGCCGTGGCGTAGTGCGCCGTGGCGCCGATCAGTTTAACGCCGCGTTCGTAGGCTTGGTGGTAGGGCCGCCCGCCCGCGAAGGCCGGCAGGAACGAGTGATGTATGTTGATGACGGGCGGGCCCTTCTCGAGGAAGTCGGCGCTGAGCACCTGCATGTAGCGGGCCATCACCACGAGGTCGGCGCGCAGCTCGGCGAGCAGCGCGAGTTGACGCGCCTCCGCCTCGGCCTTGGTCGCGGCCGTCACCGGGATGTGGTGGTAGGGGAGCCCGTAGCCGCGGCTCGCCTCAGCGAGGTCGGGATGGTTCGAGACCACCGCGACGAAGTCGGCCGCGTAGTCACCGCTTTTCCAACGCAGGATGAGATCGTGAAAACAGTGGTCGAATTTCGAGACAAAGAGCACCACGCGCGGGCGCCGATCACTGCGCGCCACCTGCGCGTTCATGCCGAGCCCGCGCGCGAAGCCCTCAAACTCCGCCGCCACCGCCGCCGCGTCCGCACCCGCCGGCGGCACCCACTCGACGCGTTGGAAAAACACGCCCGCCTCCATGTCGCGGTGTTGGTCGGCGTGCAGGATGTTGCCCCCGCGCTCAAAAATCCAACCCGACACGCGCGCGACTAGGCCCGGCTGATCGGGACCATGGAGCAAGGCGACAAGCGTGGCGGGAGCGGTGGAAGCGGGCATGAGCGACCCTCGTGCAAAGCGCCCCGCCCCGCGAAAGGCAAGCCACGCGCCAGCCGCACGCACACGCGACTGGCGGCGCGAGTCGCGCTAGGCCCGGGGCAGCTCGATCCAGAAACGGCTGCCCGCGCCCGGCGCCGATTCCACGCCCGCCCGGCCGCCCATCCGCTCCGCGCCCTTGCGCACGATCGCCAGCCCCACGCCCGTGCCCGAGTAGCGCCCGCCGTGCAGGCGCTCGAAGACCCGAAACACCCGCTCGTGCTGCTCCGGCTCGATGCCGATGCCCTGGTCCTCGACCCACAGACGCACGCGCTCGCCGCGCTCCTCCGCCCAAAACCGCACCACCGCCGGCTCGCCCGGCTTCGCGAACTTGAGCGCGTTGGCCAGGAGGTTCGCCAACATCTGGCCCAGCGTGCCCTCGTGCCCCCGCACCATCGGCAACGACTCCGCCACCTCCACCCGCGCGCCGCTTCGCTCCGCATCCACCGCGCACTGAAACCACGCCGACTCCCAGGCCCTGGCCACCGACACCGGAGCGAGCTCGATCTCCGCCCGCGCCGCCCGGCCAAAGGCCAGCAGATCGAGCACCAGCCGGTCCATGAAAACCGAGGCGCCTTGGATGCGCTCCAACATGTGCCGGCCCGTCTCGTCGAGCCGCTCGCGGTAATCCTCGACGAGCAGCTCCGCGAAGCCCGTCACCGCGCGCAGCGGCCCGCGCAGATCATGCGCCACCGAATACACGAAGGTCTCGAGCTGCTCGTTGGCCTCGCGCAGCTCGGCCGTGCGATCCGAGACCACCTGCTCCAGCCGCGCCGCATGCCGGCGCAGCGCGGCCTGCGCCTCCACCAGCTCGAGCTCCATCTGCTTCCGCACGGTGATGTCCTGCGCGACGTAGGAAAAGCGCACGCGCCCGCCCTCGGCCGGGCCGATGCAGGCCACCACGCAGGCCAGCCAGAGCGCGCCCGTGAGCTTGTTGTGCGCGTATTCAAACTGCACCGGGCGCCCCTCGGCCTCGCTGAGACGGTAGTGGCGCACCCAGCGCGAGACCACCTCGGGCGGCAGGCCGAGCTCGCGCGCGCCGACGCCCTCCATCCCGCCCGGACGCACCCCGTGGAAACGCTCCGAGGCGGAGTTGGCGTAGCGGTGGCGGATGTCCGAATCGTCGGCGGGGATGTCCACCACGCCCATCAAGAGCGGCGAGCTTTCGTAGAAGCTGCGGAGCGTGGACTCGTTGTCCTTCAACTTCCGCTCCGCCTCCTTCAGCGCCGTGATGTCCTGGTTGAACAAAACCGCGCCCGCCACCTCGCCGTCCGCGCCGCGCACCGGCACCGCGGAGTTGAGGATCGTCTTGCGCGTGCCGTCGAAGCACTCGATGTCGATCACCTCCTCGAGCGAGGTCTCGCCGCGGCGGATCGCGCGCGCCGCGCCCCACTCCTCGGCCTCGATGCGCCGATCGGTGCCGTGCCACCAGCCCTTGTATTCGCCAAAGCGCTCCGGCCCCACGTAGCGCGCGCCGCCCCAGATGTCGCGCCCGGCTTGATTGCCGTAGGTGATGCGCCCGTCGGCGGCGAGAAACCACACGCCCACCGGCAGATGTTCGAGATAGGCCCGCTCGCGCGCCTGCGCCTCGCGCAGCGCCGCCTCGCTGCGTTCGCGACCGCTGATGTCGAGCACCACGCCCGCCAACCGCCGATCCTCGCCGGCCCCGCTCGCACGGATCGCCAGGCGCACCCAGCGCTCGCCCCGCTCGCCGCTCCGCGCCAGCCGCGTCTCCACCTCGCCCTCCGCCGCGGTCTCGCCAACCCGCAGACGCGCGAGCAAGTCGCCCACCCGCGGCCGGTCCTCCGGGTGCAACCAGTCGAGGAAAGCCCGGCCATCGGAAGGGCCGGTCAAACCGAACAGGCGGCGCGCGGCGGCATCGCAACACGGCGCGGCCCGCTCGCCGGCCGGCCACTCAAACAAACCGGCGCCCGCGCGCTCCGCGAGAAACGCGAGCCACTCGGCCGGCGCCTCCCGCCAGGATCCGGCGGGGTGCGCATCCTCCCCGGGCGTCTGGTGGAAAAGCGGTGCCGTCATCGCGAGGCGGGGTCACCCGGTGGATCAGCGTCCGGCGCGCGGGGCGGCGAGCGGCTCGGCGGTAAACCGCAGCCACGCGTGGAAGGCGCCCAGAAACGTCGTCAGCTCGTCCACCCGCACCGGCTTCATCACGTAGGCGTTGGCGTGGAGGCGTTGGACGCGGCGGCGATCGGCGGGCAGGTTGGAGGCGGAGAGCACGATGATCGGGAGCCAGTTCCATGCCGGCTCGCCGCGCAGCGCCTCCAGCACCTCGAAGCCGTTCAGGCGCGGCATGTTGAGGTCGAGCAAGAGCACGGAGGGCAGGGGAAAGCGCGCTCGATCTGCGTAGTCGCCCTCACCGCGCAGGTAGGCCAGCGCCACCTCGCCGTCCGGCACGGGGTGCAGCTCGATCGGCACGGCC
>JAUWBD010000117.1 GCA_030605125.1 Verrucomicrobiota bacterium | reverse complement strand
CTCCGCGCCCAAGCCCGAGGGCGGCTGGCGACAGATCCTCGCCAACCTGCGCGATGCCGGGAAGAGCTTCCACTTCATCGCCGACATCCGCCCCCACGCGCAGATCGGCGTGTGGAACGACATCGCCGACTCCGCCTGGGTGTTCACCCCCGCCGCCCCGGCGGGCGCGCTGCCCGACATGCAGCGTGTCATCGCGGCCAACCTCTCCATCCCCCTCATGTGGACGGTTAGCCCCGGCTACTACCGCGGCGGCGTCGCCTACACCCAGCCCGACTTCGCCCGCATCCATCACACCTACCTCGCCGCCATGCGGGCGGGCGCGCGCCGCATCTGCGTGCTTACCTGGAACGATTTCGAAGAGGACACCGACATCGTGCCCTCCGACAACAAGGGCCACGCGTTGCTGGACGTGTTCGCCTACTACAACCAGTGGTTCAAAACCGGCACGCTGCCCGTGCTCGACCAGGACCGGGTGGTCTTGGCCTATCCCCGGCGCATCCCGGCGGCGACGGTGACGCCGTCGCCCCGATACGGTCGGCTTGGCAACGACCTCGGCTTGGTCGCGGGTGCATGGCCGTCGCCGGCCTACCTGCCCAAGGTTTTTTATTGGGCTTGGGTTCGGGAGCCGGGGAGTCTCTCCGTGGCCGGCGTGGGCGAGGTGAGTTTTCCGCGGGCGGGCCTGTGGTATGGCGAACTCGGCGTCGCCTCGCCCGGTCCGGTGCGGGCGAGTTTCCGCGGGCGGGCCGGCGACCATCCGGAGATCATCGCCACCGCGGAGGAAAAGGCCCGATCCGGAGAAGGCGGCCTCGAATACCGCTACGTCAACCTGACATCTCAGCTTTGAGGGCCAAGCGGTGAATCCCCCAAAACAATCCGTTCCTGCGCCACCACCCAGCCCGTCAGCCGACCAATCTCGTCCCGTGCATACCGATTGTTCGCAGCCGTTCTGGCCGGATTCGTCTGCGTCGCCGACGCCAACGCCGCCGTCGTTTCCGATTCGTTCTGCAACGCCGCCGGCACCGCCCTGCACGGCGCCGGTGTCGAACGAGACCATCGCGCTCAACCTGGTTGCGAGCACCGGCGCTTGGAATTGTCCGCTGCCCTATGACATGGTGGCGGCCGCATTTGGCGCCGGCACCCGACTGTTGTTGCCGCTGAACTGGTTTGCGCGCATCGCGCACCGCTCCTCGTTGGGAACTGCCGACCCCCCCGCCGGCCGACGGCATCGGCCGGCTGGAAATCGAGGTGATAGGCGCGGGCGAAGCGACCGTGAAAATCGACGTGGCCGACATCGCCTGGGTCTCCGGCGCACTGCAATGAACGCCGCCCGGCGCCCACACGCATGAAACCATCATCACCACGCCACCGGCAACCCGTCCCCGCGATGCGCGTCGGGTTGTTGCTCGCGGTTTCCTTGTTCATGCCGCTCGGCGCATCCGGCTCCGTGCGGGATTTTTCCGCGAATGTTTACTTCATGAACTTCGGTTCGTTAACCAGCGCCACCCGGCATTTCCGCATCTACACTCCTCCGGCCGCAGATGTGCCCCGGCTTCGGGGTGTGGTGTTCATGATGGGCGGTTCCGGCCAGGACTGGCGCTATCGCGTGAGAGACCCGGTCTGGCAGGAGGCGTCACGCGCCCTCGGTTTCGCCTTCGTCTCTGTGAATATGAGTGTCGGACTGGACTCGCGCGACTCGCTTGAGTCCATCTTGGCCGCGGCTGCAGCCGCCACCGGACGTGCCGAGTTGGTGAATGTTCCGATCATCGGGACTGGTTTTTCGCTGGGGGCCTACGAGGCCACGGGGTTCAGTCCGGCGGTGCCGGAGCGAGTGCTGGCTGTTGTTGCCCATTGCGGGGGCGACAATCACGAACCCGGGGCACCGGTTGCCGCGCGCAAGGTTCACACGCTTCTCATCCCCAGTCTCAACGAGGCGGCGGGACAGGGAAGCTATGGATTCCCCACCTATCGCTCCGCCTCCGTCTCCGGCAATGCCGCCTTCGGCGTCAATTGGGGCGTCGGACACACCACCTTTGTGGGTCAAGAGTGGTCGATGGCATGGACATGGATCGCCGGGGCCGCGGCGACCCGCCTGCCTGCCGGGGTTTACCCCTCGCTCGAACCGGGCAATCCGCTCGCCTTGGTGGACGTGCCGATCTCCTCCGGCTGGCTGGGACAGAGGGTTTACGCGCAGTCCAGCGACGGCAGCGACCGCAGCCCCTTCCCGGCCATCGCGCCCGCGACCACCTACAACGCCACGCCCGCCGCATCCGCTTCCTGGCTGCCGAACGAAGCGGTCGCCCGCGTCTACCGCGCATTCAGTGCCTATGATGGCGTCACCGGGCGCACCGTTCCCCGTCAGGGACCGTTGGTCATCACCGGCGCCGCCGCTCCCTCAACCGTGGTGGTTTCCGATCAGGGCATCGCGCCGCAGATGGCCGTTCTCCAACTCGGCACGGTGATCAATATCGGCGTCAACCCGCGCGGTTTCGGAGCGGACACGGTTCCCGACGCCTCACTCGATCCGATCAAGTCGATGTCGTATTATGAAGAGGACCGGCTCCTTGGCGTGCAAACCGTGCCCGGATCAGGAGGCTGGAGCCTGCCCCACACGCTCAACACCCCCGGCATTCGCAGCGTCACCGTTGTCGCCGAAGACTGGGCGGGCAATCGCTCCTCCGCCTTCCGCACCGTGATCGTGTCGCGGCCCGTCCCCGCGGACACGACGCACTACCGCTTCGAACGCAGTCCCGGCTTCGGCGTGGACCACTACGGCAAGCTCCGTCTCTCCCTTGGTGGTTCGTCCGGCTCGCTCCCCGCGCAGGTCGCCCTCGGCGCCACCGGCCCCGGCTCCGCTTTTCCCCGCGCGCTCGCAAACGAACCCTTCGGCAATCACCACGCCGCCAGTTTCGCCGTCGCCGGCCAGGACCGCTTGAGCCTCGCCGACAACGCCGCGCTCCCCTCCGGTTCGCAACCCTTCACCATTGAAACCTTCCTTCATCTGGGTTCCCACGCCACCGGCGGAGGTTTCCGCACCATCGCCACTCATGGCGAAGGCGCCGACCTCGGCTGGCGGCTCTTCGTCGCCGGCGAGGGATCCGGCTCGCAGTCCCGCCGCCTCCTGTTCCGGTTCCGCGCCGACGACAGCGGCGGCCAGCCCGGCGGCACCCTCGTCACCATCGACTCCGGCTTCGAACTCCTTGCTGGCACCGACTACTACCTCGCCGTCGCCTTCAACCCCGCCGACACCTCCGCCTCCGGACTGCGCATCCACCTGAAAAACCTCACAGCCAACGGCCCGCTGCAAACCTCCAGCCACAGCCACGGTCCGACCACGGTGTATGACAGCCCGCTGACGCTTCACATTGGCTTCGGCTGGGACGGCCTGCTCGACGAAATGCGCCTCACCAAACGCCAGCTCACCGTTGGCGAACTTCTCATCTCGCAGGCCGTGCCCGCCACGCCTTCCGCCCTGACCGTCGCTCCCGGCCCGCAGCCCGGCGAGACTCTGTTGACCTGGGTCCCCGCCGCCTTTGCCGCCACCTACGTGATCGAGCGCAGCACCTCGCCCGTCACCGGGTTCACGGTCGTGGGCCAAGTCGCCTCCGCCACCTACACGGACACTGGCCTCGACCCCGCGCAAACCTACCACTACCGCGTGCGCGCCGCCAACGGCGACCTCCACTCCGAAACCACCTCCGCCGCCGCGGCCACGCCCCACCTCCCCGCCACCTACGCCGGCTGGCGCTACCTGCGCTTCGGGACCAACGAGCATATCGCCGACGCCATGCCCCTGGCCGATCCGGACGGCGACGGGCTGCCCAATCTGCTCGAATACGCGCTGGACACCGATCCGCTCTCGCCGGGCTCCGGCCTCGCCGCCCTCCCGGCGGTCGTCCTCGATTCCGACGGGGCGCTCGCCCTCACCTTTCGCCGCCACCGCGACGATCTGGAATACGCGGTGCTTGCCAGCGCGGATCTGGTTTCGTGGCGGATCTTGGCGGTGAATCCCGGCGCCGTTGGCCAGGAACTCACCGTCTCCGCCGGCGCTCCCGCCGGCTCCGCTCGTTTCCTGCGCCTGCGGGTCGGGCCAGGTGCCGGGTTCGGCCCCGAAACCGCCTCCCCTTGATGATCCCTGATCGTTCCGATCCTGGCGGCGAGGCCACCGTCGCCGACGTGATCGCCAAGGCCGCGGGAAACGGGCGGGGGCTTGCGGAGTCCCCCTGCGCGCCCCGTTGTGGGCGGGCGTTTACCATGACCCGGTTCCCGGACATCGCCTACGCCGACGCGCATGGGCGTCAGATCGGCGATCTGTGCGTCCCGGCGCGCCCGCTGCGGGGTGCGCCGCCCGTGCTGCTTGTCCACGGCGGCGGCTGGAACTCGATGTCAAAGGAGTCGCTGGCGCCGTTGGCTCGTCTCGCGGCCGCCGAAGGGCGCTATGTATTCAACATCAACTACAGGCTGCTGACGCACGCGCCGTGGCCCGCTTGCCGCGACGATTGCGTCTCCGCCGCGCGCTTCGTGCTCGCCGGCGGATTGCGCGCGCACGGGCTGCCGGCGCCGGTCGGAGAGAAGCTGCTCGTCGTCGGCGCGTCGGCCGGCGGGCATCTGGCCATGATGGCCGGCCTCGCGCTCGGCGCGCGCGCCTGCGCGGGCGTCGTATCCCTCGCCGGCCCATCGCGCGTGGACCCGCGCGGCGACGTCTCCGCGTCGGTCATTTGCGAGCCTGGCTTCCATCGGCGCTTCTTCGGCAAGGCCGAGCCGCCCACCGCGGCGGAGACGGGAAGCGCCAGTCCGGCGGCGCTTGTCACCGGGGAGGCGCCGCCGCTGCACGTATTGCACAGCAAAAACGACCGCCTTGTCCTGCCGGTGCATTCCGAAGAGGCGCTCGCCGCCTGGCGCGCGGTCGGTGTGGCGGCGAGCGTCGATTGGTTCGACGGCCCCGGCGATCAGCACGGATTCTGGGATTCCGCCGACCTCGCCACGCGGGAGCCCGTCCCGGTGCTGGCGGCGCTTCTCCGCCGGGTCTTGGCAAGGGAAGCGCCTTGGCCCCGATAAGGTGCGCGGTTAACGCCCGCGGGCGGGATGCCCGTGCCGTTCTCGGCGGATCACTTCAGCGCGGCGGCGATGCGGGCCAGGGCCTTATCGACGTTCTCGCACGAGTTGAAGGCGCTGATGCGCATACGGCCCTCGCCGCACTTGCCGAAGCCGGCGCCGGGCGCGCAGACCACCTGCGCCTCGTTGAGCGACATCCGCGCGCTCTTCCGCCCGCTGCGCGGCGAGCCCGCATCTTTCAGGGGTTCCCGCGGACACTCGGACGTCGCGCGCCGTAGCCAGTGGCCTACCGCCGCGCCCGTCGCCCGGGCGCGGTCTTGCCGTCGCGCCATTCGCCGGCGATCTGGAGCATCATCCGGCGATCCACCGGCCCCGTGTCGTTGTGATAGAGCCGGCCGGCGAGCAGGCTCACGGCTTCGCTGCCTACCTGCCGGTTCGATTGGCGGATGCCCGCGATGCCCGCGTCGTCGGGCGGCAAATCCAGTTCCACATAGGCGATGTCGTCGGGCACCCGCAGATTCAGCTCATCAAGCCATCGCCACACGAAGGCCCGATCCGAGGTCATGACAACGTCGGGGCGCTCCTTTTTCAGCCACCGCGCGAAACTCTCCCGGTTCCAGTTCTTGTCGGGATAAAAGGGCGCCACCGTTTCTTTCCCCGGCAGATTCCAGGCCGCTCCCATATAGCCCGAGATCCAGTGCCCGAGCCTGTCCCAGAACGACGGGAGCGCCAGCCCCACGCGGCGGTAGCCGAGGCTTCGTGCCCGGGAAAAGGCCTCCCGCACCACCTGGGAGCGGTCGCTGGTCGAGCCGGGAAACATCGGCAGGTGCGGATGCGGATCGATCTGCACGACCGCGAGGCTCGACCACGGCAGACGAAGCGGGCCGTGCACCCGCTCCGGATGCAGCATGGCGATCACGACGCCGCGGATCGCCCGCGCGTGGAGGATGCGGTCCAGCCGGGATTCGATGACAGCGGCGTCCTCGAACAGATCGAGGTGCAGGCCGAGACTCTCCGCCCGGGCGCGCGCTCCTTCGTAGGTTTCGAGGAAGGCGTGGTTCTTCCGCCAGGCGACATGCGTGCCGGGGGCCGTCACATAGGCGATGGTCTCGGCATGCCACGCCGCCTTGCCGGTGCGGATGTTCGACATGAGGGAGGCGAAGACGGGATTGACGCGATAGCCCATGCGCTTCGCGGCTTCGGAGACGCGATTTCGCGTCTCGGCGGGGATGCGGGGATCGTTGCGCAGCGCGCGCGAGACGGTCGCGTTGTGCAGGCCGACCGCGGCGGCGATGTCTCGGATGGTCGGGGTTCGGTCCATGCGGTGAGGGTGGAGGAAACCGCAGTCCCATGCAATCGTTGCGCAACGTGCTGCACGGCGTGGCCGTTGCCCGCTTGCCGCCGTCGGAGCCAGTATGTTTCGCGTCCCCCGCGGTGTCCCCCCTCGCACCGTTCCTTTCATCCGCGACCCTTACCCTCCGCATTATGAACACCCCCTGCCCAATTAATTCCCCGCGCGGCCTCCTGCTGTTGGCCGTCGCGTGCGCCGGCCTCACCGCCGGCAAGGCCGCCGCCTTCACCCCGTTCGTCGATGGTTTCCCCGGTGGCGCGCTGAACAGCGCGAACTGGAGCACCTACACCGTTGACGCCAACGGCAGCGTCTCCGTCGGTGGCGACCTCCTCACCCTCGGGACGACCAGTTCGGCCGCCTCCCATCGGGCGACGGTTTTCAGCACCCGCTCCGATTTCAATCCCTTCGAGCAGGCGCTGACGGTCAACCTGGCCGGCATCACGCTTTCGGGGACGGCGGGGGGCACCAGCCGCAACACCTTCTACGTCATGGTCGGCAACACCAACGGCACCACGACCTCGGCGCCGACCGGCGCGAGCCTTCAACCGAACGCGGCGCCTGTTTCTGGCAACGGATACGCGGCGTTGCTCATTCAAAAACATCCCGACGACTCGTTTCGCCTCATCGTGCGGAACCGCAACAGCGACGCCGAAAACAATCTGTCGCAGATAGTCTATACCCTGAGCGAGATCCCCGCCACGCTCTCCTGGTCGATCTCCGGCACCTTCTGGTCGCTCGACATCACGGGCGCCAGCCTCAGCCACGCCCAGCAAGGTTCGAACCTGACCAGCGTGAGCGGCACCTTCACCCGGATCGGCGAGAGTTCGTTCAACAACGGTTCCTGGCTCGCGCTCGGCGCCATCAACGAGAGCGCCGTGATCACCGGCACCTCGGTCTCGCTCGACATGGTCAGCGTGATCCCCGAACCGGGCGGTGTCGCGACCTGGATCGGCGCCAGCGCGCTGCTGATGGCGGGTTTTCGTCCGCGTCGCCGCCGCTAGGCGGTTCCCGCCTTCGCATCGCGCGTGCCGGACCGCAGGCTTCCGGCGGGACGACACGCGCAACCCCGATACCCCGTCATGAAAACAGTTCCCCGCCCCTTGGTGCGGTCCGCGTTTACGCTGATCGAACTCCTCACCGTGATCGCCATCATCGGCGTCCTCGCGGCCATCACCATCCCCGTGGTCGGAAAAGTCCGCGAAAGCGGCCGACGCACGCAGAGTCTCTCCAACCTCCGGCAGATCGCCGTGGCCATGAATCTCCACGCCGGGGACCACCGCGGCTTCTATCCGCTCATGGGCATGGGCACCGGATTCGACGGCCCTTACTGGCCCGCTCACATCCTTCCCTATATCGAGCCCAAGAAACACGTGGGCGCCATCTTCACCGCCGCCGGTTTTGTGGAGCAAAGCGGGACCTTGCTGGATCCCTTCGTGGCGGACGGAAAACACAACCGGATCTCGGACTACGGCAACAACGGCCGGGCCATTCGCCCGGGGAACCGTGGCGCTCTCTCCGTGAACTAGGTCGTGATGCCCTCGAAGCTGGTCCTCGTCCTGCCCGTGGCCAACAAAAGCGATCCCGCCGCGGCGTCCTGGTATCTGTCCGAATCCTACTTCCCGAACATGGAGGGCTCCGTCGAACCCAGCGACCGCGGCACGCCGGGCCGCTTCATGGCCGGCTTTGCCGACGGCCACGTCGGCATGATCCCGCGCGCGGACCTGCAGGATCTGGAAACCCGCAGGCGACACCTGATGCCCAACCCCGCCACCCCGTAGCGCGCGCCGCACGGTCTTCGTCTTAACGCGTATCCATAATTCCATGACTAGATTCGCCGCCCTCCTGTGCGCGCTCCTGCTCGCCGGCCCCGTCGTTTCCTCGCGACTGGTCGTCGCGCCCGCCGTCGTCCCGCAGTCCTTCCCCAAGCCCGCGCCGGAAGAATGGGAGGCGGCGGTGAAGCTCCGCGCGGCCGACGGCTCCGTCTTTCGCGCCGCCCGCGAGGATTGGGAGGGCGCGCGTCGGCTCGTCGCGGAAGATCGCGAGTGGCGCGCGTGGGCGGACGCCCGGCGCGCCGCCCTCGACGCGTGGATCGTCCGTCATCCGAGCGATCGCGCGGAGTGGCCGGGAGGGCGGCCGCACGGATTCGTGAGCCCGAAGGACAGCTCCACGCTCACCTGGACGGACGCCATTCCCGGAGAGGAGACCGACCACTTCTTCAGCCCCTCCGATCCGCGCGTCCCGCTCACTCCGGAAAACACCGCCTCCTGGTATGCCGGCTTCCGCGACCGGCACGTCAACAAGCTCCACGACGCCGCCGTGTTCTACCGCCTCACCGGACACGAACCCTACGCGGAGTGGGTGGCCGGCCAGCTGGACTACTACGCGGCCAACCTGCATCGCTGGGCGACCCTTCAGCCCGGCGGCCCCCGCCTCTGCTACGAAAACCTCGGCGACGCCGTCCTGCTCTCCAAATTCGTCGCGAGCGCCCGACTGATCTTCGACATCGCGCCGGCCGACCGCCGCCAAGCCTGGCTGGACGGCCTCTTCATGCCCACGGTCGAGCGGCTGGACCGGACCTGGCTGGTGATCCAGAACCACTCCGTGTGGCATCGCGCCTCGGCCGCGCAGGTCGGCCTGCTCTTCGGCGACGAACCCCTTCTGCGGCGGGCGCTGGACGGTGAATTCGGTCTGCGCGCCCAGCTCGGGCAAGGCGTCACGAGCGAACTACCTCTGGTATGAGCAATCCCTGAGCTACAACGGCTACGTCATCCATGCCGTGCGCCCCTTGCTCGAACTCGCCGGACTGCTCGGCCGCGGAGACGTGCTCCGCACGGAGGCCGCCATCGTCCAGAACCTGGCCATCGCCCCGTTCCTGATGCGTTTTCCCGACGGCGCTTTTCCCAATCCCTCCAACGCCGGCGCGCCGGGCCGTGCCGCCGGGGTCATCGAGACGCGGCTGGCCGAGCTCTATCGCGTGGCCCCCACCGCGCCCGGCCTGGCCCGCGCCCTTCGTTCATCGACGCGCACCTGGGACGCGCTCCTCGATCCGCCCGCCGCCGTCGCCGCCGAATACGCCGGCGCGGCCAACCTCGGCGCCGACTTTCCGCCCGTCGTCTCCCGGTCGATGGAAACGACCCGCTTCGCCCTGCTGAAAGACGGCCCCTGGCAGGTCTTCTTCCACTACGGCCAGCTCTGCTACTGGCATGCGCAAAACGAGGCGCTGAACTGGTCGGCCAGTTTCGACGGCATCATGATCACCCACGACACGGGCACTTCCAGCTACGGCTCGCGCATGCACGGCGAATACTACGGACGCGGTCTCGGCCATAACGTCCCGCTGATCGATGGCGAAGGCCAGAAGACGCCGCACATCGACGGCGAGCGCCATCCCGGCTGGGCGCGCCCCGGCGCGCTGCTCGCCTTCGATTCCGCGCCGGGCCGCGCCTCCGTGTCGGCGGAACAACCCGATTATCGCCCGGGCGCCGCCGCCCGGCGCACGCTTCGCATCGACGGCGACACGTTGATCGACGAAGCCACGGTCACGACCCAAAGCGCCGCGCGGCTCGGGCTCGCGCTGCACGTGCAGGGCGCCGCGCAACCGATCCCCGGTTTCGCCGCCGTCGCCGACAAGGCGTTCACCAACGGACGTCCCGCCGCCTTCGGCCACTGGAAGGATGTCCGCTCCGCCACGTTCGAAAACCAGGCGGAGTTCCCCGTGACGGTCGTCGGCGGAAAGACCTTTGTCGTGCGCATCGCCACGCCCGGCCGCTTCACGGTTTACCACGGTTCCTCGCCGGACACGCCTCCGCCCGCCCGGCGCGTCGGTTTCTACGTCGAGCAGGAACGCCCGTCCACGAAGGCGACCTTCGTGACCACCCTCGTTCCGCAACCTCGAGGCCGATGAATTCTTCCGCGGGCCGGGCGGGACACGCCGCCGCAGTCACCGCCGCCGACCGCCCCTGATTTTTCCCTGAGCAACATGAGCGCCGACAATCCCCACTTCATCAATTTCGCCTATCGTTTCGCCGCGCGAGAGCCGTCCTTCGACGCCTATCCCTGGAAGTCGCGAGGCGCCGGCGGCCTCCCTTGGGAGGGCTTTGAAAAGGCCGCCTGGCTGCACCACACCACCGGCACGCCCATGACCTGGATGGTGGACACCGTCGCGCTGCGGCAGGCCGGTCGCCGCCTGCGGAAATTCGCCGACGTCTTCGGGGACGAGGTCGTGCTGTGGCTGGATGTCTTCGCCCGTCAGCCTCTCTACGAGGAGCTCGGCGTCCGCCAGCGCGCCTTCGGTCTGCGAAACTACACCCGGGAGGAACTGGTGACGATCATTCGCGGGTGTCGCGAATTCGCCTCGGAGACGCTGGGCCGGGACGTGCGCATCGGCGCCGGCTTTTGGTGGAACCCCGACGTGCTCCACGCCGCGCGCGAGGCCGGCCTCGACGCCCTGTGGGGCCTGTGCTGGGACCAGAAGGGCATCGACGGCGCCACCCATCGCGGCTCGCCGTGGTTCCCCTATTACGCCTCTCCCGAGGACTTCAAGGCCCCGGTCCGCTCGCGCGAGGACGGCATCCTCGTGCTCCCCTGGTATCGGGCCGATCTGGGCAACGCGCTTCTCCACGACGACCATCCGCCCTTCACCACCCACTCGGGCGAGCTCACCCGCTGGAACGCGTCATGGCCGGAACACTACGTCCGCGAGCTTCTCGACCAAGGGCTCGACGAGGCCCGGCGCAGCCCCTTCGCCCTCACGGAGTTCTTCACCGGGTGCGAATGCCTCGACACGTCCGGCATCTTCCACGACGAGGAGATGTGCCCCTCCTCCGAGATCTGGGAAAACCAGAAGGCCTGCGTTCGCCAGATCATCGCCGAGCCCGGCCGCTTCGGCCGCACGGTCGGGCTCCACGAATTCACGGACTGGCATCTGGCGAACCACCCCGAGACCACGCGCCACGAGCTCCACTGGCGCGACCCGCTCGGCGAGTTGCCCGACCTGCGCTTCGCCGCCGACACCGAGGCGCTGACCGTCTCCCGGCCGGACGGCGCGATCATCGCGTCGCAACACTACCTCGACGGCCGGCTCGCCGCGAGCTCCCCGGAGTTCATCGATCGGCGCACGCTTCTCAAACGGCTCGCGCCCGCCGCGAAGCTCCCCCCGGCCCTGGCCGGCCGCCTGGCCATGAAGATGGGCAAGGAGAAGGATCTGCTCGTCGAAGGAGTCGCCCTCGAGCACTGAGCGGAGCCGCGTGCGCCGACCAAGAACGGGTGCGCGGCATCACCGGCCCCTCGCGCGCCCATTGAGGAGACCGTCGCTCCAGCCGCCTGTCCATTCTCCTGTGCCTTTCACCTCTGTTCAAACCGCGCGCCTGCGCGCCGTCGCCGTCGCGGTCGTGTGGTTCAACATCGCGTTGACCGCCCCGGCGGCCGGTTCCCCGTCCTCCGCCGAGGGCTGGCAGGCCTTGCGCGAACGCCGGTTCAACGATGCCGGGCCGGCCTTCGCGCGCGCCATGGAGGCCGCGCCCGACGACCGCCCGCTCGCGGTGGGGCGCGCCTCGGCCTTGCTCACGGCCCAGCCCCGCACGCGCGCCAACGTCGAGAAGGCCGATGCGTTGCTCGCCCGTCTGGAGTCCGGCGACGACGAGGCCGCGATCACGGCCCGCTACCTGCGCGCCCGCGTGGCCGAGGCGCACCTCTTCGAGCCCGACCACAAACTGGCGGCCTCGCGCTACGAGACTCTCATCGCGACCGCGCCCGGGCATCCGCTCGCGCAGATGGCGAGGGTGAAGCGGGTGATGCTGCGCGTGTTCGTCCTCGGCGACGACCCGGAGGCCGAGCTGCACCGGGCGGAGGCGTTGGCGGGCGAATTTGGCGACGGCCACTCGCGTCGCGATTACCACCTGGTCATGGCGCGCGGCTACCTGCTGCTGAATCGCGAGAAGGAACGCGCCCTCGATCACCTGCGGGCGGCCGCCGCGGAGGAGTTCACCCTCGCGTCCAACGAGGCCGACACGCTGGTGGCCCTCGGGGAGCTGGCCCGGGAGCTCGGTCGGGCCGAACTGGCGCGCGAGAGCTTCGGCCGCTTTCTCGAGGGCCACCCGCGCGACGAGCGCCGCCACCTCGTGCAAACGCTGCTCGCCGCGCTGCCGGCCGCCGGCCGCCCATGAGCCGCATCAACCAAATCGGGATACTGCTCCTGCTCGCCGTGTTCGGCCTGGCCTCGTGGCGCATGGCGGAGCGCATGTGGAGAGGCGCGTCGCACGGCGGCGAAGGCGTCTTGTTGCGCTTCGCCCACGTGACCATCCACCCCGGCATCATCCGCGCCTACGACGAGGCGATCCGGGACTACGAAAAGCTCCACCCGGGCGTGCGGATAGAGCAGGTCCCGGTGCCTCTGCGCGTGTGGCCGGCCTGGCTGCGCACGCAGATGATCGGCGGCACGGGCCCCGACCTGGCGGACATGGACCGCGGGCAACCCGACGAGTTTCTGGCGCGTTTTTTCCTGCCCTTCGACCCGTGGCTCGACGACGCCAACCCCTACAACGCGGGCACGCCGCTCGAAGGCTTGTCCTGGCGGCGGACCTTTGTTGATGGCCTGTCGAACCGGCCCGGCTACCGGCCCGGCCTGCAACAGGTCTTCGGCATTCCGCTCACCGTGGCGACCATCCGCGTCTTCGCCAACGCCGACCTGATGCGCGAGGTGGGCGGCGGCGACGCCCCGCCGCGCGATTACGGGGAGTTCATGAAGCTCTGCGAGGCGGTGGACGCCTATTCCCGCCGCACCGGCCGCCCGATCGTGGCGCTGGCCGGTTCCAGCACGCATACGCTGCCGTTGCTCACGCGCCTCTTTTCGAGCCAGACCCAGACGCTGTCGCGGGAGATCAATCCGCGGCGCACGCTGGCGCTCCGCCCGCGCGACGCGGCGCTCGCCTACCTGCGCGGAGACTGGAGCTGGCGCACGCCGGCCGTGGCCGACGGTCTCGAGCTGATTCGCGAGGTCGGCCGCCACACGGTGGAGGGCTTCGTGCAGCTGCAGCGGGAGGACAGCCTCTTCCATTATTCGCAGGGCCGCGCGCTCATGCTGGCCACGGGTAGTTGGGAGGCGGATACACTGATGGCGGAGGCGCCGTTCCGGCATGTCGTGTTTCCGATCCCGATCCCGCGGGCGGGCGAGGGGCGTTTCGGCGCCAACGTGCTGGGGCCCCCGTCCGAGCTGGCGGTCAGCCCGGGCAACGCGGTGGGCGTGTCGCGCGGCACGAGGCATCCGGAGATCGCGGTGGATTTCCTGCGTTTTCTCACGAGCCGGGACGTGTCGCGCAAGGTCATGGGGGATTCGAACCGGTTGTCGGCGACGGCGGGGGTGGAGCCGCCGGAGAGCATAGCGGCGTTCGCGCCGATGGCGGAGGGTTATCCCGCGGGTTTCGGGCCGGAGTTCTCCGACGTGAGCGGCACCGGCGCGGGAGACGCGGCGCGCATCTACCGGTCGTATTTGCACGAGTTGGTTTCGCTCGGCGGATCGGTGGAGGGTTTCACGCGCACGATGGAGGCGCGATTCGGGCCGGCGGTGACCGCGGACCTGCGCCACTCGGTGCGCGATTCCGCGCGCAACGGCGCGCTGGAGGACGCCATCCTCGCCGCCGCGAGGCTCGGGCCGGACCAAAGCGCCCGCTCCGTGGCGCGCCGCCTCCGCATGATGGAGGCGCAGACCCAGCGGGAGCTCGACGCGGCGGAGGCCTCCTACGTGCTGCGCACGGCCGGAAGGAACCGAGGGTCGGCGGGAGCGGCGGCATTCTTGCCGCCGTGATCGGGTCGGCGGCAGGAATGCCGCCGCTCCGAAGCGCTGGCGTGGCCCCGGGCTCAGACCACCCAGCGTCGGCGACCCGTGGCTTTGGCGGGGGGCAGGCCGGGGAGGCGGACCTCGGCGGCGACGCCTTTGGGCAGAGACAGGGTGACGGTGGTTTTGCCCGAGGCGGCGCGTTTCCAGGCGGCGGTGATCTTGCCGGCGGGCGTGGGAATGGTCGCCCCGCCGTGCTCGCCCTCGAAGACCGGGGCGAAACGCACGGTCTTCCACGCGGGGCTCGTCTGGGTGATGCCGCCCACCGTCTGCATGAGGTGGTAGAGCGGATGCGCGGACCAGGCGTGCGAGTGGCTTTCGTCGGCGCGGCGCGGGGAGAAGTTTTCCCACGTGGTGCCGTGCTCCGCCATCGGCGGCCAGCGTCGGCGGATGCAGGCGACGACCTCGGCCGAATGGCCGCGCTCGATCAGCAGGCCGAAGACGTAGGTGATCCAGTAGGCGGAGGGCTCGGCCTTCGGGGCGGTCTCGCCGCGTATCCACGGAAGAATTACACGGTTGAGCGCGGCGTCTTCGTCGAGCCCTTCGAGGCCGGCGATCAGGGCGAGCGTCTGGGAATGGATGCTGGTCTCGGCGACGATGCGGCCGCGGCGATCGACGCCGTCGCGCAGGAGCCCGTCGGCGTCGAGCAGTTTGCCGAGCGCGGCGCGCAAGCGCTTGGCCCAGGCCTGGAGCGGGGCGACGTCGCGCGGGCGGCCTGCCTCGCGGTGGAGGCGGGCGAGTTTGTCGAGCGCGATGAGCAGCCAGAGATTATAGACGGTGGGCGCGCCGTCCTTGAAGAGGCCGGTCCAGTCGAGAAACAGCCAGAAGCGGTCGTCGTAGGCGACGAGGCCGGTAGCGGGGTCGGTGCGGTCGCGGAAATAGCCGAGCGCCCGCTCGACGACGGGGAGGTGTTGCTCGAAGACGGCGGTCGAGCCGGTTTGCCAGTAGGAGTCCCAGAGCGTGAGAAACCAGATGAGCGTGAAGTCGGGCAGGATGCAGCTGTGCGCCATGGTGGGCGCGTGGCCGTAGGTGACGCCGTCGGGCGTGGTTTGTTGCGCGATCTGGCGGATGCCGCGGTGGAAGAGGCGGGTGTCGCCGTTGAGATGAAAGGTGTTCCAGGCCTGCACGCGGGCGTCGCCCCACCACTGGGCCTGCTCGCGCCAGGGCGTGTCCACGTAGGCGTCGAGGCTGCAACATTGCTGCGTCCACGCGCAGGCCTCCCAGATGCGGTTGAGGTCGTCTTCGGAGGAGGTGAAGCCGCCTTTGCGCGGCAGCGGGTAGCCGATCCACTCGAGGGAGACGTCGAGATCGAGCGGTGCGCGGGCGTCGCGCACGGTGAGCATGAGGTAGCGGAAACCGTAGGCGTGGAAGAGGTCGTGGTGGTTGTCGCCGGGGCGCAGCACAAGCCGGTCGCCAAAGGCCATGCGGCAGTGGGTGGGGATCAGCTGGTCGGGGGTGAGCGTGGCGGCGTCGATGGTTTCGCTGTGGTGTGTGTCGATGATCTCGCCGCCCCGGGCCGAGCGGACGGAGAAGCGCAGGTTGCCGACGACGGTGCGGCCGAAATCGAAGAGGTAGCTGGTGAACTTTCCCGGGCCGGTGGCGGCGACCTC
>JAUWBD010000011.1 GCA_030605125.1 Verrucomicrobiota bacterium | reverse complement strand
GGCCACGCTCGTCCAGGAGCGGCCGGGCCTTGTGGTCCGCGGCTCGACTCGCGTGCGCGAGCTGGAGTCGCTCTCCAAGCACCTGCTGGTCACGGTGGAGGAGGGCGGCACGCGCTACGCGATCCTCAACGTGCACCTGCTGCGCCCGATCGGGCGCAACGAAGAGAAGCACCGCGCGCAATTGCAGGCGATCTCCGACTGGGTGGCGGCGACGCGGGCTAGCCAGCCGGCGACGGTGATCGTGGTCTTGGGCGATTTCAACAACCCCGCGCGCTCGATCCTGCCCTTGTTTGATTCGGGCGAGGCGACCGACTTCGCGCCCACGCATCTGGATCGCAAGGCCTTCGACCGCGTCTTCACCTCCGGCCAACTCACCGGGGTCGAAGTGGTGCGTCCGCCGTATCCGAAGCGGCCCAACGACCTGCTCAAGGCGCTTTGGAGCGACCACTTTTTGGTCAGGGCCTCAGTCTCTCCCTGAACAGAGCCGCGCGCGCCGGAGGAGAATATCTCAGCGGCGCAGGAGCGTGCCATCGGCGAACTCGGCCTCGAGCTGCATGCGCGCGCCGTCGGCCGGCGCGGGCTCGATGCGGTAGGCGCCGGGGGCTCGTGGGTCGCCGGGGTGGCGGAGCAGGCCGTTGAAATCGTGGCGCACGAGCGAGAGCAGCTCAAGCTCCTCGCCGTTGGTTTGGATGCGCACCGCTTTCACACCCTTGCCGGCGGCGGGCTCGCCAAAGCCCGGGGGCGGACGGCGGTCGGAGGCGGGGTGCACGAGCGTGCCGTCATCGGGGCCGAGGTGGCGCGTCTCGACCGGGCGGGCGGTTCGCACGACGAGGTTGTTGACCGAGGCGCCGGCGCGCTCGGGTAGCGGCTCCCAGAAGTGACCGCGGCCGGTGTCGTTGCCCTGGCCGAGGTAGATGCCGCGACCGCCGGGATTGCCGTTGCGACCGGTGTCGATCGTGTTGTGCGCGGTCCAGGTGCGGGCGCTGTTCCACGAGAGGAGGGCAAACTCGAACCAGGTGCCGCCGGGGCGGCGGTCGATGCTGATGTTGTTGGCCACGAGATTGGGGCCGGGCGAGGCCTCGACGCCGACGGCCCAGGCGATGGGGTCGAGCATGAGGTTGCCTTCGAGGCGGTTGTTGTAGTGCTCCCAATCGAGCCAGAGCGCGGGGCCGTCGCCGGCGACGAAGGTGTTGTGGCGGATGATGGAGCCGGTGAGGCGGAAGAACTTCATCGCGCCGGATTCGTCGAAGCGTTCGTAGCCGTTGCGGTTGTTGTCGAAGATGTGGTTGTGCTCGACGAGCAGGCGGCCGCGGCGGGTCGGGGCGTTGACGTTGTCGGCGGTGAGGTGCTGGGAGGAGCCGGTGGCGCCCATGCCGAGCGCGCCGGTGGAGTGCACCCAGTTGTCGCGGATGACGACGAAGGGCGATTCGGGCGTGAAGGCGGGGCTGCGCACGTAGTAGCTGAGCGCGCGGACCTCAGGCTGCACGAAGCGGCAGTGCGCGATGGTGACGCCGGGGGCCTCGACGAGGACCTGCGCTTTTTGCTGGGTCTGGGCGCCGTTGCGGAATTCGAGGCCGCGCACGATCCAGTGCGGCTGGTTGAGGTGGGCGAGGAGTTCGCGCGCGCCCATGTCGAGCGGGAGCTGGTTGGGGTTCTCGCCGGCGGGGACGCGGAGGTAGATGCCGCGGGCGGGCGTCTCGGCGGGGAAGGGGCCGAGCACGGTCCACTCGCGCAGGTAGCGGACGCGAGGCGCGTCGGCGGCGGGCGGTTTGGAGCGATCCGCGGGAGCGACGGCTTGCGAGGGCGTGGCGGGCCGGCCGCGGGGCAGGGGGAAACGGATGCGGTGGTCGAGCTCGGGGCGGACGGTGGAGTCGAGCAGGAGGACGACGTGGTTCCAACCTTCGCGGAAGGGGAGGCGGCTCCACATGTCACCGGTGTCGCGGCGATTGGGCTCGGGCTTGGCGGTGCCGGCGATCCCGTAGGCGGGCTGGATCTCGCCGTTTACCCAGACGCGGTAGGGATTGAGTTGCTGGTGGAAGGGCGAGCCGGTCTGGCGGCCGGCGCGGAAGCCGCCGCCGAGCCAGATCTGGCCGGTGACGGGGGCGGGGAAACGCGGGTCCCACTCCTCGCCGCGCACGGGGTCGAGCCAGACCCAGGAGGAGGCGAAGAAGAGGCCGCGGGTGTCGCCAAACTGGAGGAAGCCTTCGTCGTCGGTGGGCACGTGGCGCCAAGTGAGGCCGAGGGCGCGGTCGCCGGGGCGGGGCGATTGCGCGGCGGGATTGGCGGGGGGCTCGATGAGGGCGCGGTCGGCGCGCAGTTGCACGAACTCGTAGTCGGCGAGTTCGGAGAGGAGCGTGCGCTCGCGGAGCACGCGGCCGTCGAGGGCGAGCTCGCCGGGGCCGGGCGTCCAGTGGTCGGCGTGCCAGAGGCCGGGGTGACCGGGCACGGGGCGCCAGGCGTCGGCGGGCGGGGCGGCGTTGCCGCTGATGATCGGCAGGCGACCGTCGGGCGAGCGGAGGCCTTCGAGGACGATGGGGTTCTCGGGCGTGCCGGCGGTGGTGGGGGCGATGGTCTCGCGGTAGATGCCGGGGCGGACTTGGATGACGTCGCCGGGCTGGGCGCGGCGGACGGCGGCCTGGATGCTGCGGAAGGGCGAGGCGGAGCCGGAGGCCTCGGGCGCGGAGGCATCCACGATCAGCGTGGGCGCGGGGTGCGGGACGACGGGGGCGGGGCCGGTGGGCGCGGGCGGCTCGGCGGCGGCGGGGCGCTCGGCGCAGGGCGGGGTGCGCAGATACCAATTTTTCAAGCCTTCGACGGAGGGGCGGCCGAGGAGGCGGGCGAGGATGGCCTCGCGCGCGGCGGCGTCGGCGGGGAGCTCGGCGATCTGGTCGAGCGGGTAGTTGATGAGCCACCAGCCGGGGCGGTTGGTCTCGAGGGTGCCGGTGGCGGCGTCCCAGCGGACGGAGAGGCCGGAGTCGGCGAGGTGGGCGAGGAGGAGTTTCTGCCCGCCGGCCGTGATGACGGTGGGCGGGAGCGCGGGTCCGTCGGGGATCGCGACGCGCGGGAGCGGGAGCGTGGGACGTTTTTCCTGTCCGGCGAAGGGCGCGGCGGCGGCGGGGCCAGCGAGCAAAGCGAGAGCGAGGAGCGGGGCGAGGCGGCGTAGGGGACGCATGAAGAGGGGAGCCGCAGCCTGCGCGAAGACGTGGAGAAAAGGAATGGCGGGCTGTGTTCGTTCCTGAGAACGAGGGCGGCGGTCGGGGGCGCCCTGCGGCTATCGGCGGAGCGGAGTCGGGGCGGCGACCAAGGGGGTAATCTGGTAGCTCAGGCGGTCCTTGGCGTGGAGGACGAGGGGGCGGAGGGGTTTGCCGGCGACGGTGGCCTCGGGGGCGGCGAGGGTGATCTTGGCGGAGTCGTAGGTGACGCGCAGGCCCTGGCCACGGGCGTCGGTCCATTGCCAGGCGCCGGGGCCGCTGGTGATGCGCGCATCGGCGGGGACGAGGAGCGGCAGGCTCTCGGTGAAGGCGCCCGGGCGGCGGACTTCGACGGAGATGGACGTATCGCCGAAGTGAATACGCTTTTCCCCGCCGGCCTTCAGGGGATAGGTTGCGACGAGGTCGCCGGTCGGCAAATCGTGGGAGCCGGTGGCCGGGGAGTGCGGACGGCCGGCGACGGCGTAGGTGGCGAGGACCTCGGAGGCCTCGTCCACCTGGCGTCCGGTGCCGCGCGTGCCGCCGGACTCCGAGGCGGTCTGGGTTTGCAGGATCGAGCCGAGGCTCGGGTGCCAGAGGAGGCCGAGGCCGAGGCGTTGTTGGGCGGAGAGCGGGCGGCCGGCGTTGAAGGCGGCGTAGTAGGCCGGGCGGCGCACGTAGGTGAAGACGAAGGGGTGGCGATCGTCGGCGCGCTGGCGGGTGTAGCGATCGCGGGCGAGGTAGGGCAGGGTGGCGCGGGCGGCGGCGCGCTGGGCGTCGTCGGGGCGCCAGACGGTGCCGGGCTCCTTCATCACCATGTAGGGGCGGTAGCCGTTCATGGTGGACGGGTGCAGGTCGAGGCGAGGCCCCTCGGGGAGCGAGGCGCGCCAGGCGGCGCGGAGGGCGGCGGCCTCGGCGGCGGCTTCGGCCTGGGTGCGCGAGAAGGCGCGCAGGAGCGGCACGATCTCGGCGAAGGGGGAGTCGAGGTGCGCGAGCTCGCCTTGGCGGCGGCGGGTCTCGATGGCGCGGTTGAGCACGAAGCGGGAGCCGTCGGGCTCGAGCACGGCGTTGTCGGCGAGCCAGTCGGTCCAGCGGACTTCCTCGGCGACGAAGGTCGCGGCGAGATCGAGGTGGCGGGCGCGCGGCCAGAGGTGCTCGAGGTTGGTGTGGTGGGTGTCGAAGGTGTAGGCCCAGTCTGGTCCGTTGGCCTCGTAGTAGTAGCCGGCGGGGCTTTGGAAGAGCGGGCCGGCCTCGGCGATGCGGCCGCGCAGCAGGCCTTCCAGGGCGGGGTCGGGATGGCGCGCGAGATGAGCGAGGGCGGCGCCCCAGAGGTTGCCGTATTGGTTGGTGACAGAGCGGCCGTCGCGCAGGAAGGCGTCGCGGGCGAGGGAGGCGCGGAGCGTTTCGCCTTGGGCGGCGACGACGCGGGTGAGGAGATTGGGATCGATGGGCGCGGCGTCGTCGAGCAGGAGGTCGAGCGTGCGGGCCATGAACTTCGTGCCGAAGGCGGTGGCGGCGAGGCTACGCTCGCCGGGGCGATACTCGGCGAAGAAACCGTGGGCGTCGCGCAGGCCGAGCCAGAACTCGAGCGCGGCCTCGAGGCGCGCGCGGAGGGCGGGCGAGCGGCGGTGGGGATTCCAGGGGCGCTTGGCGGTGTAGAAAAACCCGAGGGAGACGATGTTCTCCATCACGCGGGCGTTGTGGGGCTGGTTGTCCTTTTCCCAACGCCAGAGGCGGGCGTCGATGAAGCCGCGGTTCGGGCCTTCGGCCACGACGGCGTTCGCGAGCACGGGCAGGTGGAGCAGCGCGTAGGGCAGGCCGTGGACGGCGTTGGTGCCGGGTAGGACCTCCTCGTCAGTGAAGGCGTCGATGTCGATGGAGGCGGCCGGCGTGGGGGGCAGCGGTGCCCAAGCGGCGGTGGCGGCCGGGGCAACGGGGGCGATCATGGAGAGAAGAACGGCGAAAAAACGCCGCGTCCCGCAAGGGACGCGGCGAGTGGTTTGCGCCGCGGGGGACGGCAGGGTGAGGGACATCAGCAAGCGGCGCGGCGGCGGCGGGTGGCGGCGAAGCCGAGGCCGGCGAGGCCAAGGAGGGCGGCGGCGGAGGACGGCTCGGGGATGGCGACGAGGAGTTGGTTGGAGCTGAGGATGCCGTTGCTGAGGCGGACCTCGTCGATCAGGCCGCGCCAATTTTCCGAGGAGTTTCCGTTGCCTTGGGCGCCGATGCCGAAGGCGCTGGCGGCGTTAAAGAGGGCGGATTGGGAGATGCCGGTCACGGTCTGCGAAAGCAATTCGCCTCCGTCGGTGAGGTTCTGTAGGAAGAAGGTGACGCTGCGTTCCTCGGCGGTGGCGGCCGTGAGATTGATGGAGACGCCGAAGTAGTAGTCCTTGCCGTTGGTGATGGTGAAGTCGCTGAAGTATTGGGTGGCGTTGGTGCCGTCGGCCGAGAGCGCGACGCCGAGCAGGTTGCTCTGGTTGTTCACGATCATCGCGTAACTGCGCTGATTGCCCGTGCTGGTGAAATGGCCGGCGACGAAGACGAGCGTATTGGTGGTGGGGCGCTGGGCGAAGTTCACCATCGCTTCCACGGTCAGGGTGTTGCTCGTGAAGGCGTCGGCATCGGCGGCGCGGAGGAAGGTGCGGGACGCCTCGTTGGTGGTCACGCCATAGATGGTCTTGTGGGCGGCGGAGAGGTTGGCCGCGCCGGTTCGGGGAATTGGATCGAAAAAGGCGGAGCCGGCGCCGGTGGAGGGGAGCGTGGTCTGCTGCACGCTGTTGAAGAGCGCGAGCGTGTGGCCGTTGCCGGAGGAGTCGGAGAGGAAGGCGGTGGAGTCGCCCTCGAAGCGCCAGTAGGCGACGGTCTGGCCGGAGACGACGGCGGTGGCGGTGCAGGCGAGCAGCAGCGCGCCGATGACGCGGGGGTGGGTTGATGAGGTTGAAGGCATAACGCGGCGAATGTGTGTCGCGGCAAGCGCACGGACGACGGCGGCTTTTGGCCCGCGTTGCAAAAACTCGACTCGGCGGCCGCAGGCCGCACACCCTGAGGCATGAGCGAGAGCCACATAGCGGCGGGAGTCTCCTTGATGGCGGTTGCGGAGCGAGCGGGAGTGTCGAAGTCCACTGCTTCCCGCGTGCTGCGCGGCATGACCGGGATAAAGCCGGAAAAGGCGGAGCGCGTGCGGGCGGCGGCCCGCGCGCTGGGCTACGCGCCGAATCCGCTGATGCAGGCCTTGCTGACGGGGGTGAGGCGGCAGCGTCCGGAGCGGCGGGGCAACCTCGCCTGGGTGATGCCCTATGATCCCGCGTATTTTCTCCGCAAGGGTTGGAACCCGCGCGGGCTGATCGAGGAGGGGGCGAGACGGCGGGCGGAGGAGCTGGGCTTCGGGCTGGATCGTCTGCGCGTGGATGGACGAGGCCTGAGCGCGGAGCGGCTGGAGTCGATGCTGCGGGCGCGGCAGGTGGGCGGGGTGGTGTTGGCTCCCGCGGACAAGCCGAAGGAGCCGCTGGCGTTTCCGTGGGCGGAGTTTCCGGTCTCGCAGGTCGGCCGGCCCTTTCATCCGCCCTTCACCCACCACGTGATCCTGCACTATTACCACGCAATGCAGCTGGTCATCGAAAAGCTGGATGCGCGCGGGTATCGGCGGATCGGCTTCGCGACGGCGCAACTGACGGACGAGCGCATGGAGCACGTGCCTTTGACGGTGTTTAACGCCCGGCGGGCGAGGCTGCCGGCCGCGCGTTGGCTGGAACCGCAAATCTTCGAGAGCTGGACGGTGGCGCAGATGGACGAGTGGCTCGGCCGGGCCAAGCCCGACGCGGTGGTGGCGGGCTTGCCGGAGATCTACCAATTGATCCTGCGCACGGGGCGGCGCGTGCCGGAGGACCTGGGCGTGGCGACCTTGAGCTGGCGGGCGGCGACGGCGGAGTGCGCGGGGGTGCGGCATCCGTTTCGGGCGATGGGCGCGGCGGCGGTGGACCTGGTGGTGGCGCAGATCCACCGCAACGAGCGCGGCGTGCCCGAGCACGCGAAAGCGGTGATGCTCGAGGGCGATTGGGTGGAGGGCAGGACGCTGAGCGGGCGGTGAAGCCGCGGCGCGTCGCGATCACGCCGCGGCGCGGCGGCCGGCGCGGTGGCAGAGCGCGCCAAAAATCAGGCAGAGCAGGCCCGCCGCGAGCGCGAGCCGGCCGCTGGCGAGGGCGGCGTTGAGCGCGCCGGCCACGAGGAAGAACAAGCCCGAGACGGCGAAGGACAGGCCGAAGAGTTTGCCCAGGGCGCGCTTGAAGCCTGGGTCGATCGTCGGGATGGCTTCGACGGGGAGCGGGTTTTCAATCTGGCGAAAAAACGCGTCCACCGTCGCGGCCCGCTCGCCGTGGCGGCGACGCGAGACGAGCAGAAGCAGGGCCGTGCTCGTGAGCACGACGAGGAGCGTGGAGACCTCCCAGGAGAACCATTTCCCGTGGTGCAGCGCGAGCGCGGTGGCGGCGCCGCCGAGGACGGCGGCGAAGGCGCCGAGGGCGTCGGGCCGCTTGAGCAGCAGGCCGCCGACCAGGGGCACGGCGAGGGGCAGGGCGAAGAGCGAGGTGAAGAGCTTGTTGGCCTCGAAGGCGCCGCCGAAGCCGCCGACAAACATCGCGCCCCAGGTGATGAAGCCGCCGACCGCGACGGTGCACAGGCGGGCGACGAGGAGGCGTTCGCGTTCCCCGGAGAGCGGGCGCAGGAAGCGTTGATAAACGTCGGTCGTGAGCACGGCGGCCATGACGTTGAACTCCGAGTTGAGCGAGGAGACGGTGGCGGAGAACATGCTGGCGAGCATGAGGCCCATGAGCCCGGCGGGCAGCAGGGTGACGCAGGCGGCGATGTAGGCGCGCTCGGGGTCGGCGAGGTCGGGCAGAAAGACGCGCGCGGCGATGGCGGGCAGGAGGAAGACGAGCGGCGAAACGAGGAAGAGGACGGCGGAGCACCAGGCGACCTTGCGGGCGGAGGGCTCGTCACGCACGGCGTAGAGGCGCTGGATGAAGGACCAGTTGGAGTTATACTTCAGCGTCACCATGACGTAGTAGGCGAGCAGCCAGAGCGGCGCGCCCTTTGGACCGTCGAACCAGTGCAGGTGCCCGGGCGCGGCGGCGGCGATGCCGGCGAGGCCGCCCGCGGCGGAGAGGGCGAGCGGCACGAGGATCACGGTCGCGAAGATCAGCACGATGAATTGAATCGTATCCATGACAACGACGGCCCAGAGCCCGCCGATCAGGGTGAAGGCGGTGATGAGCGCGCCGGAGACGAGGATGGCGGGGCCGAGCTCGAGCGGGGTGACGGTGGAGAGGAAAAGGCCGGAGGCGTAGAGGCGGACGGCGTTGTCGAGGAAACGCAGGAGGAGACCGAGCCAGGAGAAGGTCTGGCGCACGCCGAGGTTGAAGCGGCGCTCGAGATACTCGACCGGAGTGGTGAGGCCGGCGCGGCGCCAGCGACGGGCCACGAAGACCGCGGCGAAGACGCAGGCGGGCACGGTGGACCAGAAGACGGTGACGGCGACGAGACCGTGCTGGTAGGCGATGCCGGCGTAGGCGACGAACACGAAGGTCGAGAACATCGACATGAAATTGCTCACGCCGGAGATATACCAGGGGATGGTGTTGCCGCCCTTGAGGTAGCCGGCGGCGTCCTTCACCAGCCAGCCGAAGGCCGAGCCGATGAAGGCCATGAGCAGGAGGAAGGCGCCGAGCAGGGCGTAGTCGAGGGAGACGAGGTGCAAGGGGTGGGGAGGGGCTGGAATCGCCGGACGACGAAGGACGAACGACCAATGGCAGAAGCGGTTTAGCGGCGCGGGCGGGAGTTTTGGTCCGCGTTGCAGAGAGCTGCGGGCGGGGCGCGGGGATCAGGGGGCGGGGCGCGGGGATCAGGGGGCGAGGGGGAGGTCGGCGCGACTGGCGATGAGGATGGGCGAGTCGTATATGGGGAGATCGAGGAAGGTGACCCCCTGCCCGCCGGGGGACGCAGTCCAGGCGGATGACGGGATGGCGTGCACCGAGCCGGTGCGCAGGTCCACCCAGACAGGTTGGACAAAGGAGAGGTTTTCCAGGGTAAGGCTCACGGGGGTGAGCGTGTTGGACTCGGCGATCTCGCGTCCGCCGAGCCAGACGGTGGCGAGGCCTAGTCCGGAGCGGCGGTGGCGGTAGGCGAAGACTTGAAGGCGGTTGGGCTCAGGGTGGTCGGTGCGGTGGGAGGCGGAGGGCTCGAGCGCGAAGCTGTCATCAAGAATTGAATACACGTTCTGCGCGGCGTGATAGGCGAGCTTCGGGCGTTCGACGGTCCGGTCGGGGCGCGTGGAAAGGAGCAGACCCTTGTTGTTGATCCGATTCGGATAATGCATGTCCGCGATCGAGAAGAGACTGTTGGGGATGTCGCGGCCGTGGTCTCCGAGCATGCGGCGGAGGTTCCATTTCGCCTGGCTGTTCTCCGTCCATGGGCGCCCGGTGATGGCGCCGAAGCCGCCTCCGACCGAGGGCGCGCCGTTTTCGCCCTGACGAACGATGATGCGCGGATCGTGGCGACGGATCAGTGAGCGGAGCGCCTCCACCTGCGGGTAGTGGGATTCGGGAACATAGACGTAGGCGTGGTAGCTGATTTCGTCGATGAGGGGAAGCTGGTCGCGGTCGCGGGCGACACGCAGGAGAGTCTCGGCGTAGGGCAGCTGGATGCCCGCGAAGGCGATGGCGATCAGACGCGCGTCGGGCTGAATGCCGCGGATGATTTTCGCGGAGCGGAGGTAGAGCTCGGCGTAGGCCTCGGCGGAGATTTGCCCGACAGGTTCGTTCCAGATCTCCCAGGTAGTGACCTCGTCACGGTAGCGGGTGACCATGGCGGCGAGCCAGCGATCCCAGGCGGCAAGGGCTTCGGGCGAGGCGGGGGCGGTGGCGTGCAGGCCGGTGCCGCCGCCTTGGGGGTAGATCGGGTTGCCGTAGGAGACGTTGATCCAAGGTGCGACGCCCTGGGCGAGGGCGTCGCGCACGGGTTCGTCGAGCCAGGCCCAGTCGTAAACGCCCTTCTCGCGTTCGGTGCGGGCCCAGCCGGCTTGGAGGCGGAGATGTTTGGCGCCGAGGGGGCCGAGATGATCGCGCCAGTGCCGGTAGAGCGTGAATTCGCGGTCCAGCGTCTCGCCGCCGATGGACCAGGAGGAGCCGGCGATCTCGCTGGCCGGGCGAGGGCGGATGGTGCCGATAAACGGCCAGGGGATGCTCTCGAGGATCGCCAGATCGGAAGGGGCGATGACGGGGGCGAGGGAAAGGGTGGGCGCGGAGGGAAGGCCTGAGATCAGACGTCTGGAGTCCCCGATTTCGCCGACGCTGACGCGAATTTCGTCGAGCAGGCCGGGCCAGCGGGAGCGCGCGTTGTCGAAGGCGCCGATGCGGAGGGGTTCGTCCACCGCGGCGAGGCGCGCGATGGCGTGGTGGCGCTGGGTGCTTTGCAGGCTGCCGGCCGCGGAGAGGTTGCAGACCTCGAAACGGATGAAGCCGCTTTCGGCGCCGGCCTGGAAAGTGACGGAGATGTAGTAATCTTCGCCGTCTTCCAGGATGAGGCCGGAGCCGACGGTGACGGTTTCCCGACCGTCGGGGCTAAGGTTCATGAAGAGTTCCCGGGCTTGGACTCCGGGGAGGCCGCGGCCTCCGGCGGTGCCCACGCCCCAGGAGCGAGCCTCGCGACCGGTGAATCCCCAACGCGAAACAATGTAGGAGGATTCTTGGTGGGTGCGGGTGCGGTGAACCAGCGCCTCGATGGTGAAGGTGCCGTCGAGCGGGAGCTCCGGGGGGTGGGCGGCCTCGAAGTGGCCGCGGCCGTTCAGCAGCGCGGCACCATGGTTTGGGACCGCGGGATGGGCGAGCACGGAGGGGAAGGACCGTCCGGGACCTTGGGTTGAAAGCGGAACGAGGGCGGGAGCGGTGTCGATGGCCTTGAGCACGGGACCGGTTGACGCGGCGGGATCGGAAGCCTCGAAGCGCCAGTGGGCGGCGGTGTCGCCGGTGGCAACAGGCGGCGAGGCGAGGCAGACGAGACCGAGCAGGGGAAGGGAGAACAGGCGGGGCGCGAGCATGGGCGGAGTCTGGGGCGCGCGGCGGCGGGTAACGAGAGGTCAGGCGTGTTAATCCTAACGCAAAGCGGGGGTAGCCGCTGAGGCGGCGGGCGTGTCGGAGATGACCGCCTCGCGGGCGTTGCGACGGGCGGGGCGGGTGAGCGGAGACGATCGAGCGAGTGCGAGCCGCGGCTGAGAAGTTGGGTTGCCGGCCAAATCCGCTGGTGCAGGCCCTGATGGCTGGCATCCGGGATCGACACCGGGCGTTGGGGGCGGACATCGCTTGGCTGACCGGATTCGCACAAAACTCGAGGCCGCCGGCGGTCGTGTTGATGCGCCGCGTGGCCTTTTGACCAGTGACGACATTGATCGTCGCGCCGAGCACCAGTCGTGTGTGGTCTTCGACCACTCGGTCCGGTCGAGTATTCGTTCAGGGTGGGTCCTTAGGCGTCCGGGGGGATGCGGGGGGAGTGAAAATCCACGGCGCCGCGGAGCGGCGCACTCAAATCAGGCGAAGACGGTGAAGTCGGTGACGCCGATGTGCGGGCCGGTGGCGGCGGGGAGGAGCTCGAGGCGCACCTGACGGACCTGCTTCGGGGCGAAGTGGCGGACGTCGATCAGGAAGTCGGTCGTGTTGGTCGAGGCGTCGTGGAGAACTGAATACGCCTCCTTCGCGTCGGCGCGGCCGAGGAGGCGCCAGCGCACGGGCGCGGGCTGGCGGGCGGGGTCGTCGTAGTCGAGGCCGGTCTCGTGCCAGCAGAGGCGGACGGCGGAGACGGTGAAGGGCGCGGCGAGATCGATCTCGAGCCAGGGCGCGGTGTCGCCGGGCGCGGGTTCCCACCAGGTGCGCTGCACGTGGTCGTTGGCGAAGACGGGCTCGTGGCCGGGGACGTGCGTGGAGGCGCGGGCGTGGCGGTTGGTGTTGACCGGCACGAGGCCGGGGCGGCCGTCGAGAAACTGCGGCGAGGAGGTGACGGCGACGCGGGCGATGTGGTTGTCGGGCGTGAAGTGGAGGCGGTCCATGCCGACGCGGCGCTCGAAATTGTGCTCGGAGCGGACGAGGCAGGTGTAGAAGCACCACCACTGGCCGTCGGGGCCCTGGGCGACGCAGCCGTGGCCAGTGCCGTGGACGCAGCCCTCGGTTTGGAGGATGAAGGGGTTGTGGACCTCGGAGTATTCGAAGGGGCCGGTGGGCGAGTCGGAGTGGTAGTAGCCCATGGCGTAGGTCTTCCACTCGGTGCCGGGCGCGGCGTAGATGACGAAGTAGCGGCCGTCGCGTTTGATGGTGAGCGGGCCCTCGACGTAGCTGGTGGAGGCGTCCTCGTTGTAGTCGCCAAAGCGCTCCCATTTGTGGTCGGGGTTGTAGGCGAAGATGATCTTGGGCTCGGTGAGGAGGCGCGCGGGGTTTTTGGGGTCGGCCTCGGCGACGTAGATGCCGGGCACGCCGATGCCCCAGTAGGCGTAGAGGCGGCCGTCGTCGTCGTGGAGGAAGCAGGGCGCGCCCCAGTCGGCGGAGGATTTGCCGGTGTAAACGGGCGTGCCGTCGGGGAGGAGCACGGGGCCGAGCGGGCGCCAGGGGCCGAGGGGCGTGTCGCCCTCCCAGACGGGGGCGCGGCTGGCGGTGAGGTAGAACTTGCCGCCCCAGGTGAAGACGCGGGGATCGTAGTTGTCGGCGAGCTCGGGAAGCGGGTGGTGCGTCCAGGTCGCGAGGTCGGGGCTGGTGTAAACGGCGCCGGCGGAGACGTAGAGATACCAGAGGCCGTCGTGCCAAAGTGCGGTGGGATCGGCGGTCTCGCGGAAGTGCGAGCGCTTGGCGTGCATCCAGCCGTAGTTGGATTTGCGGTGTGCGGGGCGGCACCAGACGCCGCGGGGGTAGTTGGGGAGGGGGAGGGGGTTGCAGAAGGAAGGCATGGGGCGCGGAGCTGAATGACCAATGACCAATGACCAATGACCAATGGCGGAGGAGGGAGTGAGGGAGTAAGGGAGTGAGGGGATTGGGCGGGGGCTTTGATCCAAAGCGGCGCGGAGCGCCGCACTCCAAAGGGCGGCTAGTTGTTCGGGAGGACCATCGAGTAGGTGACGTCGTCGATGAGGAGGCTGCCGGTGGCGGGGTGCAGGCCGAAGTAGAGGAACATGCGCTTGGCGCCGGCGGGCACGGGGACGCGCTGGGCAAACTTGGTCCAATCGTAGGTGCCGGAGCGGTGGGCGTCGCCGACCAGGGAAACGCGCGAAACTTCGCGGCCGGTCCAGTCGGTGAAGATGACGAGCGCCTCGGCGCCGCGGGCGGCATCGGCGGGGGCGATGGAGGTGGCCTTGAGGTGGGCGGCGATGTCGAAGGAGAGGCCGGTGCTGACGGGGACGGCCTGGGTGCGCCAGCCGAGGCCGCCGGCGGGGATGCGGGTGGCGTCGGTGGGATTGACCACGCCGAGGGCGCGCATGCCGGTGCGGGCGGCGGGGGCGCGGGTCCATTGGCGGGCGTCCTTGCTCCAGTCTTGCTCGTAGCTGTTGCGGCCGCGGTGGGCCGGGCCGGGGTCGGCGGAGGCGCCGGCGGCGCGATACCAGGAGTAGGGTTCGGGCATGGTGTCGAGCCAGACGCCGCGGGCGAACATGGCGGGAGCGACGGCGGTGGCGCGCTCGGCGCCGCCATCGTAGTCGAAGGCGAGGGGGAGGTCGGGGCGGCGGCTCTCGTCCTGCACGGTCCAGCCGATCTGGAGGCCGATGTCGGCGGGGGTGAAGTCGCCGCGGCGGCCGTTGGGGTCGAGGCCGGTGACGCGCTGATACTCCTCGAAGGTGTCGATCTGGCGGTCGAGATACCAGGCGAAGCCGGCGAGGGCGCGGGCGGGGTCGTGGACGTAGAGGTTGCGGTCCACGAGGTTGTTGAGGGGCGAGTTGTAGGACTGGTCGAAGGCGGGGTAGTCGAAGTCGGGGAGCACGAGGTTGTCGGCGACCTGGTCGGGGGAGATGACGGAGTAGCGGGCGACGTCCTCGCGGGTGGCGCGGTCCATCTTGCTCGGCACGGGGATGTTGATCGGACGGCCGATGGTCTGTATCAGATTATCGACTACGTTGTTGTGATGGGAGGGCGGGTGGGGCGGGTGCATCGCGGTCTGGAGGAGGGCGACGCCGTCGAGCCGTTCGCGGGCCCACTCAGGGTGGTCCACGGGGCGGTTCTTGAAGGTGGGGAGGTTGTCGAAGTCCACCGACTCGCGGCCCCAGAGGGCGGCGCTGTCGAAGATCCAGTTTTGGCGGATGAGGTTGTTGGAGGAGAGGCGGGTGGAGATGCCGGTGCCGGAGTCCTGGACGGTGTTCCAGCGGACGACGGCGTGGTTGGTCATGTATTCGAGGTAGATGCCGGTGTGGCTGACGCGGGCGATGGAGTTGCCGTAGATGCGGTTGTTGTAGCAGTGGACGTCGCCCCAGATGCCGCCGAAGACGAACTCGGCGGTGCGGACGTGGTTGCCGAGCGGGGTGGCGGCGGACTGGCGGTCGGCGATGAAGTTGTGGCGGATGGTGTGGTAGGAGCCGCCGTTGAACTTGAGGATGCCGACCCAGGTCTCGGCGGCGGGCTCGTTGCGGGAGCCGCTGGTCTGGAAGACGTTTTCCTCGATGAGGTGGCCCTGGCCCTTGAAGTTGGAGGCCCAGGCGTTGGGTTCGACGATGCGGTTGCGGCGGAAGGTGAGGGCGCGGGTGCGGTTGGCGTAGAGGCCGTGGAGGTTGGGGCGGACGATGTGGCAGTCCTCGATCACGACGCCGTCGGTGTTTTCGAGCTCGATGGCGTTGGCGGCGTGTTCGCGCAGCTCGAAGCCGCGGAGGGTGATGTTGGCGACGTTGCGCAGGATGAAGCCGTGGCCGCGGTGGGAGACGCGCACGTCGGAGTCGGCGGGCCAGGCGGGGAGGTTGAGGAGAATGTGGTCGGCGCCGCGGGCGAAGTGATGGTCGTCGGAGGAGGCGAGGGGATCCTTGGCGGATTTGAGGATGAGGCGCTCGCGGCCGAGGAAGACCCAGGCGAGGGGGACGGCGGGCTTGTTGACGCCGAGTTTCACGAAGGGGGCGGGGGCCTGCCAGCGGACGACGCCCTGCGTCTCGGTGCGGGTAAGGTCGGCGGGGCGGAGGATGGTGGAGCCGAGGAGGACCGCGGGGGAGTCGCCCGTAGCGATAAACTGAATACGCTTGGCGGTGCGGTCGGGCTCGCCGGTGGCGGCGAGGGTGACCGTCTCGGGGTAGAGGCCGGGGTGGACGAAGACGGTGTCGCCGGGCTTCACGGCGGAGGCGGCGCGGGAGAGGGTTTTCCAGGGGCGCTCGGCGGTGCCGGGGTTGGTGTCGGCGGCGGCGGGGTGGCCGGTGGCGACGTGGTAGTCGGCGGCGAGGGCGGAGGCGGCGGCGAGGAGGCCGAGGGCGAGGAGGCGGAGGGGCATGGGAGCGGAGAGGGAGTGAGGGAGTGGGGAGTGAGGGAGGGCTACCGGGTGCGGCGGAGGCGCATGCGGCCGATGACGCCGAAGGAGGGGCTGTCGAAGCAGTCTTCGGGGGCGACGTCGCCGCGCTCGTCGTAGGCGGTGAAGTAGAGGAGGAAGCTGCCGTCGGGCTCGGGTAGGAGGCAGAGCGGGGTGCGCATGACGGAAAGCCAGGGGAAGGTGTCGCGCGGGTAGTCGATGAGTTCGCCGCGGTCCCAGTTTATCCCGTCGCGCGAGCTGGCGATGCCGAAGGTGCCGTGGAGCGTGGAATCATAGACGGCGACATAGGTGCCGTCAGCGAGGCGGGTGACGACGGGGTTCTCGGTGAACTTGGGATCGAGGAGGACAGGATTCTGCGCGCTGCAACGCGTCCAGGGGCCGGCGAGGGCGGGGGCGGCGGCGAGACCCACGCCCCACCACTGGATGGGCCGCTTCTGAGTGTGGCAACTGCCGTAGAAGGCGCGCCAGCCGCCGTCCTCGAGCGGGTAGGCGAAGAAGGAGTCCACGCCTTGCAGGCCTTCCCAGGGGTCGGAGTCGGGGCCGGGGCGGAGGAGGACGTCCGCGTCCTCGTAGGGGCCGCCGATGCCGGCGCGGCCGGGAGCGAGAGAGCGGGCGCGCTGGATGTAGCCGTGGTGGTGGAGCCAGTGGACCTCGGGGGTGTTGGGCGCGCACTTGTAGCAGACGTAGGTGAGGTTCCAGCGGTCCTCGGCGGCGTTGAAGAAAGGCATGGGGCTCCAGAGCGAGGCGCGGGGATCGCTGCCGTCGAAGCGGGCGCTGGAGCTGAAGAGGGTGGAGACGCGGGTGAAGCGGAGGCCGTCGTCGCTGCGCCAGTGGGCGAGGCGGGTGGGGATCCATTTCGGCTCGCCGATCATCTCGGTGGTGAAGAGGTGGTAGCCGTCGTCGAGACGGAGGAGGGTGCCGCCCTCGAAGCCGAAACGGTTGTCCTCGGCGCCGGGGGAGGCGCGGTGGAGCAGGGGCTCGGGGTGGGCGGAGACGAAGGCGAAGCGGGCGGACATGGAGAGCGTCGGGAAAGGGCGGGGCGAAGGGGCGTGATCTTAGCGGGGCGGGACGCTTTGGGCTTTTCGGCGCGTGCGGTGGGCTTATCGTTTTTTGTCAGAATGCGCGAGCGGCTCAACATCCACCCGGACTGCGAGGGCTTCCTGTTCAGCTACGACGCGGAGCGGGACCCGGCGATGCCGGACAGCCATTGGCACGCGGAGCTGGAGCTAAACCTGGTGGTGCGCGGGCAGGTGACCTACCTGAGCGGCGGGCGGCGGCATCGCTTCGACCGGCGGGCGATGATCTGGCTTTTCCCCGGCGAGGAGCATCAACTGGTCGAGCGCTCGGCGGACGCGGTGCTGCACGTGGCGGTGTTTCGCCCGGGGCTGGTGAAGCGTTGCGCAAAGGGGGCGCATTATCGCGATCTCGGAAAACGGCGGGTGGAGGAGGGGCTGTTGCACACGGTGCTGGACCCGGAGTCGTTTGAATTTTTGCGGAGGACGACGGAGCTGCTGCTGCGCGAGTCGAAGTGGGAGGACTCGGTGTCGCGGAGCGAGCGTTGGGGGCGGCCGGATGTCGTTTTTTGTCATGGAGACCCGGAGGGATTGAACGCCGGGCTGCGGCATCTGTTGCTGCTGGCCTGGCGTTGTCGGGGCAATGGCCGGGCGGTGGAGTCGCCGCCGGCGCTGCATCCTTCGGTGCGCCGGGCGCTGCGTTTGCTGGAGGAGGACGGCGAGGGATCGGATGGCAAGGCGCTGGCGCGCGCCTGCGGCGTGAGCCCGGCGTATCTGAGCCGGGTGTTCGCGAAGGAGGTGGGCATGCCGCTCGCGCGCTATCGGAGCGTGGTGCGGCTGCGGCGCTTTTGGCGCCTGATGCGCGGGGAGACGCGGCCGGCGGTGACGGAGGCGGTGTTTGCGGCGGGCTTTGGGAGCTACGCGCAGTTCTACAAAGTGTTTGTCCGCGAGTATGGGCAGGGGCCGCGCGAGTGCCTGGGGGAGCGGGCGGGGGCTGCATCCCCAATCTCCGCCTGAAGGTCAATCCGACCGGGAGCTTTAGGCGCGAGGCGCGGTCGGCTCGGTGAGCCGGGCGAGGGCGTGGAGGAACCAGGCGTGGGGGTGGGAGCACCAGGCGGGCAGGCGCTTGAAGGGCGAGTGCGGCGAGCTGGCGCCGGGGAAGGCGGAGAGGGAGCTGTTGATCACATCGGGCGCGGTCCAGTGGCCGACCCAGTTGCCGGGGCAGGCGCGGGCGTGGTGCGCGAGGCTCATGCGGCGAAACAAGTCCCAGGCGACCTCGCGATCGAGCTCGGCCAAGGCGATGATGAGCGGGCCGTTCAAGGCATACCACACGCCGCCGTTTTCGTGCGCGCCGGGCGACCAAGCGCGGGGCGAGGTGTCGGGGCGATCGAGCTGGCGGAGGCCGAGGGGCTCGCCGGCGCCGAGGCGCTCGCGGAGGAGTTGCCAGAGGGCGAGGCGGCGTTCGCGCGGGAGCGAGCGGAGGAGAAGGGCGTGGATCTGCGGCTCGAGGTAGAGCGTGTCGTCGCCGAGGACTTTATCGTCGGCGAGGTAGGCGCGACGCGAGAAGGGGCGCTCGCCGAGGTCGCGCACAAAGGCGTCTTCTTGGGAGCGGGCGAAGCGTTCGCAGGCCTCGGCGAGCGCGGTGGCGGCGGAGACGTGGGCGGCGAGGGCGGGGTGGGCGAGGGCGGCGCGCAGGGCGGTGGCGAGGGCGTCGAGCGCGACGGGGGCGAAGGAGGCGTTGTAGTGCGACTCGGCGGTCCAGTAGTGGTGGTTGATCGGCTCGTGGTGGAAGATGGCGTCGTTCCAATCCGAGTTGAGGATGCGGAGCAGGCCGTGCGGGCCGACGCCCACTTCGTCGCGCAGGTAAACGAAGGTCCGGCGCAGGTGGTCGAGCACGGTGGAGTCGGGCGCGGCGGCGGCGGGCCAACAGGGCACACGCTCGGCGAGGAAGGCATGGTCGCGGGTGACGCGCAGATACTCGGCGATGGCGAGGAAGAGGAAGAGCGGCTGGTCGCTGGTTTTCCAGAGGAGGTTGGAGGTCACGCCGACGCCGAAGTCCTGGTAGAGGATCTCGCCGTAGAGCGAGGTGCGGCGCAGCACGTGACGGATGGTCGAGCGGGCGAGGGCGGGACGGTGGTGGCAGGCGGCGAGCGCGTGCTGGAGGTTGTCGCGCGGGGCGGCGTTGGTGCCGAAGACGAAATCGTAAACGCAGCCCTGCGGGAGAAAGGTCTCGTCGTAGATCTCGCTGTAGGTGGCGAGGGCTTCGAGCGCGTGCACGTGCCAGCGCGCCTCGCGACGGAGCGGGGGGGCGGGCAGGGTGGCGAAGTCGGGGAGGAGCGCGGCCCAGGCGGGGGCGAAATCCTCGCGGGTGGAATCGTCGGCCCAGGGCGCGGTGGCGAAGGAGGGCGCGGGCTCGTGGCGGTGGGGAAAGTGCCAGCCGAGGAGCAGGCGCAGCACGCGGGTCTCTCCCGGGGCGAGCGTGAGGCGGAAGGAGAGGCCGAGGCGGTGGCCGTCGTTGGGCAGGCTTTCGCCGAAGGCGGTGGCCTCGATGTCGGGCGCGAGGGTGTCGGCCGCGAGGTGCAGCGTGGGCGGGTGGGCGTCGTGGCGCGAGGGCTCGCCCTCGGGCGCGAAGAGGAGCGGGTCGGAGGATTCGGCGTGGAAGCGGAGGGAGGCGGAGGCGGGCGAGGGCCCGGTGGCGGGGACAAACTCGGGGCGGTAGCGGGCGGGACGTCGCTCGGGCGGCGTGCGCAGCTCGAGCAGCATCTCGTAGCCGGCGTCCACCCATTCGCGGTAATCGAGCGCGAGCGGAGCGCCACCGGGGTTGTGGAGGCGGACGGTGAGGTAGAGGGCGGGGACGCCGCGGTTGACCTCGGGGGATGGGGCGACGGCGAGGCTGCGGGTGCAGGCGAGGCCGCCGAGCGTCGCGGGCGGATATTCGAAGCGGGCGTGGCCGCAGCCGAAGGAGCGGCTGGTGGCCGGCGAGATGGCGGCGGGAGCCTCGAGACCGATGAGGGCGTGGGTGGTGGGGCCGACGCGGAGCGAGGCGCCGTGGCCGTGGCGGTTGAGGCGGCCCCAGGCGCGCTCGCCGGTGATCAGGTCAAGCCGGCCGGAGGCGTGGACAAATGCGGTGAGGCGGTAGTTGCCGAGCAGGAAGACGGGGTCGGGCGGGGACGGGAGGGCTTGCCCGTCGGCGTTGACCGCGTGGAAGGGTAGATCGCCGGTGTAGTGATAGGCCGGGAGCGAGTGGGCGTCGGCGCTCCAGTGGCCGAGGGGACGGAAGGGCGGTATGGGGGAGGGCATGGCCGCGGGGCGGAACGACTTGTGGCGAATGACGAATGGCGGAGTGGGGCGCGGGGCGGGCGAGGAGTCCAAAGCGGCGCGGAGCGCCGCACTCCAAATTTTCTCAGACGCGGCGGAGGCGCATGCGGCCGACGACGCCGAAGCCGTCGTGGTGGTGGGGCTCCTCGGCGGCGACGCCGTCGGTGCGGTCGTAGCCGGTGAAGTAGAGCAGGAAGCCGCCGTCGGGCTCGGGGAGGAGGCAGAGCGGGGTGCGCATGGTGGCGAGCCAGGGGAAAGCCTCGCGGGGAAACTCGAGCGAGGCGCCGCGGCTCCAGTTGACGCCATCGGTGGAGGTGGCGATGCCGAAGGTGCCGCGGATGGTGGAATCGTAGATGGCGACGAAGACGCCGTCGGCGAGGCGGGTGACGATGGGGTTCTCGGCGAACTTCTCGTCGAGCACGACGGGGTTTTGCGCGCTGCAACGCGTCCAGGGGCCGGCGAGGGCGGGGGCGGAGGCGAGGCCGAGTCCCCACCAATCGCAGGGCATGTTTTGGGTGTGGCAACTGCCGTAGAAGGCGCGCCAACTGCCGTCGTCGAGACGGTAGGCGTAGAAGGAGTCCACGCCTTGGAGGCCTTCCCAGGGATCGGAGTCGGGGCCGGGCTGGAGCACGATCTCGACGTCGGCGTAGGGGCCGCCGAAGCCGGCGCGGCCGGCGGTGAGCGAGCGGGCGCGGACGATGCGGCCGGCGTGGTTGAGCAGGTGGGCGGTGGGGGTGTTGGGCGCGGCCTTGTAGGCGACGTAGAAAAGATTCCAGCGGTCCTCGGCCTCGTTGAAGAAGGGCATTGGGCTCCAGAGCGAGGCGCGTTCGTCGCGGCCGGTGAAATCGCCGGTCGAGGCGAAGAGCGTGGAGACGCGGGTGAAGGCGAGGCCGTCGTCGCTGCGCCAGTGGGCGAGGCGGGTGGGCACGACTTTGGGGCGGGCGTGGATCTCGGCGGTAAAGAGGTGGTAGGCGCCGTCGAGGCGGAGGAGCGTGCCGCCCTCGAAGCCGAAGAGGTTGTCCTCGGCGCCGGGCGAGGCGCGGTAGAGGAGGGGCTGGGGATGGCCGGAATCGAAGACGAAGCGGGGGAGGGAGGGCATGAGCGCGGGAGGAGCGATCATGGTGGGCGGAACGCTTCGCGGGGGAGAAGCGTTACGGCGTTCAATCAGAAGCGCGGGCACGGGCGCCGCGGCGAATACGAAGGACTTCAGGCCGCGGCGCGACGGGCGGCCCAGAAGAGGGCGGCGGCGAGGAGCGCGAGCAGGGCGGTGAAGGGCACGAGCACGAGGGCGTCGTGCGGAGCCGCGGCGGAGAGCCCGGCCATGAGCACGGCGAGGGCGGCGACGGAGATGGCGCAGAGCTTGAGTGGCAGGGTCGAAGCCCGCGGGGCGGAGCGCGTGCTTTCCTCGGCGCGGCGCGCGGCGATCCGTCGCCAGCCGGGGGCCTCGCCGCAGGCGAGCAACTCGGCGGCGGCGAGGATGAGCAGCGGGGGCGCGAGGCCGGCGACGAGATCGGTGACGCGCGGGTTGATCTGGGCGAGGTCGGCGAGGCCGCCGAGGCCGGGCAGGCCGGCGAGGAAGCCGCCGGGAGCGAGGCCGAACTTGGCGGTGAGGCCGGCGACGACGCCGACCACGGTGGTCGTCCAGACCGCGCCGAGCCCGATGCGGCGGGAGAAGAGGCCCAGATCGTGGGCAGGACGAGCGGCCCGGTGAGCAGGGTGGTGAAGGCGATGATGTAGCCGGTGTAGTCGCCGAGCCGCGGGATGAGGAGCGCGCCCGCCAGCACCACGCCTCCGAGCAGAAAAGTGAAGGCGCGGCCGGCCCAGACGAGCTCGGCCTCGGGGGCGAGCGGGCGGAAGTAACGTTGATAGACCTCACGCGTCATGGCGGCGGCGTAAACGTTGAGCTGGGTGGTGAGCGTGCTGGCGGTGGCCGAACTCATGGCCGCGATCATGAGGCCCATCATGCCGGCGGGGAGCACGAGGCGACAGGCGAGGATGTAGGCCTGCTCGTGATTCGCGTCGGGCACGAGGCCGCGGTAGATCATGGGCGGCAGCATCCAGAAGAAGGGGCTGACGAGAAACAGCGCGCCGAAGAGCCAGGCGGCCTTGCGGGCGTCGCGGCGCGAGGGCACGCAGAGGTAGCGCTGCACGAAGGCCCATTCGCCGCCGAGCTTGAAGAAGTGGACGAGGCACCAGCCGGCGAGGAACCACCAGGTGAAGTCGGCCGCGACCGGCGAGAAGAAGCCCTCGGGCGAGGCGGCGATGAAGGCGGCCGGGCCGCCGACCTCGAGGAAGAGCAGAGGGACGACGACGATGACCGAGGCGCTGAGGATGATGAATTGCAGCACGTCGGTCATGAGCACGGCCCAGAGGCCGCCGCCGAGGGTGATGAGCACGACGAGCGAGCCGAGGGCGAGCGTGGCGAGGGTGACGGAGAGCCGTCCGGTGGCGGGGTCGGCGAGCAGGTGTCCCTCGGGGAGGGGCACGATGGCGCAGACAATGACGGCGAGCGCGTAGAGTCCGCCGCCGAGGGTGAAGAGGCCGAGCGTGCCCTGAAGCCAGGTGTAGAACTGGACGAGCGAGGGGCCGAATCGCAGGCGCAGAAACTCGGCGGCCGATTCGACGCCCAACTCGCGCCAGCGGCCGGCCAGCAGCCAACCGACGAAGAGGGTGCCGACGCCGACGCTGAAGAGAATGGAGACGCCGACCAGGCCGTGACGGTAGGCGATGCCGCCCCACACGACGAAGGTCGCGGCGGAGAAAAGCGTCATGAAGGCCGAGACGCCCGAGACCCACCACGGCGACTCGCCACCGGCGGCGAACATCTGGCCGCTGGTTTTGACTCGGCGCAGGAAGACCGCGCCCATGGCGAGCAGGCCGAGGAGGTAGAGGACGAGGACGGCGAGATCGAGGGGAGACACGGGGCGCGAAAGGAGCCGGGCGGGGGCCCCGCGCTCCCGGGGGACTAGGTGTAGTGAAGCTGGGCGGTGGCGGTGCAGTCGGCGGAGGCGACGACGCGGACCCAGTGGGCGGAGAAGCCGGGCGGGAAGCTGTGCTGGGCGTAGCCGCCGGCGGGAACCTCGAACTCCTGGTAGCGGTGGAAGTGGCCGTCGCCCTGGAAGTCCACCTCGACGGCGAAGCGCACGGGGGCCGCGGCCGTATGCGTGAGGTGGATACACTTGTGGACGAAGCCGGTCATGAGGTAGGGATCGCTGGGCTCGCCCGCCTTCACGGGCGCGCCCCACCAGGGGCCGCCCCAGCCGGCGGGGCGGCCGAGTTTCCAGATGTCGTCGGTGCGGCACATCCAGAGTCCGGACTGGGGCTCGGCGCAGAGGTGGTTCTCGCCGGAATCGGGCGAGGCGTTGTCGGCGCCGACGACGAGCAGGCCTTTCCAAGAGCAGAAGTCTCCGTGGACCCAGAGGTGCTGCGCGATGGGTTTGACGCCCCAGATGCGGTTGCCGAAGGCCCAGGGCGAGAGTTCGTAGAACATGCCCGAGATATCCATGAGGAAGCGCTCGTGCTCGACCTCGCGGATGCGGGGCCACTCGGTCTGCCACTTGTGCTCGTGGGTGTGGGTGGCCTTGGGGAGGCGGTAGGTGCGCCAGGTTTTGTCCTTGTGGGTATAGACCTTGAGGATGACGGAGGCGCGGTCCCAGCCGGTGGCGAAGATGGTGCCGGGCGAGTCGCCGCCGTGGCCGTCCACCGCGCCGATGAGGCCGCCGCGGCCTTGCACGCAGACGAAGGGCTTGCGCTCGAGGACGGTCCATTTCTCGCCGTCGTATTCGGCGAGGGTGCCTTCGCTCTGTTTGCCGAGGAAGTCGGGCTCGCTGTAGTCGTTGTTGGCGACGACGAGGCGGCCGTAGGCGGTGTAGCAGTCCTTGAAGTGGCACTTGAACTCGCCGGGGGTGCCGAGCTGGTCGGTGAGGTTGAAGAGCTTTTTGACCTCGAGCGTGCGGACGTTGAGCTCGAAGAGCTCGCCCTCCATGCCGAGCATATAGACGAGGTTGGCGGGGTCCTTGAGGTGGCGGGCTGTGCCGCAGAGGCGGATGTCCACGAGTTCGCGGACGGTGCGCACGCGGTGCTCCTTGTCCACGACGTGCGGGCCGATGATGAGCTGGCTGGATTCGAAATGGATGAAGCGGTTGGCGTAGGTGCCGTCCACGCCGAGGCCCTCGGGGTGGCGGGTCATGACGAAGTTTTCGTCGATGACGCGGAGGCCGTTGCCGGTGCCGGACTGGCGGCGGTGGGAGACGTAGCTGAGGACGTAGAGCTTGCCGTTCCAAGGCATGAGGCAGCCGACGCCGTTTTCGGAGCGGGGCGGGCCGAAGTCGCCGATCTGGGCGAAGGCCGGGATGACACCGGAAATGGAGAGCGGAGCGGAGGAGGTGGCGGAGGCGGACATAAGGTTATAGGTCGGCGGGGAGGTCGCCGTGGGTGAAGGTGCTGTGGGGCATCGAGTGCGGGGAGTTGTGCGGGCGGCGCTCGACGATCAGGGCCCGGGCGTCGGGGCGGGGCCAACGCGTCTCGAACAGTTCCCAGTAGGCGATGGCGTAGGGGGCGTGCAGCCGGGATTTGTCGCGCTCGCGGAAGTAGGGAAACGAGTTCAGATCGGCGACCCAGGGCACCAGGCGATCGTAGGCGAGGCGGAGGCCGCGGCCCGAGGGCGAGACGTGATTGTAGAGATCGAGCCCGGCGTGGACGCGGGCGATCTCGGCGCCGATGGCGGCGGGTTGCAGGCTGAAGTGGGAATACCACAGGCCGTGCGTGCCGGGGGTGGCGCGGTTGCGATGAACTTCTTTCGGAAGGTGTCCGTCTTCGGCGACGGCGATCTCGATCAGGTGTTTCCAGCGGGCGACCTGGGCGTCGAAGACCTCCTGGTCGTTGGCGTAGGCGGCGGCGGCGAGGCCGAGGACGACGCCCCAGTTGCCCCAATTGTTGTCCACCTGCCAGACGCGCCAGCGGGAGCGGCGGGCCTGGCTGAGGATGAGGGCGACGTAGCCTTGCATGCGCGCTTCGTGGTCGGGCGTCCAGACGGGGGCGGGCGAGGTGCGGAGAAGATCGGCCGCGAAAATCATCGCCGGGTAGTGGTAACTGAATACAAGCGGCGCGTCGGCCTCGAGGGCGTGGCGGCGGACGGTGGTCCAGGCGAGGATGAGGCGGGCGGCGGCTACGGCGTAGCGCGGCTCGCCGGTGATACGGTGGGCGAGGGCGAGGGCGTAGGCGGCGTTGGCATCGCGCAGCAGGCCTTCTTTCGCCGCGCGGTGGCCGGCGGCATCCTGATAAAAGCCCGGCACGCGCCAGTGTCCGTCGGCGGGCAGGGTAGGTTGTTGGTCAAGGGCGGCGTCGGCGGCGGCGAGGACTTGTTTCCAGGCGGAGGCGGTGGGCTCGGTCCGGGTGGCAACGCGCGCGCGAAGGGCTTCGATCCGGGCCGCGCTGATCAAGACCGGCGCCGGTGGCGAGGCCGAAGGCGTGGCTTCGGTGGCGGAAAGGGCGGCGGGCTGGAAGGAAAGCAAGAAAGCAAAAAGGACGAGGATCGGTGCAAGGCGCATGACGAGAGAGTGGCGGGGCGACGGCGCTGGGCGATAAACGCGGGTTCGGGAAGCTTGGCGCGTTGCGTGGCCGTTTCAGGCGAAGGGAGCATCGCTCATCGAAACCGAGAGGTTACGGCGGGCGCGAAGAACGCCGTCGCGGTGAGGTTGCCATTTTGCACGCGGCCTCCGGTGTGAAGCACCAGCCCCTGCGGATGACGGCCGCTGCGGGCGATTCCGTCGCCTTTGTCGGTGCCGAAGATCCGGGAGAGCGAAGCGGAGGTCTCGGTTGCCGTGAGGTCGTCCGCGGCGAGCACGCGACTCGTGTCGGCGGAGGCGAGCGGTGCGGCAACGAGAAAGAGAACGACGGCGGCGAACGCGGCGAAAATCGGGAGCGGGTGCATGGCCATGGGGAAGGCCGCGATTTTAGCACCGAGACGGGTCCGGAGCGGGACGCCTTTACGTCAATTAACAACGCTTTAGCGACATGGTGAACTAACAGCAAGATGGTGACGGGAGGCCAAGGCGGCGGCACAAAAACGCCGCCGTATATGAACAGCAGCGCGGCACGATCCTCTATCGGTGGGCGAGCATGCGACTGCGTTTCAAGCGTGACGTGTTTACGCCGATATCTAACGGTTTTACGCATGCCCAAGCCTCCGACTACGGTGTTGTTGTTGTTGAGCCCGCATTTGACCGTGAAGCGCGACGCCCTGGCGGGGATCGAGAAGGCGGTGGCGGAGGACGGCTTAGGCTGGGAGCTGGAGTTTTTGACGCACTTGGTGGACCGGCGCGATTGGGCGGCCGGGCCGGGGGTGACGGCGGCGATCGCGTGGCCCGATGTGCCGCAACAGGTGCAGTCGCTGACGGCGAGCAGGCGACCGGTGGTGTGGATGGGGCACGTGGACACGGACCTGAAACCGGCGGTGCGCTTCGACAACGAAGGGATCGGCCGGATGGTGGCGGCGCATTTCCGTGAGCGCGGCCTGAGGAGCTTTGCGTTTTACGCGGAGCGGCCGGATCAGGTTTATTCACGGGCGCGGTGGCTGGGGTTTGCGACCGGCCTGGCGGAGGCGGGCGAGGCGTCGGCCCGGCTGGCTCTTTCGGAAGCGGCGGTTCGCTACTCGGTCATCGACTCCACGCTGGAGCAAGTAGCCGAGTGGTTGCGCGGCTTGCCGAAGCCGGTCGGGGTGATGTGCGACCGCGATGGCGCGGGCATGAATCTCCTGATCGCGGCGCGGCGCGCGGGGCTGCGCGTGCCGGACGAGGTGGCCGTGGTCGGCGTGGGCGGGGACGACGTGCTGTGCGCGTTGACCCGGCCGCGCCTGAGCTCGGTGCGCTTGCCGGGCATGCAGGCGGGGCGGGAGGCGGTGCGCTTGCTGGCCGAGCTGCTAAAAAAGGGGCGGGCCAAGGATGTTTGCTTGGACTTGTTCTCGTTTCGCCAGGAGGCGTCCTCGGAGGTCTTTGCGCGGCACGACGAGGCGGTGAACACGGCGCTGGGGGTGATCCGCGACGAAGCCTGCGGCGAGCTGGGCACGGACCGGGTGGCGCGGGCGGCGGGTTTGTCGCGGCGCGTGTTGGAGCGCAGGTTTCGCCTAGCAACGGGGCGCACGGTGCACGACGAGATCACGCGGGTGCGGATCGAGCGGGCTTGTCGTTTCCTGGTGGATACGAAGCTCGGCTTGGCGGAGATCGCGGAGCGCTGCGGCTACGCGGAGCCGCAGCGGCTGGCGGAGGCGTTTCGGCGGCGGATGGGATGTTCGCCGGGGGCTTACCGGAAGACGGCGGGCGGCGGGTAGCGCAGGGGCGGGGCGGTAAAAACGGGATCAACTCGCGCAAAGGATTGCCCCGGTCCGCGTCGAGGCGGAGTCGAGCGCGTGCTCTTTCGGAAGAGCAGGGTGCGGATTGAGGCGGGGAGTGGCTCGCCGCATCGCAAAGGCCTCCCCGGCCGCTTTCCACCAATGGCGGCCTCACCCCAACCCCAACGAAGGTATCCCATGCGATTGCTTCCTCGCGCCCTTGCGGGCGCATTGTCTTCGCGGCTCTCCCGCCGCTTCACCGCCGGCTTTGTCGCCGCGTCCTGCGGATTTGCGCTCTCAGCGCCGATCCTCGCTCCCTCCGCTCGCGCGCAAACGCCTGTCGAACTCCAGATCGAGGTCGGCACCACCGAGCGCCAGGCCTACCAAGGACTCGGCGCGAGTTTCCGCCGCTATCACCTGATTCCGGAGGCCAAGCGTTTGGAGCTGGCCGACCTCGTCGTGCGCGATCTCGGCATGCGCTACAACCGGATTTGGATCAGCGATCTGGACACCCGCACGGTGGACGAGGCGGTGGCGTCGTTCGTCAGTGGCTACGTCACCAGCGGGCAGATCAGCGAGTTCGCCAAGCGAGGCGTCACCCATACGATTATCACCCCGGCGATGGGGCCGCGCCCGCCGGCCGATGTGATCGCTTACGCCGACAAGATGGCCGAGATTCTCTTTCGGCTACGGCGCGACCACAACGTGAACATCTTCGCGACCACCTTCACCAACGAGCCGCTGCAGTGGAGCAGCGCGCAGATCGTCACGGGGATAAAGCGCTTTCGCGAGCGCCTCGACGCCCGTCCCGAAACCGCCTCCATCCAGCTGCTCGCCCCGGAGCTGGCCAACTCCGACAAGTTCATGAGCGACACCATGGCGCTCCTGCGGGTCGAGCCGGTCTGGCAACGAATCCACGGCGTCTCCAGCCACAGCTACGGAAACGGAGGCAACAGCTGGACCACGCCCACGGTCCTCGATGGCAAACCGTGGTGGCAAACCGAGTCCTCCGAGCTGGGGGTGGAAGCGCTCGGCGACGACATCCGTGGAGTGAAGAACGCGGCGCGTTTCCTCAACGACATGAACCACATGATCACGCATTGGTTCTACTTCATCGGGTTTATGGACGCGCCAGTAAACGACCCGGATGGCGGAGCGAAGCTCGTCACCTGGAACGAATCGGGCAACCGCACCAACGTGTATTTGAAATATTACTACCTGAAGCGGCTGACGGAGACCTTTGATGTCGGAGCCGTCTTTCGTCGCACCAGCAACCCCAACCGGGTGCGCAGCCAGCCGGGCAGCATGGAGTGGAAAGATCCGCTCAAGCCCGCGACCAATGCCGCCGTGGCCCGCAACCAGGATGGTTCGTGGGCGATCGGGTTGACCAACAACACCGGCCTGCCTGCCTACGGAAACGACACCTATCGGGCCACCCAGCACTACGACACCCGGATCAACGTCCCCGAGTTGGCCAACGCCGGCAACATCACCTTCAACGTCTGGCGCACCAGCGCGGCCAACGTGAAGGAGTCGCTCGGCACCGTGACGATGGTGAACGGCGTGATCAACCTGAGCGGCACGCGCGTGCTCAATCCGCGCGACCTCATCACGCTGCGCTCCGGGCCTGTCGGTTCGAAGTCGCACTCGAAAGATCCGATCGCCGACGCGACCATGCGCGGTGGCATCCATAAGAACGTAAAGCATGGCGCCGAGACCGATCTCAAGGTGAAGGGCACGACCAACGCCGACTTCGTGCGGCATGCCTTCCTGAAGTTCGACGTCGGTGGCCTGCAAAATATCGCCGGCGCCGGATTGAACCTCGTGGTGAGCAGCGTGGAGACCGGGGTGAGCTCGAGCAATCCCGTCACCGTCACCGCTCACATCTGCAACAACGATAACTGGACCGAGAGCGGGGCGGATTTCGACACGCCCCGCTCGCTCGGCAGTCAGATTGGCACCTTCCAGGTAACGCATGTCGGCCAGTCGATTACCCTCACCGTCACCAATGCGGTGAAGGCCGAGGCGGCCAAGGACGGTCGCCTGACGATCCTCCTGCGCGACACGGCCAACAAGAACCTGCTGGTGGCCTTCCACAGCAAGGAAACGGCGAACCAAAACGCGCGCCCGATCCTGGTGGTCACGCGACCCTGAGCCGCTCGAGCGGATGCCGCACGATTTCGGTCGGCAAGCGAAGGGGCGCTCTCAGCGCCCCTTTTTCGTGGATGGCGGCGCGCAGGTGTCGCCCTCGCGAAAAACGAAGGGCACCGCCACCGAGGCGTGGTGGCGGCCGCGGTCGCGCAAGCGACGCGCCAGCAGGGCCACCGCCTCGCGGCCGAGCAGATCGAAGGGATGGTCGAAACGCGCCGGCTGGAGATCGTCCATCGCCGTCTCGTCGGAGTGGAATTGGATCACCGACAGGTCGGCGGGCACCTTCAGCCCGAGCGAATGCGCGGCGAAGAGCACCGGCTCGCAGTCGCCGTAGGTGATCACCGCGCCGGGGCGGTCGCGCCCGGAGAGCCATTCGCGCACGAGCGCGACGCGGCGGTTGGAGGGGGTGGGTTGCTCGCAGAGTCGCACGATGGGGCGCAGGCCGAGATCTTTCATCGCGGCGCGGTAGCCCTCGAGGCGGTCGATCTGGCTGTAGTGCACCGGGCGCACGAAGGTTTCCGGGGCGTGCACCGCGTCGAAGTAGGCGATGCGCCGGTGGCCGAGCGCGTGCAGACGCTCCACGGCTTCGCGCGCGGCGGTGACGTCGTCGAAATACACGGCGTCGGTGGCGCGGCGGGTGTTTACCCACACGGCGGTGACGTGGGCCCGCTCGACGAGGTCCGCCACGTCGGGCGGCAGGTTGACCTGGTGAAAGATGAGCAGGCCGTCGGCGGTCCAGTGACGCAGCAGGCCCGACACGTGCTCGGGCTCGGCGAGTCGCGCCGCCGGCACCTCGCCGACGATGAGTTCACGTTGTTGCGCGGCCAGCGCGGCGTTGACGCCGGAAAGAAAGGGCCAGGGGAGGCCGAAGCGCAGGCCGGCGGATGAATAGACCAGGCCGACGAGGCCGGTGCGCCCGGCGCGGATGGAGCGCGCGAGAGCGTTGGGCCGGTAGTGCAGCTTCTCGGCGGCTTGCCGCACCCGGGCCCGTGTGGCGGGCGAGAGGCGGCCGGAGCCGTTGAGGGCGCGGCTGACGCTGGCGGGGCTGAGGCCGAGCGATTCGGCGAGGGTTTTGAGGGTCGGGGCGGCGGGCATTAGGCAAACCGGCGAGCGCGCCAAAGCTGAACCGGGCACGCGCACGGCGCACGCGCAAAACAAGGATCGGCAAGCACAATCGCGCGGGGAGGGTAAACGCCTTGGTCAAACTAGGGAGAGTTATGGATAACGTATTTTTGGAATTTATGCGGACGGCCAAGATGGCGCAGTCTCATGGGGATGAACCCCGCCACTTCCATCCCCCGTTTCTCCGCCCTTCGTTGCCTCGCCCTTGTCGGTAGTTTGTCCGCGGCCGCTTTGGCGCTCCCGACCGTCGCTTCGGCGCAGGTGAGTTTGCCCTTCACGGATACCTTTGCGACCGACACTCGCACCATAAACTACAAGGTTTCGGCTGGGCGAACGAACTTCGGGTATAGCTCCGCCGACCAAAGGCTGACGCTTAGCGCTACGACCGAGGCGACCTATGCGTTTACGCTGAAGGACACGATCGGAAACTTCCAGAGCAGGAGCAGCTACACTGTCTCGATGGATTTCCTGACCGCCTCGACCTTTACTGGCGCTACGGGAGTGAATATGGCGGCTGTCGGTATAGCGAGCGCAGACAACCAGGTCTTCTCGAACGTGGCGAATACGAGCTTCGAGGTGACCGCGCGAATGACTGCTGCGACAGGCGCGACGATTTTTCGGGTGCGTGCAAACGGTGGCAGCACCGGTGAGCAAACGAGCGCGAGTTTCACGCTCGAGACGGACACTTGGTATCGGCTTAGCACCACGTTCCAGCAAACCGCGCTGAACACCTTCAGGATCGATTCTGAGATCTTCAAATTCAACGCGATCGACTCCACTTGGACGTCCCTTTCCACCTTTTCGGTCGCCAGCTTTACGAACACCAGCATCAGTCCGACCACCAATCTCTTTGCGGGATTTGCTGCATATCGGCATAGCACTGGCCGCGGCACAGCCGCCGTGGACAACTTCTCTGTCATCCCCGAGCCCTCGAGCGCGGCCGCGCTCTTTGGCGTGATGGCGCTCGCGAGCGTCGGCCTCCGTCGCCGTCGGCGCGCGGCCTGACGCTTTTTCCACCCTCGTCCAGCCCCGGTCCGGCCGCGTCGCGCGGCACCGGGGCTTTTTGATGCGTTACCCCCAAACCACGGGGCACGAGGGCGTGCCCGTTCCTTTTTTTCCGTGATCTTCTTTGTCCGAATCATCCCCGGCCCCGCCCGGATCCTCGCCCTTTGCCTCGCCGCCGTCCTGTTTGCCGGCCCGCCTTTCACGGCGCGCGCGGCGGTGCTCGACGGCCTGCAGGCCTCGCACCCGCGCCTGCTCTTCCCGGCGGCGCGGACCGCCGAGCTCCGCGCGATGGCGGCCGCCGACCCGCTGCTCGCCGAGTTGATCGACGTGGTGCGCGAGCAGGCCATCCTCGGCCTCGCCGAGCCGATCATCCAGCGCCGGCTCGACGACCCGGCGGACCCCGAGCGCCGCATGAAGGACGAGCGCCGCGCCGCGATGTATCGCATCTTCAACATGGGCGTCACCTACCGCCTCACCGAAGACCCCGCCCTGGCCGGCCAGATGGCCGACCGCATCAAGGCCGAGCTGCTCGCCGCCGCCAATTTCACCGACTGGTATCCCTCGCACTTCCTTAACATCGGCGAGATGTCGGCCCTCATGGCCGTAGGGTATGACTGGATACACGAGCGCCTCACGCCGACCGAGCGCGCGACCATCGTCGCCGGCATCCGGCGCAACGGCCTCCTCCAGGGCAAGACCGCCTACGAAGGCAACCACGGCTGGACGCGCTCCACGAACAACTGGAACCAGGTGTGCAACTCCGGCCTGCTCCTCGCCGCGCTCGCCGTGGCCGAGGACGAGCCCGCCCTCGCCGAGGAGATCGCCGGCCGCGCGATCAACTCGATCCAGAGCTCGATGGTGAATTTCAACCCCGACGGCGCCTGGGAGGAGGGGCCCACCTACTGGGCCTACGGCACCACCTACAACGCCCTCATGTTTGCCGCCCTCCGCACCGCTCTCGGTGACCTGCGTGGCCTGCAAAACGCCAATGGCTACGAGGCGATGGGCAAGTCCGGCGCCTTCCACATCCAGACCATCGGACCGCAAAACCTCTACTTCAACTACGGCGACAGCAAGCAGGTGGCCTACTTCGCGCCCGTGCTCTTCGCGCTGGCGAAGGAGTTCAACAAACCGGCCTACGCCTTCTACCAGCGCCGCGTCGCCGAACAGGATCTGCCGCGCATGCGCTCGGGGCAGTTGATGCAGGACGACACGCTCGACCGGTTTCTCGCGCTGCTCGTGGTCTGGTATGACCAGTCGGGCCAGAGCATCACCTACGACGACCTGCCGCTCGACCAGCACTTCCGCGGCGACGCCTCGGTGGGCGCGATGCGCGGGAGCTGGACCGATGCGGACGCGATCTACCTCGGGTTCAAGGGCGGCTACAACCAAGCCGCGCACGGCCACCTCGACATCGGCTCCTTCGTGCTCGACGCCGAGGGCGTGCGATGGGTGCAGGATCTGAGCGGCGACAGCTATGCGCTGCCCGGCTACTGGGAATTCGGCACGAGCGGCCGTCGCTGGAACTACTACCGCCTGAACAACCGCGGCCACAGCACGCTCACGATCAACAACGCCAACCAAAACGTCTTCGCGCGCGTGCCGCTGGCCCGCTTCGAGACCACGCCCGAGCTTGCCTTTTCCAGCATGGACATGAGCGCCGCCTACAGCGGCCAGGCCAGCTCCGTGCGCCGTGGCTTCGCGCTGCTCGACCGCCGCCGGGTGGTGGTGCAGGACCGCGTGCAAGGCCTCGCCTCCGGCGCGGTGGTGCGCTGGGGCATGATCACCGCGGCGGACGTCACGCTGCAGGGCGACGTGGCGGTGCTCACCCGCGACGGCAAGACCCTTGAGGCCCGCATCCTTGAGCCCGCGGGCGCAAGCTTCAGCCTCCTCTCGACCAATCCGCACGAACTGGGTGGCGCGCATCCCGACGAAAATCCGAACACCGGCACGCGCATGCTCGCCGTGCAGTGGATCTCTCCGGCCGCGGGATCGACCCTCAATCTCAGCATCGCGCTCACCCCGCTGCGCGCCGGAGAGCCGGCGCTGCCGCCGCCTGCCTTCCGGCCGCTCGACCCGCCCCCCGTGGTGGTGCCGGTGAATCCGCTCCGTCCGGTCTTGCCCGCCGAAGCCACCGCCTTCGTGCGCGCCGGCACCCACGCCGGCACCAACCAGATGAGCACCAGCAACCGCACGGAGCTGCGCGTGAAACGCGAGACCGGCAGCACGCCCGGTGACTTCCACCGCGAGGCCTACCTGCGTTTCAGGCTCGACGGGGTGGCGGGCAAGGTGACCGGCGCCACTCTCCGGCTGCACAGCACCCAGGCACCGGGCGTCGCCAACGATCTGTCAGTGGCTGGAAACGGCTGGGAGGAAAGCACGATCACCTACAACAACCGCCCGGCGCGGCAGCCGGCGTTTACCGGCTTCGCGCGCTTCACCCCCGTCGCCGCCAGTTGGGCGGAGGTGGATGTGGGCGCGGCGGTCGTGGCAGCCCGCGCAGCCGGAGATATCGCGATCACGTTTAATCTGCACGCGGTGACCGCGCACGACACCATCAACCAGTTTGCGTCGCGCCACTACGCCGATGAGAGCCTGCATCCGCAGTTGGTGCTGCAGCTCGCGCCGACGGTGACGGTGGAGGCGAGCACGCCGCTCGCCCACGAATTTGAGGCCCGCGCCGGCGCCTTTACGGTGCGGCGCAATCATCCGGGCACGACGGCGCTCGATGTCAGTTACACGGTGTCCGGCAGCGCGAGCGCGGGCGCGGACTACGCGGCGCTCCCTGGCACGGCGCGGATCGCGGCCGGCGCCACGAGCGTGGCGGTGGCGGTCACACCGATCGCCGACGACCTTCCCGAGGGCGACGAGACGGTGGTGCTCACGCTCGCGGAGGATGCGGCCTACACCCGGGGCACACCGGGCCAGGCGACCGTGACGATCAAGGATCGGCCGGCCGACGAGTGGCGTTTCCGTCACGGGCTCAGCAGCCCCGGGGTGGGCGGCGGCGACCAACAGGATCCCTCCGGTCAGGGCCTGCCCAACCTTCTCCGCTACGCGTTGGGCATCGCCCCTTCCGAGCTCGCACCGGCCTATCTGCCGCGGCTGGAGCCGATGCGAGACGGAGCGGGGGAGACGTGGTGGATGTTCAGCTTTGCCCGGCCTTCGCCGGCGCCGGAGGACATCGACTATGTGGTCGAGGCGAGCGCGGACCTGGCGAGCTGGGGGCCGGCCCCGCCGGACGCGGAGCTCGATGTGCGGCCGGACGCGGAGGGACGCGAGCGGGTGACGGTGGCGGTGCCCGCCGAGGGGCGCGCGCGGGTGTTTTTGCGCCTTCGGGCGCAGCGGCGTTGAGCGGGGCCGGGATGACGGCGGGCTTGTGTGGGCGGGGCGGCTCGTGAAGATGCCGCCCCATGCCCCGTCCCGCGCGTGAACCGGAAGCCAAGCCCGCGATGCAGCGTCTCAACCTGCGTGGAGTAGCCGAGGCCCTCGGCGTCTCGCCGATGACGGTCTCGCGCGCGCTGCGGGGAGCGGGCGGGGTGAGCGAGAAGCGGCGCAAGGAGATCGTGGCGGCGGCGCGCCGGCTGGGTTATCGGCCCGACCCGACGCTCTCGGCCCTCAACGCCTACCGGCACGGGCTGCGCCGGCCGGAGGGGCAGGAGCAGATCGTGTTTCTCACCAGCAGCGCCACGGAGGAGGGCTGGCGGGAGTTGCCCTACATCCGCTGCTACATCGACGGGGCCGAGGAGCGGGCGCGCGAGCTCGGCTATTCGCTCACTGCGTTTTGGCTCGGGAGCGAAGGCATGAGCGCCCGGCGCGCCGCGAGCATCCTGAAAAACCGGGGCGTGCGCGGCCTGTTGGTGGCGCCGATCCAGGAGCTGGGTGACCGGTGGGCGCGCGAGTTTGCCTGGTGCGATTTCGCCTCCGTGGCGCTCGGGCCTTCGCTGCGGCGTCCCCTGCTGGACCATACGGCCGCGGACTTCGGCCGGATCATCCGCCTCGCGGCGGACCGGTTGGTGTCGGCCGGGCATCGGCGGGTGGCCTTGGCGTTTTGCGCCCGGATCGATGAACGGTTCGGCCATGCGATCAGCGACACCTTTCGCGGAGAGCAGCGGCGGCGGCCTGAGCTGGGCGATCTGGAGCCTTATCTATGGCCAGGCACCGATCCTGCCGCCTTCGACGCGTGGTATCGGGATCTGCGCCCCGACGCGATCCTGACGCAACGTCCGGGCGATATGCTTGCCTTGGCGGAGCGCATGAAGCGCGCGGAAGGCGCGGCTCCGCCCGTTTATCACTTCAGTCTCTACTCCACCGACGATCCCGGCCTTCCGGGCGTGGTGGAGGATCTGGCGGACGCCGCGCGACACGCGGTGGATCTTTTGCACGCCAAGCTTCTGGCCAACCGCTTCGGACTGCCGGCGCATCCGGTGGAGCTGCGCTTCGGCGGTGAGTGGCGCTGGGCCGGGAGCCGGCGCGGGGCGCGGGCGGGGCTGCTCGGGCGGCGCCAGGGCGGCGGGTGAAGCCCCGGGCGCCGGCGGCGCGGGACGGGCGAACGCGGGCGAGATCGTCGGTTCAGCGCGGGCGGGCGAGGAGGAGGCGGGCGTGGAGGATGCGCGCCTCGAGATCGTTTTGCGCCTCGACGAGGTCGGCGGTGAGCTCGGCGGAGCCCGGGCCGTAGGGCGCGAGACCCTGGCGGCGGTGGAGCGCCTCGACGGTGATATCGTTGCGCGTAAGGGTGCGGGCCCGGTTGTTGGCGGTGCGGGTGGTGTCGGCGCGGAGGGCGGACTCGAAGCCGGCGCTGTAGGCGGCGAGGAATTCGTCGAGCGTGGTGTTGGGGCTGAAGAGAATGTGCTGCTGGTTGACGAAGAGGCGCTGGAGGTCGGGCGCGAAGGTGAAAGCGGGGCCGTTGAATACGCCGTCAAAGTCGGGCATGAAGCCGCGCATGAAGTCGGCGGGCTCGACGCCGTGGATGACCGGCAGCCATCCGCTCACGCGGGTGAATTTCTGGTTGGCGCTCTTGCTGGTGAGGAAGCGGAGGAAATCGATCGCGATGTCCGGGTGTTTGGAGAGGCGGGTGAGGTGGAGGCCGCCGTAGGTGCGAAGATCGCCCTCCGAGTGGCGGTCGATGACGCCGGCGCCGAACTCGGGGTGCTGCGGCGTGGGGATGGGGGCGCGGAAGACACCGAGCTCGAAGGGCACCTGCTGGCGGATGCTGGTGACATCCCAGGAGCCGGTCATGAGCATGAGCGCGCGCTGCTGCACGAAGTAGAACATGGCGTCGTTGCGCTCGAGCTGGGCGAAGCCGCGGGGCATGAAGCGGGAGGCGTCGCGCATGAGGGCGAAGCCGTTTCGGATCTCCGGGTTGTCGAGGTTCCAGCGGCCCTCGAGGTAGGCGAGGCGGAAGGCCTCGGGGCTCCACGGGAAGTCCTGGAGGGGATTGGCGTCGCGGGAGAGGCGCTGGAGCTGGCTGCCGAAGAGCGTGTCGAGCAGCAGGGGCGAGTTGTAGCGCGAGCCGGCGAGCGGCTGAAGGTTGCGGCCGGTGCGCGCGGCGAACTCCTGCACTTTCTCGGAGAGGGCCACGAACTCCTCGTAGTTGCGCGGCGTATCGGTGGAGCCGGTGATGAGGCGGAGGAGCGGGAGGTTGATGTAAACGCGGACGGTGGTGGTGAAGGGCGAGACGCTGTAGGTGTCGAAGAGGTCGATGTTGTAGCTGCCCTCCATGCCGTCGATGAAGGTGTCGCGCCAGGGGCGGCCCTCGAGGTCGGTGCCGGCGTTGTAGGGGTTGGGGTCGGAGATGGCGTGGGAGACGGGCGTGAAGAAACGCGCGACGCGGGCGGCGTCGAGGGTGGCGGTGCCGAGCTGGATGAGGTCGGGGGCGGTGCCGCCGATGAGCTGGGTGGTGATCCAGTTGGTGTAGTAGCGCTCGGGGATGAGGAGCTGCTCGATGCGCACGTTGGGGTGGAGGGCCTCGTAGTCGCGGGCGATGGCGTCGAAGGCGTCGCGCACGCCGCCCTCGAGCTGCCAGTGGGCGAAGCGGATGGTGATCTTTTCCGGGTCGGTGTCGGCGACGGTGCGGCCCATGACGCGCCAGGCGGCGACGCCGAAGCAGAGGGCGAGCAGCAGAAGGCCGAAGCCGTTGAGGTAGGTGCCGAAGCGGGATTCGGAGGATTTCATCGGGCGGCGGCGGAGGCGCGGGTGCGAAGGTTGGCGAGGCCCTGGCGGATCTCGTGTCCGCGGACGTCGTAGGGATAGGTGGCGACGTAGGTTTCGTAGAAGCCGAGGGCCCGGGGAATATCGCCAAGGATGCGGGCGGACTCGGCGGCCTGGAGGAGGACGAGCTTGTGGCGGTTGACGCGGAGGGGGACGCCGCTTTCGAGGGCGGCGATGAAGAAGGGGAGGGCGAGGGCGTGGTCCGCGTGCATGCGGAGGGCGGCGCCGGCGAGGACGAGGCGCGCGTCGCGCAGGGCCTCGGGCGAGGCGACCTCGGGGAGGAAGGCGACGAGCTCGGCGAAGCGGACGTCCCAATCGGCGCGGGGGACGTCCTGATGGAGCACGAGGATGGCGAGCTTGGCGACGGCGGCGTCGGCGTAAGGGTTTCCCGGATACGCTGAGATCAGTTCGCGGTAGGCGGTGCCGGCCTCGGCGGGGCGGGCGGGGGTGGCGTGGAGCTGGAGCAGGCGGGCGAGGTGATAGCGGGCGGCCGGGGCCTGCGGGGAACCGGCGCGCGCGGCGAGGGCGGAGAGGAGCTGCTCGGCGCGGGCGACGTTGGCCTGCGTCTTGGGTTGGAGGTTGAGCAGGGCGACCGCCTCGCCAAGGCGGGCCTCGTCGCCCTCGCCGGACTCGAAGGCACGGAGGGCTTCGGCGGTCTGGAGGCGCGAGAGGAGGTCCCAGGCGGAGGCGGCGGAGGCCGGCGGCTCCGCCGCGTGGGAATGGCTGATGACGAAGAACGAATGACCAATGGCCCAGGCGAGGAGGGCGGCGCGGAGGAGGGAAGGGGGGCGGAGCATGGTAAGGAGAAGCGGGCGCGGTCGTCGGCGAGCGACGACCCTACGGGAGGACCATGGAGAAGGTGACGTCGTCGAGGAGGAGCTGGCCGGTGGCGGGGTGCAGGCCGACGTAGAGCAGGAAGCGGGTGGCGCCCGGGGGGACGGTGACGCGTTGGCGGACCTCGGTCCAATAGTAGGTGCCGGAGACGAGTTCAGAGCGGGCGCCTTCGCCGACGAGGTGGACGGTCTGGCGGTGGTGGCCGGTCCAATCGGTGAAGACGGCGACGACCTCGGCGCCGCGCGCGGGGTTGGCGGGCTTCAGGTCGGTGGCCCGGAGGTGGACGGCGAGATCGAGCTCAATGCCGGAGGTGACGGGGATGGTGGCGGTGCGCCAGCCGAGGCCGCCGACGGGGATGCGGGCGGGATCGGCGGAGGGGTTGGCGATGGTGAGGGCGCGGAAGCCGGAGCGGGCAAGGGGGAGGCGGGTCCACTGGCGGGCGTCGCCGGTCCAGACGCGATCGGAGCCGAAGCGGCCGCGGGTCTGGCCGGGGCCGGGCTCGGTGGAGGCGGCGGCGGCGCGGAACCAGCCATAGGGCTCGGGCTCGGAGTCGATCCAGATGCCGCGGGCCCAGCGGGCCACGCCGACGGGGATGGAGCGCTCGGCGCCGCCATCGTAGTCGAATGCGAGGGGCAGGTCGGGGTGGCGCGAATCGGGCTGAAGGGTCCAGCCGATCTGGAGGCCGATGTCGGCGGGCTTGAAATCGCCGACGCGGCTGTGGGCGTCCATGCCGGAGGCGCGTTGCCACTCCTCGAAGGTGTCGATCTGTCGGTCGGGGAACCAGGCGAAGCCGGCGAAGGCGCGCTCGGGGGACCAGTTGTAGAGGTTGTGGTCGATGAGGTTGTCGAGGGGGGAGTTGAAGGAGCGGGGGACGGTGGTGTAGTCGATGTCCGCGACGAGGTTGTCGGGCACCTCGGAGGGATCGATGACCATGTAGGCGGCGACGTCACGGCGGACCTCGGGCGTCATCTCTCCGGGCACGGGGATGGAGACGGGGCGGCCGGAGGTCTGGACAAGGTTGTTGACGACGATGTTGTGCTGGGAGGCGCGGGCGTTGGCGGTTTGGTAGAGGTTGATGCCGTCGAGGCGTTCGCGGGCCCACTCGGGATGGTCGAGGGGGCGGTTGCGGAAGGTGGGCATGTTGTCGAAGTCCACGGACGGGCGGCCCCACTGGGAGACGGTGCAGAAGATCCAGTTTTCGCGGATGACGTTGCCGGAGGACTGGCGGGTGGAGATGCCGACCGGATTGTCCTGGAGCGCGTTCCACATGACGGTGGAGCGGTTGGTGAGGAACTCGAGGTAGATGCCGGTGTGGCCCTGGCGGGTGACGGAGTTGCCGTAGATGCGGTTGTCGTAGCAGTGGATGTCGCCCCAGATGCCGCCGAAGACGTGGACGTCTTTGCGCACGGTGCCGTCGGGGAAACGGGTCTCGGAGGGTGGGCGGTCGGCGAGGAAGTTGTGGCGGGCGGTGATGTAGGAGCCGCCGTTGAACTTGAGGACGCCGACCCAGGCCTCGGCGGCGGGCTCGCCGCGGGTGCCGGTGGTCTGGAAGACGTTTTCCTCGATGAGGTGGCCCTGGCCCTTGAAGTTGGAGGCCCAGGCTTGGGGCTCGAAGATCCGGTTGCGGCGGACGACGAGGGCGCGCGACTGGTTGACGTAGATGCCGTGCATGTTGGGCCGCACGATGTGGTTGTCCTCGAGGACGACGCCGACGGAGCCGTCGATCTCGATGGCGTTGGCGGCGTGGTGGCGGAACTCGAATCCGCGTATCTCGATATTGGATACGTTGCGCAGGGAGAAGCCGTGGGGGCGGTGGGCGACGAGCACCTCGGCGTCGGCGGGCCAGGTGTCGGAGGCGAGGTTGAGGCGGAGCTCGCGGTCGGCGCGGGTGAAGTGGAAGCCGTCGGCGGTGGCGAGGGGCTCGCGGCCGGTTTTTATGGGGAGGCGTTTGCCGTTCCAGAAGACCCAGGCCATGGGCTGGGCGGGCTTGTTGACGCCGAGGCGGACGAGGGGCCGGGGCGGGGTCCAGGCGAAGACGCGGGGCGTATCGGTTTTCTGGATATCGGCGCCGGTGGGGCGGGTGGCGCCTTCGAGGATGGCGGGGCGATCGCCGGAGGCGAGGAAGCGGATGGGGGCGGCGGCGGGATCGGGCGTGGTGTCTTGCGGACCGACGAGCGTGACGCTCTCGAGGTAAACGCCGGGCAGGACGTGGATGGTGTCGCCAGGGCGGGCCTGGTTGGCGGCGTGTTGGATCGTGCGCCAGGGCAGATCGCGGGTGCCGGGATTGGTGTCGGCGGCGGCGGGGTGCTCGCTGGAGACGTGGTAGTCGGCGGCGAGGACGGCGAGAGGGGTGAGGAGGATCGCGAAGAGCGCGACGGGGAGGGTTCGCAGCGGGGGCATCGGGGAGAAAACAGGACGGCCGCGGAGGGGGAACAATGGGTGGAGCGTTCTTTGCTGAGAATGGCGGGGAGGAGGGCGCTGCGGGTGCGGGAGTGACGCGGGGGAAAAGAAAAACCCCCGCGGGTGCGGGGGTTTTGAGCGGTGCAGCGAGACTCGGCAGGGAGTCAAGGCGCGGGGTCTTCCCAAGGCAGTTGGCCACTGTCCACCACGTAGGTGGAGGCGAGGGCCATCATCTCGGCGCGGCTGACGGTGCCGATGTGCCAATCGAAATACATTACGTTGACGCGGTCGCCATGGCGGGAAGAGAGGCGGTCGGCGCGTGAGGAGCCTAGATCATGGGGAGCGTAGGTCTCGTTATTGTTCGCGCTGATTTGCGCGTCCACCAGGGCGATGACACGTGAAGGGGCCGACATGCGCGAGGGGAAGAGGGGCGCGGTGGCTCGGGTGGGTGCTGTATTTGGGGGCGGCGGGGTGAGGGCGAGGTGATTGGTTCGGGCGAAATGCGAGATGTGCGCGTTCGTGCCCGCCTCGATGACGGCGGGATTGGAGGGGCACGACATGACGTCGGGCGGCCGTTCGCCGGCACGGGCCTGCTGTTTGGTGACGTAGGGGCGAATGTGGGTCGCCCAGTGGTCTGGGTTATGCCGCAAGGTTCCCGAGGTAGAAAACGGTCCGTTCACGCGGGAGGGCTCGCGAGTATTGTAAACCATGCGCCCCTTGTGGTCCTCGGCAAAAAGGCTGAAGCCGACGGCGAACTGTCGCATGTTGGAAGCGCAGGTCGCGGCGCGGGCGGTTTGGCGGACCTTGCCGATAACCGGGATCAGGATCGCCGCCAAGATGCCGATGATGGCGATGACGGTGAGGAGTTCGATGAGCGTGAAAGCACGCCGATGCGCGGCGTGGGGAAGGGTAATGTTCATGGGGGCGGGAAGGGGGCTACTGTCTGGAATTTGCAGTGCGACTCTTCCTGGCTCAATCGGCGCGTAGTTCATTGCAGAGAACGCGCCGTGGCGAGCGGGATTCAGCGGGCGGCGATGGCGGAGTTTACCACCATGGTCCAGCTGGCGAAGCGGGTGGCGGAGGAACCGTGAAGCTTGAGCACAAGAGGAAGTAGTGACCGATCGAATACAGAGGCCTCTTCGAGCAGCGGGAGGGCGCTGCGGGGCTCGTAGAGGCGGCCGGGGCGATACTCCTCGAGGCCGGCGGCGGCGCGGCGGCGGTCGAGCTCGACGGTGGTGTTGCGCCACTCCTCGCGGGTCTTCTCGCCGGAGGCGAAGGGCACGACGTGGTCCACGGACTTCTTGATCGAGCCGCCGGCGGGGGAGGCCCACGTGTAGAGGGCTGGGCCATCGGGACCGGCGAGAAGGGCGAGCTCGATGATCGGGCGGAGGGCGCTGGTGTGGTAGGTGAGGGAATCGCGGCGCTCGAGGTCGAGGCTGGTTCCGTCGGGGCGAAGGCTGTGGACGACGAAGCGGCGGAGGCCTTCGCCGGCGGCGGCGCTCCAATCCTCGCGGTCAAGGATGCGGCCGAAGAGGGCGAGGAGGCGGACGTGTTTGGCGTAGCGGTTGTTGAAGCGGCGCGATTCACGGACGGCGCGGGCGTGGAGTTCGCCCATGGCGGCGACCCAGGCGTCGATGCGCTCGCGGTCGGCGGGCTCGAAGCTGTCGCGCAGGGCCTCGTAGGCGACCAAGAGCGGATAAAGTTTGTTCTCGTTTACGTCGTTGCCGGTGGCGCGGTAGGTGCCGGCCCAAGCAAGGGTGAAGCGGCGCAGGTAATCGGCCGCGCGAGCGTCTTCGGTGGCCTGCCAGTGGCGGAGGACGAGGGCGACGTCGCTCATCTCGCGGAGCTTTTCGACGGTGGCGATGCGGCGAGGATCGGTGTGGACGATGCCCTCGTAGTGGATGACACGGAGCGGGCGGGGCTGGCGGTCGAGGAGGGGCTCAACCTCGGCGCGAAGGGACCGGGCGAGCGCGGCGGCCTCGGCGTCGGTGGCGATCAACTCGCGCAGGCGGGCGCGCTGGGCGGCGTCGAGCGGGGGCGTGGTGGCGATGGTGAAGTCGCCGGGATTGTCGGAGGCTTCGGCGGCGTCGGCGCGGGCGGTCGCGGGGAGGAGGGTGAGGAGGAGGAGGGAATGACCAATGACCAATGTCCAATGACCAATGGAGCGGAGGGGGGAGGGGATGGGCATGAGGGGCGAGGAAGGGGAAATGACGAATGACGAATGGGCCGGGGGCCTTGACCAATGGCCTGCTTGGTCTGTCGATAGAACAGGCGGATATAAAAAACCGTGGCCCGGGCGGACGCCCAGGCCACGTCGATCTCATGGGCGGGGCGCCCGTGCCATTGGGGGTTACCAGATGTTGGAGGTGTAGGGGTGGACGAAGCCTTCGACCCACTCGTGCGGGTAGAGCGCGGTGGAGCGACCATGGTGGCGGAGACCGGGGCCTTCGGCGGAGCTGCCGTTTTGGTTGACCAGGAGCGCGGCGCGCACGAAGGCGGCTTTGCGCTTCATCCAGCCGGTCTCAAAGTTGTCGGGATGCAGCGTGGTCTCGTGGCGATCGCCGACGCGACGGATAACGGCGGGGTAGCCGCGCGAGTCGCGCTGCCCCTTGAGGGCGGGGAAACGGCGCTCGGGGAGGCTGCGGGTGATCTGGTTTTTGTCGTAGATCGCTTCACGGTTGAAGAGGTCGGCCTGGGTGATGCCCCAGCCGGTCTGGCCTTCGGGCACGGCGGCGCGGAAGAGGCCCTGGATAAGGGCGACGCCGGACTGGCCTTCGACGAGCGTGCCGACTTCGGAGCGCGCGGGGAGGGGCTCGGGGGCGGAGGAGAGGTAGGCGAAGAGATTGTCCACGAGGCGGGTGGCCGCGGGGTCCTTGCCGTAGCGGGTGGAGACGTCGAACTGGCAGAAGAGGATCCGGCCCTTGCCGATGGCGACCTCGAGGAGCGGGGTCTCGGCGAGATCGAAGCCGCTGACGGCGAGGGCGCGGGCGGCGCCGACCTGGGGGCGGATGATGGTGCGGGAGGCGACGGCGTTGGTGTTGGAGGTGTGCCAGACGCGCTCGGGCCAGCGTTGCTCGGTGGAGCTGTAGGGCGTGATGGCGGCGTCGAGCTCGGAGGCGCCTGTCCAGTAGGAGAGGTCGGAGTCCTCGAGTCCCCGGAAAACGGGGTGGCCGGGCGCGGCGATAAAGGCGCGGCGGGGGCGCACGCTGTCGGTCTGGAGGCCGAGGATGTTGGGTAGTGATTGCTCGAATACAATCACGCGGAGGCCGTCGCGGACGAGTTGATCAAAGTTCATCGCCTCGAGGGTGCGGAGGGCGAGTTCGCGGTCGCCCTGGCCGGGGGCGAGGGTCTGGCGCGGGATGATGAGGGTGTCGCCGGGCTTGGGGAAGCCGGCGGTGCTGCGCACGCGGCCGGGGATGTCCTCCTTGCCGCGGCGTTTGACGGGGCCGTGGAGGACGGCGGCGGCGTCGGGGTGGTAGCCGATGTATTCAAAGCTGGCGAAGCCCTGCACGAGCGTGGCGTCGATGCCGGCGGCGCGGAGCATCTCCTGGTTGTCGCGGTTGAGGAAAAACTGCGGCGACTCGTGGGTGTAGTCGTCGGAGATGTTGATCGTCCAGACTCGGCCGGGGAACTTGGGCGAGGGCGTGCGGTGCTCGGGGAAGACGGTGATGGCGAAAGTATCCTCGAGGCGCGCCTGCTCCGGCAGGCGCGCGCCGGGGGGCGGGCGCGCCATCGAGGGTGTAGCGGGTGCGCT
>JAUWBD010000170.1 GCA_030605125.1 Verrucomicrobiota bacterium | reverse complement strand
TGCGGGTTCACCTTGTAGTCCTTGAGGTGGATGAAGGGGGCGCGGCCCTGCACGCGCTTCACCCACTCCACGACGTCGCCGCCGCCGCGCTGCACCCAGTAGGTGTCGAGCTCGGCGAGGACGTTTTCCGGCGAGGTCTTGGCGTAGATGCTCTCGAGGATGGTGGGGCCGCCGGCGGGACGGTAAAACTCGTGGGCGTGGTTGTGGTAGCCGAGGCCGAGGCCGGCGGCGCGCATCTTGGCGCCGGCCGCCTCGAGCTTGCGGATGAGGGTGGAGACGCTCTCGGGGCTGTCGAAGTCGATGCCGGAGGGATAGGGGTAGGCGGTGAGCTTCGTCTCGAGAGCGTGGAGGCGCGCGATCACGGCGTCGGTCTCGTCGAGGATCTTTTGGCCGTTTTCGTGGGTGGCGCAGATGGTGAGGCCCTCGCCCTTGGCGATCTTGAGCAGCTCGGCCTCGGGAATGGGGCCGACGCCGCTGATCTGGATGGCCTGGTAGCCGATTTCGCGGACCTTCTTGCAGGTGGCCGCGTAGTCGGCGGCGGTCTTGCAGTGATCGCGGAGCGTGTAGAACTGGATGGCGACTTGGGAGAGTTTCATGGGGAGGAAAGGGATGAACCGCTAAATGGCGCTAATCTCCGCTAAGTCAGAGCTCGGACTTTAGCGGCCTTTAGCGAGATTTAGCGGTTTAATATTCTGTCAGCGTTTACTTGCCGAAGGACTTGGAGAAATCGACCGGGGCGGCCTCCTTCACGGCCTTCTTTTTGCCCTTCTTGGCGGACTCGGCGATCTTGGCCTTGAGCAGGCGCTCGTATTTGCGGCCGTCGATCGGCAGCGAGACGGGTTTCTCGGTCCAGCCGGAGAGGAGCATGGCGTTGGCGAGCTCGACGGAGTGGATGCCCTCGGGGGCGGGGGCGATGAGCTTCTTGCCGTCAAGGATGGCGTCGGTGAAGTTTTGCAACACCTCGTTGTGCTGGCCGCCGTGGCCGGCGGCGGGGATGGAGACATCCCAGGTGGCGGGGCGGCTGAAGGACTCGGTGGTGGTGCGCGAGAACTCGCCCATCGGGATCTCGTTGCGGGTGTAGGTGAGCTTGTCGTCCTCGTAAACCAGCTTGCCGCGCTCGGCGGTGATCTCGAGGCGGTTGGTGCCGGGGGCCTCGCCGGTGGAGGTGATGAAGACGCCGGTGGCGCCGTTCTTGAACTCCATCATCGCGGTGACGTCGTCCTCGACCTCGATGTCGTGGTATTTGCCGAAGGAGCACTTCGCGGTGAGGGTGACGGGCATGCCGAACATCCACTGGAAGAGGTCGAGGTTGTGCGGGCACTGGTTGAGCAGCACGCCGCCGCCCTCGCCGGCCCAGGTGGCGCGCCAGCCGCCGGAGGCGTAGTAGGCGTGGGTGCGGAACCAGTTCGTGATGATCCAATTCACGCGACGGATCTCGCCGAGCTCGCCGCTCTGGATGAGTTCGCGGATCTTTTGATAGTAGCGGTCGGTGCGCTGATTGAACATCGCGGCGAAGACCTGCTTCTTCTCGCGGCCCTTGTAGGCGGCGATGAGGCGCTCACAGTCGGCGCGGTGCACCGAGATGGGCTTTTCGACCATGACGTGCAGACCGGCCTTGAGCGCGGCGATGCCGATCGTGGTGTGGTCGTAGTGCGGGGTGGCGATGAGGATCGCGTCGATGAGGCCCGAGGCCATCATCTCCTGCGCGGTTTTGAAGCCCTTGACCTGCGGCACGCGGGCGAGCTTGGCGGGATTGGTGTCGGCCACGGCGGCGAGCTCGAGGCGCGTGATTTTTCCGGCGAGGATATTTTGGGCGTGGGTGTAGCCCATGTTGCCGATGCCGACGATGCCGATGCGGACTTTGTTCATGAGAATGCGGTGGGGGATGCGGACGGGATAGGAGAGATTCCCACGAAAAACGATGGCCAAACGAGCGCCGACCGCCCGAAACTGCAAACGGTCTCAGTTTCGCCCTTTTTCACCCCACCCCACCCCGCCACCGCCATGATGGACGCCCGAGTCACTCTCAAACAAGTCGCCGCCCGCGCCGGCGTGCACGTCTCGACGGCCTGGCGCGCGTTGAAGAACGACACCTACGTCGAGGCGGCGAAGCGCGCCCGCATACGCGCGATCGCGAAGGAGCTCGGCTACGCGCCCGACCCGATGCTGACCGCGCTGAGCAACTACCGGCGGCGGCGGCAGCCGGCGGCCTTTCAGAGCACGCTGGCCTGGGTGAACAATTTCCCCGACCGCCGCGAGGGGCGCGATCTGATCAACATCGCCGGCTACCACGAGGGCGCGCTGCGGCACGCCACGCAGATGGGCTTCAAGCTGGAGGAGTTTTGGCTCGCGGAGCCGGGCATGACGGGGCGGCGCGCACGCGAGGTGCTGCTGGCGCGCGGCATCCGCGGGCTGGTCTTCCCGCCACAGCCGCTCTCCGGCACGGAGCTGGCGCTCGACGTGGAGTCCTTCGCCTGCGTGGCGATCGGCTACTCGCTGGCCGCGCCGCGCCTGCACGTGGTGGGCAACCACCAGCACAACGCGACGCTGCGCGCGCTGCGCGAGCTGGCCAAGCTCGGCCACACGCGCATCGGCATGGTCGCGGCGACGGAGACCCTGCGGCGCGCCAACCACAGCTTCGAGTCGCCCTACCATTTTTTTCAGGCGGTGCAGGAGGAGCGGCACCGGGTGCCGCTTTTCGCGATCGAGGGGCGCGACGAGCCGCGCAATATCGCCGCGGCGCGCGAACGTTTCGTCGCTTGGTATAAACGCCACAAGCCGACCGCGATCGTGAGCCACGTGAGCGAGGTGCGCGGCTGGCTGGAGGCGCTGGGCAAATCCGTGCCGGGCGACGTGTCGCTCGCCACGCTCTCGCGCGCCTTCGACAAGGACTGGTCGGGCATCGACCAGCAGGAGATCGAGATCGGCCGGCGCGCGGTGGAGCTGCTGGTGAGTCTGTTCCACAGCGGCGAGCGCGGCGCGCCCGCCACACCGCTGCGCCTGCTGGTGGAAGGGCGATGGATCGAGGGCGAGACGACGCGCCGCCTCGGGCCGCCCGCGGCGGATTTGATCTCGCGGCTGGGTTGAGCCCCGCTCCGCGCGTGGAGACGGCGCCGGGCGCGCAAGATCACCCGCACGCGTGCGGCGCTTGCCTCGCCTCGTGCAGCCGCGCGAGGCATGCCGCGGCTTCGCGCACCCGGAGGCGCAGGCGGCGCCCGGCGGGCCACCGCACGAGGATCGAGCCGTCCTCCCGCTCCGCCAATTCCGCCTCGGGGCCGAGCGGAAACTCGCGATCACGCAGCACGCTGTGCGCGACGAGCCTGCCCGGCGCCACGCTGTAGGCCGCTGTGCTGGCCAGCATCCACCCGAGCGCCGCCAGGGGCAGCGCCTGCGCCAGGCCCACCAGGATCGCGAGCCGTTGCCACGCCATCGCCGCATCCCCTGCCTGCCACGCGAAGAGTTGCACCACCGTCCAAAAGAAAAGCGGTGGAACAATGACAGCCCACGTTAGCGAGCCGCCGCGAATCCGGGTCTCGAAGGTCTGCATGCCGCTGCGTCCGTCGCGGCCGCGCGCGGGTTCCCGTCACCCCGCTGCGCGACTGATTTTTCGGGGCAAACCCCATGCTTGGTTACCGGCGCCCACCACCCTTCCCCAAATCGCGATCACCGGTTCGCCTTCGGGCTCGGTCCCCTTTCGCGGGGTGAGCGACGTGAGTAAGTTTAGGGCATAAACGGCAACCGTCCCCCTCACTCGACGCGCGCCGTGGATCGTTCGTCACCCATCCATGTTAACCCGTCCTCCGACGCCTCCCGGGCGGCGGCGGACCAACCAGGAGACCAGTCATGAAAACGAAATCCACCCGCACCCTTAAACCCGCCGCCCTCGCCGCAGTCCTCGTAGGCGCCGGTCCCGCCCTCGTCGCCGACACCGCCCGCGGCTCCGCCCGCGACGACCACACCTCGCCCGCGCGCCAGTCCGACACCCTCGGGCGCGACCAATCCGGTTGGAGCGGCGCCACCACCGCCGGCAACGCCACCAGCGGCCAGGGCGAGATCCGCGCTGCGGCCGACAACAACCAGCACGGTCGCAAAGCCGGCGATGTCCTCGGCACCGACGTTTATGGCAGCGACGGCCAAAAACTCGGCGACCTCCGTGATCTCGTAGTGGACACCCGCACCGGCAAGATCACCCACGCGGTGGTCGCCTCCGGCGGCATCCTCGGCTTTGGCGCCAACCTTCGCCCCGTGCCCGCCGATGCGGTGACCCACGGCGAAGACCGCCTCACCCTCAACATCGGCGAGACCCGCTGGGAGCAGGCGCCGGTATTCACGCGCGACCAACTCCTCACGCTCAACCAGGAGAACCGCATGCAGGAGATCGCCTCCTTCTACGGCGACCAAGGCGCCGGCACGGCCGGCCAGTCCCTCCAGGCGGAGAACCGCGACGCGCCCGTGCAGCTCGCCCTCGCCTCGGACATCCGCGGCAAGGATGTCCGCCAAGGCGATCAGAAGATCGGCGCAATCGACGACCTGATCGTGCACATGGAGTCGCGCAGCGTCTCCGCGCTCTTCGACGCCGAGAGCCGCTTCGTGGAGGCCGACCATGACTTCGTGGTGCCGCTCGCCCGCTTCCAGAATTTCGGCCACGACGAAGGCCTCACCACGCAGCTTAGCGCGAATGACTTCGCCGGCGTGTCGGCCTCCGCCAGCGACAACCGTGCCGCCACCGGCATGGCAGGCACCGCGGGCCTCGGCGCCGGCACGGGCGCGGGCAGCAACATCTATGTGCACCCCGAATCCGAACCTCTGGTCGGCATGCCCGGGCAGCACAACACGGGCCGCGATGATCGCGCGAACGCCGACGCCCGCGCCAACCAAGCCCCGGTGGAGGAGATCCGCCGCGCGGTGCAGGCCGAGGCTCCGCAGGCTCGCGACGTTCGCGTGATGCTTGAGGACAACAAGGTCGTGCTTCGCGGCACCGTGCCGAGCGAGGACATCAAGGAGCGCATCGAAAACCGCGCCGAGAACGCCGCCCGCGGCTGGGACGTGGAGAGCGAACTGCGTGTCGGCACCACCACGAACCGTTAACAGAAGCCGGTAATCTAAAACCTAGTTCGACCCGCCACGGATTTCACGGACCGGCACGGATATTCGTTATCCGTGAGCCTCCGTGAGATTCGTGGCTTCGGATTATTTCCGATGGTCGAGCGCGTTGTCTCAACGCGCTCCGCTTGGTTTTGGGCGCGGCTGCGCCGCGTCAACGCGTTGGGACAAGGCGTTCCATCACATTCGCGGCCGGCGCGGACTCAGGCCGGCGCCAGCGCGTTGGCCGTGTTGAGGTGCTCGGCGCCGGTGTATTTCTGCGACTGCTCGTCGGCGTGGTAGCTCGAGCGCACCATCGCGCCGCTCTCCACGACACCGATGCCAAGGCCGAGCCCGATCTCTTTCCACTTCGCGAACTCGTCGGGGTGCACCCAGCGCGCCACCGGCCAGTGCTGGGACGTCGGCTGAAGGTATTGGCCGATGGTGAGGATGTCGGTCCGGTCGGCGGCGATGTCGCGCAGCGTCTGCTCGATCTCGTGCGCCTCCTCGCCGAGGCCTAGCATGATGCCGGTCTTGGTGGTGAAGCCGCGCGATTTCGCGTGGCGCAGGATCAGCCGCGACCGGTCGTAGCGGGCCTGCACGCGCACCGGCTTTTGCAGGCGCTCCACCGTCTCGAGGTTGTGGTTGAAAATATCGGGCTTCGCGTCGAGCACGAGGTCGAGCAGCTCGGTCTTGCCCTTCCAATCCGGGGTGAGCACCTCGATCGCCGTCTGCGGCATGCGATGGCGGATGGCGCGGATGGTGGCGGCCCAGACGGCGGCGCCGCCGTCCTTCAAGTCGTCGCGCGCCACGGAGGTGACGACGCAGTGCTTGAGGTTCATCACCGCGACGGCCTCGGCCACGCGGGCCGGCTCGCCGAGATCGTGCTCGGTGGGACGCCCCGTCTGGATCGCGCAGAAGTTGCAGGAGCGCGTGCAGATGTTGCCGAGGATCATCACCGTGGCGGTGCCGCGCGACCAGCACTCGCCGAGGTTGGGACACTGGGCGCTCTGGCAGACGGTGTGGAGCTTGTGGTCGTCCACGAGCTTGCGCACGGCGCTGTAGCCGGGACCGGAGGGAAGCTTGGCGCGGAGCCAGGCGGGTTTGCGCGCGGTGTCTTGCATCGGACGTAAAGGGGAGATGGCCGCAAATAGGCGCCAAAAGCGCAAAAAGAAAAACCCCGGGGGCCGGGCTTGGCCGGCGGGTATTAGGTCGAGGCGGGCGGCCGGATAAACGCCGGCCAACGGCTTATGAATTCCTGCGCAAAATCCTCCTCCACCTGCTCCAGCGTCGGGCAACGCGCGCCCAGCTCGGCGGCGAGGGAGGTCACGGTGCCCTCGGCGGCGGAAATGCCGCAGGGCACGATGCCGCCGAAGTGGCGCAGCTCGGGCGCCACGTTGAGCGCGATGCCGTGCATGGTCACCCAGCGGCGCACCGCCACGCCGATCGCGGCGAGCTTGCGCTCGGCGATCCAGATGCCGGTGAGGCCCTCGCGGCGGGCGGCCGACAGGCCGTGCCGCGCCACGGTGGCGATGAGCACGTCCTCGAGGAAACGCAGGTAGGCGTGCAGATCGCGCCGCGCGTCGAGGCTCACGATCGGGTAGGCCACGAGCTGCCCGGGGCCGTGGTAGGTGATGTCGCCGCCGCGGTTGGTCTCGTGCACGGCCACGCCCTCGGCTGCGAGCGTGGGCGCGTCCCAGAGCAGGTGGCGGTCGGCGCCGGTGCGTAGTCCCACCGTGAATACAGGCTCGTGCTCGGTGAGCACGAGCGTGTCGGGCGCGGCGCCGGCGAGGCGGGCGGCCTGCAGCTCGCCCTGGCGCGCGAGGCCATCGGTGTAGGTCGTGCGGCCCCAGCGGGCGATGGCGACTTCGGGTGTCATCGGCGGGAGACGTGGCGGGCCGGCGCTGCGCTCAGCTCCAGGCGTAGTTGAAGCTGATGCTGATGCGCTCCTCGCTCGTGCGGTTTTGCGCGACCTCGTGGCGCAGCCAGCTCTCGAAGAGGATCACGTTGCCCGCCTCGGCCGGGTAGGTCGTGTAGAGGCGGTTCTCGTCGCGCGCGGCGGCGAGCTTCGGCGGCGCGGCCATGAGCGAGGAGAGGCGCGGGTCCTCGAACTTGAGGCCCGGGCAGCCGGGCGGCGTGACCACGTAGTAGGTGCCGCTGATGAAGCTGTTGGGATGCAGGTGCATCGAGTGCGCGGCGGTCTCGGGCATGATGTTGACCCAGCAGTCGGTCATGCGGATCTCGCGGCCGCGCAGGTCCATGTCGAGGGCCTTGGCGAAGGCGCGCACGTGGCGGGTGAGCTTTTTCTCCAGCCCCGCGAAGGTGCTGGAGAAGGTGTGCAGGGTGTTGAGCGAGGCGTAGCTCGTGTAGCCGCCGGGATAGTTTTTCTCGCACCACTTGCGGCCGGCGGCGTCGAAGTCGCGCAGTTGCCGGCACTCGTGGGCGAGCTCGGTGTTGAAGCGCGCGAGCCCGCCGCCTTGCAGCGGCGTGCAATAGACGTGGGTGGGAAACCAGGCGCGGACGGGCGCGGAGGAACGGGAAGCGGGCATGGCCTGAGGTGACACCGACATCCCGGTCCCTGTCAAAGGGTGTCGCTGCTCCCGCCCCCGGTGGCACCCCAGCGGCCCACCGGGCGCCACCCCGAAGCGCAAGGCCGGGCCGCGCGCGCGGTTGCCCACGCGCCGCCCGGCGCTCTTGATCGTCCGCCATGCCCGCCGGCCGCCTGCGCATCTTCTCCGACCTGCACTTTCGCGACCCGCGCAGCGCCATGCAGGATCTGGATCGCCTCGCCCCGCTGCTAGGCGACGCCGACCGCATCGTTTTCAACGGAGACTCGATCGACACCCATGTGCCCGCGCAGGCGCGGCATCTCGGCGAGCTGCGCGCTTTCGCCGGGCGCAGCGGACGCGAGACGACCTGGCTGAGCGGCAACCACGATCCCGATATCTCCGACCAAGCCGAGTTGCTGCTCCTCGACGAGCGGCTCTGGATCACGCACGGGGACGTGTTTTTCGACACCATCGCGCCGTGGAGCCACCACGCCGCCGAGCTGCGCCGCCGCTTCGCGGCCGCCATCGCGCCGCTCGCCGAGACCGAGCGTCATCGCGTGGAAACCCGCCTCCGCCTGCACCGCCAGATCGTGCACGCCCTGCCCGAGCCCGACGCGCTCTGGCAAGACGGCCCGACCGGGAGCCTGCGCCGCTTCGCGCACATCGTGTTTCCGCCCCGCCGCCCCTTCGAGATGCTCCGCGCCTGGGCCGGCACCCCCCGCCGCGTCGCCGCCCTCGCCCACGCCCAGCGCCCGAGGGCGCGGGTGGTGGTGCTCGGCCACACCCACTACCCCGGCGTGTGGCGCGTGCCGGTGGAGCGCGGCCGGCCGCCGCTCGTCGTCGTGAACACCGGCTCCTTCACCCGCCCCTTCGGCGGCGCCTTTGTCGAGATCGAGGGCGAACGTCTCCGCGTGCGGCGCATCCGTCGAAATGCGGACGGCGCCTTCCGCGAGGGCCGCACGCTGGCGGAGATCGACTTGCGCGACCCGGCGCGCTGAGGCCGCGCCGCGGCTTGCGCGCGGGGCGCACCGGTCCACCTTTCGCGCGCCCTCGATGGACGTGACGCAGAAACTCTCCGTGCTGGCCGACGCCGCCAAATACGACGCCTCGTGCGCCAGCAGCGGCACCACCGCGCGCAACGCCCGCGAACTCGGCGGCCTCGGCTCCACCACCGGCTCCGGGATCTGCCACAGCTACACGCCCGACGGGCGCTGCGTCTCGCTGCTTAAGGTCCTGCTCACCAACTTCTGCATCTACGACTGCCTCTACTGCATCAACCGCGCCTCCAGCGAAGTGCGCCGCGCCCGCTTCACCCCCGACGAGGTCGTGCGCCTCACGCTCGATTTCTACAAACGCAACTACATCGAGGGCCTCTTCCTCAGCTCCGGCATCATCCGCAATCCCGACTACACGATGGAGCAGGTCGTGGCCGTGGCTCGAAAGCTCCGCGTTGAGCACCGGTTCCACGGTTACATCCACCTCAAGACGATCCCCGAGGCGAGCCAGGCCCTGATCGACGAGGCCGGCCGCTACGCCGACCGCATCAGCATCAACATCGAGCTGCCCACCGCCGCCGACCTCGCCCGCCTCGCGCCGGAAAAAAACGGCGAACGGATCGAGGGCGCGATGGGCGCCATCCGCGAGCGCATCGACGCCGCCAAGGACGAGCGCAAGACCAGCCCGAAAGCGCCCCCCTTCGCCCCCGGCGGCCAGAGCACGCAGATGATCGTCGGCGCCACTCCCGCCACCGACACCGACATCCTCCGCCGTGCCGGCGGGCTCTACCAACGCCGCGGGCTGCGTCGCGTTTACTACTCCGCCTTCAGCCCGATCCCCGACGCCTCGTCCAAGCTTCCGCTCATCGCGCCGCCCCTCGTGCGCGAGCACCGCCTCTACCAAGCCGACTGGCTGCTCCGCTTCTACGGCTTCGGCGTGGACGAGCTCACCACCGCCGCCGAGCCCAACCTCGACCTGCAACTCGACCCCAAGCTCGCCTGGGCTCTCCGCCACCGCGAACACTTCCCGGTCAACCTCAACACCGCGCCCCGCCCGCTCCTTCTGCGCGTGCCCGGCCTAGGCGTGAAGACGGTGGACAATATCCTCTCCGCCCGCCGCTGGCACCCCGTGCGCCTCCACGATCTCCTGCGCCTCAAGGTGCCCGTGAAAAAGGCGATGCCCTTCATCGAGACGCCCGACCACCGCCCGGGCTTGCACGAACTCGAGGACCCCGCGTTGCGCGCCCGCTTCGTGCCGCCGCCGCGGCAGCTCGACCTCTTCGCCGACGCCGCGCCCGCGCCACGACCGGTCCCCGCGCCCGCTCCCGTCGCGCCGCCCCCCTCACCGGAATTCTGAGCCCGCCATGACCGCACGAGGCCCGCTCCACTTCGACGGCAGCTTCGCCGACTGGAAACGCGCCGCCCGCACCGCGCTGGCCGCCGGCCTCCCGCCAGACCAGGCGGACTGGTGCGATGCGAGCACCGCGCAGGCCGCGTTCGCCTTCGACTGCGCGCCTTCGCCGCCCGCGACCGCCGCGGACCCGGCACCGCAGATCCGCGTGCCGCGCACCTTTCTTGACCTCGCCGCCGACGTCGCCTGTCACCGCGACCCCGCGCGCTGGCCCCTGCTCTACCGCACGCTCTGGCGCCTCACGCACGGCGAGCCGCACCTGCTCGCCAACCCGGCCGACGCGGACACGCACGCCCTTCACTCCCTCGCCAAGGCCGTGCACCGCGATCTCCACAAGATGCGCGCCTTCGTCCGCTTTCGCGAAGTGGCCACCGAGACCGGCCCTTGGTTCGTCGCGTGGTTCGAACCGCAGCACCACATCGTCGAGGCCAACGCAGCCTTCTTCCGCGACCGCTTCGCGGCCCTGCGTTGGTCGATCCTCACGCCCTCACGCTGCATGCACTGGGACCCCGCCGCGCGCGCCCTCGGCTTCACGCCCGGCGCCCGCCGTGAAGACGCGCCCGCAGCCGACGCCGCCGAGGACCTCTGGCTCACCTACTACGCCAGCATCTTCAACCCCGCCCGCGTAAAGGTGGGCGCCATGCTCGCCGAGATGCCGCGCCACTACTGGAAAAACCTGCCCGAGGCCGCGCTCATCCCGCGCCTGCTCGCCGAGGCCGCTCCACGCGTTGAGGACATGGTGACTCGCAGCAAGACGCACACGGCTGCGGACTAAAAAAATTCGCGGCATAACGGGAAAACACCGGATGCCCTTCTAAGCGCGTCCTTCTTGGGTCTTGGCCCGGCTTGAGCCCCAAAACGTGGCTCTCGCTCCGCAAGCGCCTGACAGTCGGCGGGCCGCGCCTTCGTTGTCCGATGCGCATAGATCTGCACGTTCACCTCGTGGGCGGCGGCTCCTCCGGCTCCGGTTGCCGCTATCCGCGCCACGGGCGTTACCGCTGGATGGTGCCGCTGCTCGTGCGCGGCTTTGGCCTGTCCCCGCGCACGCTGCTCGGTGATTTTGACGCGTGCTACGTGCGCCGCCTCGCTCGCTACGTGCGCGGCGCCGCCCTCGA
>JAUWBD010000238.1 GCA_030605125.1 Verrucomicrobiota bacterium | reverse complement strand
GTCGGAGACGAAGGGGAACCACGAGAAGACGTGGGTTTCGGTTTCGAGGTGGCCGAGCTGCGTGAGGAGGCGGAAATCGGCGTTGGACCAGGCGCGGTGCCGCCTGCCCTCGTGCCACCAAGTCAGCTCCGTGACCGTGGGCGTGCCGACGTAAACCATGCAGGCGAGGCCGAGGTGCTCGTGAGTTTTGGCCGCGTAGGCCTCCTCGGCGGCCAGCTCCTCCGGCGTCGATTGCCTCGGCGGTGTGGCTGGCGTCTCGGGCTTCCGCGGAAGTTGCGGCGGGGTGATGCGGATGTAGGTGATCTTATGCGTGCCGAGGTGGACCGTTTTTTGCGCGAGCACGGAAAAGCCCGAGCCGTCCGCCGGGTTCTCACTCGCATGTAAGGCGCCGGCCGCAAAAGCCGTGGTGCATAGGAGGAGAGCGCGCAGGTTCACGTGAGGGATTAGGCGTTTATACTTGGGTAGTAACCACAGCGGGAGGAACCAAAAGAGAGTGGCAGACGCAACCAAAATCGTGGGCCCCATACCACGATTTCAGAGGAAGGAATGTGCGACGCTTCGGCATGTCCAAGCTCAGAAATATTTCGGGGAAAGCCGTTCGGCGTCACCGAGATAAACTCAGCCTCTCGCAGCCGAAGCTGGCCCTGAAATGCCAGCTTCTGGGCTGGGATGCCTCGCGCGACACCATCGCCGCAATCGAAGACGGTTCCAGAGTCGTGAAGGATGTCGAAGCTGCGATCTTGGCAAAAGTTCTCGGGGTCTCGGTCGCGGATTTGATCCCGAGCCGTTGGGATCCGGCGATTCTTCAGCAGCCAGACGCCAGTGACGCTCGGCAAGAAAACTGAGCCAGTCGTTCATCTCGGCGCGGCGCCTTTTTAAGGCCGCGGCCAGAGCGCGCGCCACGTTCTCGTCTTCGCAGAGCTGCGCGACAGCCTGAAACTCCGCATCCGTTCCGGCAAAAGCCATGCGCATCAACTCCTCCGCTCTGGGCGAGGGTCGTTTGGCGGGAAGCTCATGCATGGAGCTGAATTCAGGGGGCTAAGAGATGATACCGCAAGTAAAATCCTACCTATAGGTAGTCGCCCGAAAGGTAGAACCTTGGTAGGCTCACCCATCCGTGGCGACTCCCGACCATAAGTGCATTGAAAAAGACATGTTAGCCAAGTATTTGGGCCGGACCATCGCCACGCTACGAACCGACGCGAAATTGGCTCAAGACGAGTTGGCATGGCGGTCCAACGTTCACCGCGCTTATCTCGGCCATATCGAGAGAGGCGAAAAAAGCATCACCGTCGCGATGCTTTTCAAGATCGGTCATGGCTTGGGGCTGCCTGCATCTGAAATTCTCAAGCGCCTAGAAGCCAAATTGCCGCAGCACGGCTCAGACCCAAAACAGGCATAAGCGGCTCGGTTCCGAGGGGCGGGTGACCGGCATCAGCAATCCTTTGCGCGCTCGCGGCGCCATAGGCCGCCCGCCCAAAGCAGCGCGAGCAACACGCCGTTGCGCGCCAAGGCCCGGCCGGCGCTCATGCCGCCGCCGTCCGCGCCGCCGAAGCAGCCGCAACGGATGTCCAGCCCGCGCACCAGGGCGGCGACCAGGGCCGCGCTAAACGCGAGCAGCAGGCCCGCCGCCAGCAGGCGCGCCGCCGACCGCCAACGCGGCGCGCACAGGCCGAGCCCGAGCGCGATCTCCAGCCAGGGCAGATAGACCGCGAGCAGGCCCGCGACGAGCGGCGGCACGAGGCGGTAGTTGCCGATCTCGACCGCGAAACGCGCCGGATCGCCGAGCTTGGTCGCGCCGGCGAAAACGAGAATCGCCGCCACCGCGAGCAGCGCGGCGAGGCGCGCTCGGCGCGTCCATGGGGAGGCGTCCGCAGGTTTCATCGCGTCGCCCCCCCCTGCGGTGAGCCGGTCGCGGCCTGCCACGCCTCCCACCCTCCGGCGAGGACGAAGACCCGCCCGCAGTCCAGATCGCGCCGCAAGCGCAGCGCCACCGCTTCGCTCGCGCGGCAATGCTCGCCGCCGCAATACACCACGATGCTCGCGGCGCCGTCCCACGCCTCCACGAGCCGCGCGAAGCCCTCCTCCCACACGTCCTCGGTGAGCGCGAGCGCTCCGGGCACGTGAGCCGCGGCGTAGTCCCGCGCCGGGCGCGCGTCGATCCAGAGCGCGTCGGGATGGGCCGCGCGCAGCTCCGCGAGATCAAGCCGCAGCGCGGCCGCCTCGGCCGCGCCGGGCGGCATCCCGGCGTGCCGCAGCGCCGCCCAATCCGGCCGGCGCGGATGCCAAAGCGCGGTGGCCAGCGCCGGCAGAAGCGGCCCGAGCAACAGGAGCACGGCCGCGCGGATAAAAGCGCGCGAGGCTCCGCTCATGGCGTGTGGCGCAGATACAGGACGTCCGTGTGCTCGGCGCCGGCCGAGTCGCGGGTGCGAATCCGGGCCGTGGCGCGCGCGGTGGCCGCGGCATCGCCCGCGAAGCGAAGCTCCAGCTTGAGGGTGCCCTGCTCCAGCGCGGGCCGCCCCACGATCTCGAACTCCGCGCCGGCCACGGTGACGCCGAGCAGCTCGGTCTGCGAATCGCCGGGGAAGGTGACCGTGGCGGTGCGCGACTCGCGTTCGCCGCCGCGGAAAAGGAGCAGGCGCGGCGCGAAGCTCACGCGGACGGGCAAATCCACCACGAGGCGGAGGGCGTGCCGCGCGCCGTCGCTCGTCTCGACGTGCAGGACGGTCTCCTGCCGGCCGGTGCGTTGGCCGGGCTTGTAGAGGATCGGCAGCGAGCCCTCGCCGCCAGGCGGCACCGCCTCGGCGGGCGTCTCGGGAACGGTGCACAGGCAGCCGCTGTGCACCTTCGTGATGCGGACCGGCGCATCGCCCGTGTTTTTGAAGCGAAACCCGCCGCGGATCTCCTCCTCGCCGGGCTTGGGCGCGAGCGTCAGCTCCGCCGACTCAAAAGCGAGCGCGGCGAGGAGACCGGGCGTCGCGGCCAAGGACAGGACCATGGCCAGGGAAACGGCGTGGCGGCGAAACATAAGAAAAGGCCCCACAGCGAAACGGTTTCGCCATTTCGCTGCGAGCCCGGAACGGCGCCTCGCACGCTTCAGCTCACGCGCACCGCCGGCAGATTCCAGATCTGCTTCGCGTATTCGTGAATCGTGCGATCGCTGGAGAACTTGCCCACGCGGGCGGTGTTGAGGATCGCCATCTTGGCCCAGCGCTTGGTGTCGCGGTAGGCGGCGTCCACCTTGGCCTGCGCGTCGCTGTAGGCGCGGAAGTCGGCGAGGACCTTGTAGGGGTCGCCGCCGCCGGTGAGGCTGTGGTGGAGGGCGCCGAAGGCGTGGTGCTCGCCGGGCGTGAAGTAGTCGCTGCCGATCCAGTCGATGATGGCGCGCAGCTCCTCGTCGCGGTGGTAGTAGTCCCAGGGCGAATACCCGCGGGCGTCGAGCGCCTCCACCTCGGGCACGGTGAGGCCGAAGATGAAGATGTTGTCGTCGCCGACCTCCTCGCGAATCTCGACGTTGGCGCCGTCGAGCGTGCCGATGGTGAGGGCGCCGTTGAGGGCGAGCTTCATGTTGCCGGTGCCGGAGGCCTCCTTGCCGGCGGTGGAGATCTGCTCGGAGAGATCGGCGGCGGGCACGATCTTCTCGGCAAGCGAGACGCGGTAGTTGGGCAGGTAGGCGATCTTCAGTTTGCCGCCGATGCGGGCGTCCTCGTTGATGCGTTTGCCGATGACGTTGATCGCGCGGATGATGTTTTTCGCGAGGTCGTAGCCGGGGGCCGCCTTGGCGCCGAAGACGAAGACGCGCGGCACGATGTCGAGGTTCGGGTTCTGGAGCAGGCGGCGGTAGAGCGCGAGGATGTGGAGCAGGTTGAGGTGCTGGCGCTTGTATTCGTGGAGGCGCTTGATCTGCACGTCGAAGAGCGCGTCGGGCGAGACCGTGATGCCGCACTCGCGCTCGATCACCTCGGCGAGCGCGACCTTGTTGGCGCGTTTCACGGCCATGAACTTTTGCTGGAACTCGGCGTTGCCGGCGAAGAGTTCTAGGCCGCGGAGCTGGTCGAGATCGCGGGCCCAATCGCGGTGGCCGAGGGTGTCGGCGATCAGCGAGGTGAGCGCGGGGTTGCAGTCGAGCAGCCAGCGGCGGGGCGTGATGCCGTTGGTCTTGTTTTGGAATTTGCCCGGGTAGAGCGCGTCGAACTCGGGGAAGAGGTCCTTCTTGAGGAGCTCGGTGTGGAGGGCGGCGACGCCGTTGACGGCGTGCGAGCCGACGACGGCAAGGTTGGCCATGCGGAATGCCTTGGCGCCGCCTTCCTCGACGAGGGAGAGGGCGCGCTTCTTGTCGTTGTCGCCCGGCCAGCGCGATTCGACCGCATCCATCAGGCGGCGGTTGATCTCGAAGACGATCTGGGTGTGGCGCGGGAGGACCTTGGTGAAGAGCGGCAGGCTCCACTTCTCGAGCGCCTCGGGGAGGAGGGTGTGGTTGGTGTAGCCGAAGGTCTTGGTGACGATGCCCCACGCGGCGTCCCAGGCGAGCTGCTCCTCGTCCACGAGGATGCGCTGGAGCTCGGCGACGGCGACGGCGGGGTGCGTGTCGTTGAGCTGCACGGCGACCTTTTCGTGGAAGTTTTTCCAGGTGTTGCCGGGGATGCGGAAGTGGCGGCGGATGAGGTCGCGCAGCGAGCAGGAGACGAAGAAATACTGCTGGATGAGGCGCAGCTCCTTGCCGTTCTCGGTCTTGTCGTTCGGGTAGAGGACCTTCGAGACGGTCTCGCCGATGGCCTTCTCGCGCACGGCCTCGACGTAGCCGCCGGAGTTGAAGGCGCTGAGGTCGAACTCCTCGGTGGAGCGCGAGGCCCAGAGGCGGAGGAGGTTGACGGTCTTGGTGCCGTAGCCGGCGATCGGAATGTCGTAGGGCACGCCGAGGATCTCCTTCGTATCCACCCAGCGGGGACGGTAGCCGCCGCGGTCGTCGAAGACGTTTTCCACGCGGCCGTAGAGCTGGACCTTTTGCGTGTATTCGGGGCGGCAGATTTCCCAGGGCGTGCCAAAGATCATCCAGTTGTCCGGGTGCTCGATCTGGTGGCCGTGCACGAACTCCTGCTTGAAGAGGCCGAACTCGTAGTGGATGCCGTAGCCGATGGCAGGGTAATCGAGCGTGGCGAGCGAATCGAGGAAGCAGGCGGCGAGGCGGCCGAGACCGCCGTTGCCCAGGCCCATGTCCACCTCGATCTCGGCGATCTCGGCGAGATCGACCCCGAGCTCGGCGAGGGCGGCGCGGGCGGTCTCGGTGAGGCCGGTGTTCTGGAGGTTGTTCTCCATCAGGCGGCCCATGAGGTATTCGAGCGAGAGGT
>JAUWBD010000078.1 GCA_030605125.1 Verrucomicrobiota bacterium | reverse complement strand
GGGGCTCGTGGCGGGCGTGGTCACCGGCCCCGTCGCGAAGGCCTGGATGGCGCGCGTCGGCTGGAGTTTCCCGGGGCAGACGGAGTTCTTCGCCGCCGAGTGGGGCGGCGAGCCGGTGATGGCCTTTGCCGGCGGCCGCCTGCGCGTCGCGCTCGCCACCTGGCACATCCCTTTCGCCGCCGTGCCGGCCGCGCTCACCGGGCCCGTGCTAGCGCGCGCCGTGGCCGCCGCCGCCGAGCTCTGCGCGGCCGACGGGGCGGGGGAGGGGCGCCCGCCGCGCGTCGCCGTCTGCGGGCTCAATCCCCACGCCGGCGAGGAGGGCCTGCTCGGCGCCGAGGAGCGGGATCTCATCGACCCCGCGCTCGACCGCCTGCGCGGGCGATTCCCCGGCCTCTCGCGCGCCCTGCCGGGCGACACCGTATTCGGACGGCAACTACGCGGCGAGTTCGACGCCGTGGTCGCGCTCTACCACGACCAGGGCCTGGCGCCGCTCAAGACCCTCGAGTTCGACCACGCGGTCAACATCACCCTCGGGCTGCCCTGGGTGCGCACCAGCCCCGATCACGGCACCGGTTTCGACATCGCCGGCCGCGGGCTCGCCTCCGCGACCAGTTTCACCAACGCCGTCCGCCTCGCGCGCGCCCTCGCGGCCCGCCGCGCCCGCTTGCGCGGGGCGGCCTGAGCGCGCATGGTGCGTCTTCGCTTCATGGAAACCGTCTCGCCCTCCGCTCCGCCTGCTTCCTCGTCCGCCCCGCGTCCCGGCGACGAGCGCCTCGTGCGCCTCACCGAGGCGGCCGGGCGGAAGGTCGCGGCGCTGATGGAGCGCGAGAAGCAGGGCGGCTTCCTCCGCGTGGCCATCGCCGGCGGCGGATGCAACGGCCTCAGCTACAAGCTCCGCTTCACCGCCGAGGCGAAGCGCGGCGACATCCTCGTCGAGACGGCCGGCGTGCGCGTGCTCGTGGACCCGAAGACCGCGCTCTACCTCAAGGGCACGCACATCGACTACTCCTCCGCCCTGATCGCCGGCGGATTCAAGTTCACCAACCCCAACGCCAAGGCCTCCTGCTCCTGCGGCGAGAGCTTCTCCGTGTGAGCGCCATCCCATGGCGATCACGGTCCGCGGCGGGTTTCTCGTCCGCTCCGGCGGCGGGGAACGGGGATTCCCCCGGCGCCCGCGGCCCTTTTCCAGTTGTCTTTCTCCCTGCGCCCGGCGTTTCTGGCGCTGTTTCCGCAACCCGCACCCAAGCTAATTGATGGCCCTCTCAGCACCCTACGGCGGTGGCGCTCGTCGCCCCAACCAGCCTTATCCGCGTCGTAACAACGACCCCTTCGCCCACATCCGGCGAAACGACAAGATCCGCGTCCCCGAGATCCGCGTCATATCCCCCGAAGGCAAGCAGCTCGGCATCATGGCCACGGAGCGCGCTCTCTCGCTCGCCCGCCAATTCAACCTCGACCTCGTCGAGATGTCGGCCAACGCGACCCCGCCGGTGTGCCGCATCATGGACTTCGGCAAATACATCTACGAGGAGCAGAAGAAGAGCAGCCACGCCAAGTCCACCGCGAGCAAGCTCAAGGAGGTCGAGCTCACCCCGCGCATCGAGAACAACGATTTTCTCACCAAGATCCGCCACGCCGAGGAGTTCCTCGACCATGGCAACAAGGTGAAGCTCCGCCTCAAGTTCCGCGGCCGCGAGATGGCCCACACCGAGATCGGCTTCAACGTCATGAAGCGCGCGCTCGAGGAGCTCGGCGGCATGGGCCATCCCGACTCCCAGCCCAAGCTCATGGGCAAGCAGATCAACGTGATGATCACGCCCTATCCCGCCAACAAGCGGAAGCGCAAATACACCCTCCACGCCGACGAGCAGGCGATCGACGACGCCGGCAAGGGCGACCACGATCACGACGACGACCACGACGACCAGAAGTGATCGTCGGCGCCCGCCGCCCGTGCCTCCCGGCTCCGCCTCCTCCCGCGATTCACGCCGCGCCCCTCATCTCCGGGGCGCGGTCGTTTTTTGCCCGCGCCGCGCCCTCGTCCGCGCGCTTGCCCGCCTCGCCCCTTTCGCGCTCTGCGTCTGGCTCGTGCTCGTGGCCGCCGCGCCCGCCGCCCTCGCCTCGGCCGCGCGCCCCGCGCCCCGCCCCGGCTCCGCCCCCGCCGTCGCGACGATCGGCGGCGTGGCCTACACCGAGGCCCGCCCCTGGTTCGCCCGCCTCGGCTACCAGGCCGCCTACGACGCCGAGAAAAAGCAGCTCACCCTGAGCGCCCCCGCCGGCCGCATCGTCATCGAGGCCGACGCCCGCGAGATCTCCTTCCACGGGATGCGCTACTTCCTCGGCGATCCCGCCGCGCTTCATAAGGGCGCGATCCACCTCTCCACGATCGATCTCGAGCGCTTCCTCGGCCCGATCCTGCGCCCGGGCCGGCTCTCGCCGCGCCCGCTGCGCACCATCGTGCTCGATCCCGGCCACGGCGGGCAGGATTCCGGCACGCGCAACGTCGCCCAGAAGCTCGACGAGAAAATCTTCGCGCTCGATGTCGCCAAGCGCGTCGAGCGGCTCCTCCTCGCCACCGACCCGTCCTGGCGCGTTCTCCTCACCCGCTCCGACGACCGCTTCGTCACGCTCGCCGACCGCGCCCGCTTCGCCAACGAGGCCGGCGCCGACCTCTTCGTGAGCATCCACTTCAACGCCGTGGCCAACAACCCCGCCGTGCGCGGCACCGAGACCTACATCCTCACGCCCCGCCACCAACGCTCCACCTCGGCCACCCTGCGCTCGCCCGACGACGACACCGAGCAGGCGGGCAACGCGCACGACCACTGGAGCGCCGTGCTCGGCGCGCAGATGCACCGCCACCTCCTCGCCAAGCTCAAGACCCAGGACCGCGGTTTCAAACGCGCCCGCTTCGCCGTTCTCCGCCTCGTGGACTGCCCGGCCGTGCTGGTCGAGGCCGGCTACCTCTCCAACGACGCCGAGGCGCGCCGCATCGCCGACCCCGCCTTTCGCGGCGACATCGCCGAGGCCATCGTCGCCGGCATCCAGTCCTACGCCGCCGCCCTCGCCACCGCCGGCCGCTGAGCCTTGGAGTGCGGAGCCTCGGCTCCGCTTTTGGACGGCCGCCTCCTCCCCCCTCCGCCAATTTTTTCCATCTGTTCGCCGCCCGGCGATTGCCATGCGCCCGCTCCCGCCCACGCTCGTGGTTTTACGCACCCCGCCGATGCCCGTCCGCCGCTCCGCCGCCGCTCTCCTCGCCTGCACGCTCGCCCTCGACAGCGCGCCGGGCCTCCGCGCCGAGCCCTCGGTCATCGAGCTGAAGAGCGGGGCGCAGCTTCGCGCCGAGGTGCTCGCCGAGCGGCCCGACCGCGTGGTCGTGGATCTCGGTTTCACCGTGCTCTCGATCCCGCGCGACGAGGTGGACCGCGTGACGGCGCTCGCCACCACCGCCGCCGAGGAGATCGACATCACTCCCGTCGGCCAGCTCTTCCGCACCGTGCTCAACCCCGCGCTCCTGCCCGTGCAGGCCCACGTCGAGCACGTCGGCGGCGCCGTGGTCCTCGTGCAATCGCCCACCGGCCTCGGCTCCGGCTTCATCATCCATCCCGACGGCTACGTCGTCACCAACCACCACGTCGTCGCCGGCGAGACCGAGCTGAGCGTCACCCGCTTTGTCCGTGCCGCCGGCGCGCTCGAGCGCGTGCGCCACCAGCGCATCCGCATCGTCGCCACCGATCCGCGCGCCGACCTCGCCCTGCTCCGCATCGAGGACACCCGCGGCGTGAGCGCGTTTCCCACCGTGCCGGTCGGCGAGTCGCAGACGCTGGAGGAGGGGCAGGGCGTCTTCGCCATCGGCAGCCCCCTCGGCCTCGACCGCACCGTCTCGCAGGGCATCGTGTCTTCGCGCAACCGGCTCGTGGACGGCCAGCTCTACATCCAGACGACCACGCAGATCAACCCCGGCAACTCCGGAGGCCCGCTCTTCAATCTTCGCGGCGAAGTGATCGGCGTGAACAACATGAAGGCCATGGCCATCGGCATCGAGGGCCTCAACTTCGCCATCCCCGCCTCGGTGTTGAAAAACTTCCTGCGCAATCGCGACGCCTACGCCTTCGACCCGCGCAGCCCCAACGCCGGCTTCCGCTACAACTCGCCTCCGCGCCCCGTCTCGGCGCGCGTCGCCGCCGCCTCCTCCGAGCCCGACCCGGCCTCGCCGTCGCCGTCGGCGCCGGCCGAGGCCGCGCCCTGAGCGCGATTCAGCCCTCGCCCTATCCCCCCGCCGCGCGCTCCGCCGAGCCGCGTATGCCCCCGACCTTTTCATCACCATGCTCAAATCCGCCCGCCTCGTCCCCGCCCTTGCCCTCGCCGCCTGTCTCGCGCCGGCGCCCTTCGCGCATGCCGCCGAGCCCGCGCTCGATCGCCTGGTGGCGCCCGATGCCGCCATCGTCCTCTCGCTCTCGGACCTGCCGAAGCTCCGCGCAAACTTCATCGCGTCGCCCTCCGGCCGCGCCTGGGCCGATCCCGAGATCGCGCGCTTCGTCGCCCCGCTCTTCAACAATCCCGACTACCGCCGCGTCGTCGAGCAGGTGAAGACCGACACCGGCCACTCGATCGAGGAGCTGCTCGCCCTTGCGACCGGCGACGTGTTGCTCACCATCCCCGCGTCCTCGTTGAAATTCGGCGCGGGCAAGCCCGATGCCGCCGTCCTCCTCGCGATCGAGGTCGGTGAAAACGAGGCCAAGCTCCGCGAGCTGATCGAGCGCCAGCAGGCCAAGGCGAAGGAAAACGCCGCCGCCCACACCGACACCGTCGAGGACTACAACGGCGTCGCGCTCCACATCCTGCGCCCCGCCGGCGACGGCTCCGCCCCAACCGACAAGGCCGCCCACTGGGCGCTTCACCAAGGCCGCTGGTTCATCGGCAGCACCCGCGATCTCGTCACCGGCGCCCTCGACGCGCTCGCCGCCGGCGGCCTCGCCGAATCGCTCGCCACCTCGCCCCGCCACCGCGCCGTGCTCGATCGCGCCGGGGACCACGCCGACTACGCCGCCTACCTCGATTTCCAGGCCTTCTACCCGATGCTCGTGGCCTCGATCGAGGCCTCCCGCGATCCCTCGCAGCCGCCGAATCCGATGGGCATCGAGCCGGCCAACCTCCTCAAGGCCTTCGGTCTCGACGCGCTCGGCCTGCTCTCCACCACCGGCACCTTCGCCGCCGACGGCTCCAGCAGCGGCGACGTCGCGCTCAGCTACAGCGAAGCGCGCGGCTTGGTAAACCTGCTCGCCTACCGCGACGGCCCCGTGGCGCGCCCCGACTGGGTGCCGGCCTCCTGGATCAACGTCTCTTCGCAAAACTTCTCCGTCGCCGACCTCTACGCCGAACTCGAGCGCATCCTCGACCGCGTGAGCCCGATGCTCGCCGGCATGGCCATGGGCCAGATCAAGGCCTTCGACCGCCAGCTCGGCATCGACCTCAAGCGCGACCTGATCGAAAATCTCGGGCCCGCCATCCTCAGCGGTATCGTGCCGCCCGCCGGCTCCTCGACCAGCACCCCGCCCGCCTACGACGAGATGGAGCAGTTCTTCGCCGTCGCTCTCGCCGACGCCGCCGCGTTTGAGCGCACCTTGCAGGCCATCCAAGGCCGCTTCCTTCCGCCCGCCGGCGGCCCGCTCGAGACGCGCGAGTATCTCGAGCGCAAGCTCCACGTGTTCACCCCGCCGATGCCCGACGGCAAAGGTTTTGCCTACGCCATCGCCGACGGCTGGCTGCTCCTGTCGGTCGGTTCGGCCGCGCCGGTCGAGGCGGTGCTCCAGGCCATGCACAGGCCCGACGCCTCCGCCTCCTTCTGGGCGCGCGAGGATGTGCGCTCCGCGATCGACACCACGCCCGGCTCGGCCTTCAGCGTGCAGTTCATGGATCTGCGATCCCTCTTCGCCTCTCTTTCCGCCCTCGCGGCCAAGTCCCAGTCGCAACGCGAGAGCGAGGCGCCGGTCCTTGTGGATGTGTCGGCGGTGCCGTCCTTCGAGACCTTTGCGAAGTATTTCTCGCACGTCATCACCCACGGCGAGCGCCGGCCCAACATGATCGTGTTGAAGTCCGTGACCCCCGCCGGCCCCGCGCAGTGAGCTCCCGGCGGTGGGACGCGTTGTCCTCAACGCGCGCGGCCCGGCCGCGCTTCCGCCTTTGCGGGCACATAAAAAACCCCGGCCGCTCATGCGGCCGGAGTTTTTTGCGGGGAAGAAAAGTGGATCACTCCTCGTCGTCGTCCGCCTCGTCCGCGTCGTCGTCGGAGGGGCGGGCGAGTTCGGCGCGGCACTCGTTCATCACGCGCAGCCAGACCTCGCGCAGGTCGAAGAGCCGGCGGACGGCGTCTTCGCGGTAGCGGGCGAGCGCGCGGCTGTGCGTGCAGCCCTCGGGCGCGAGGGTGGCGAGGGTGAAGTTCAGCTCGCGCAGCGCCCGCTTGAAGAGGCTGATCGCCATCGCGTAGTCGCCAAAATCGAGCGCGGAGATGGCCTGCGTGGCCTGGTCCTCGGTGCGGAGGAGCGCGGAGTAGTGGGCGAGGGCCAGCTTTTGCGGGACCTTGTCCGAATCGTCCGCGGTCTGTTCCCACGTGCGCTTGAGGCTGAGAAACAGGGCGCGGGTGGCGATATGGATCGGGTTCTTGTGGAGCGTGTAAGGCTCGTCCTCGTCTTCCAGATCCACCTCGGCCGGCTCGGATTCGTCCTCGGCTTCCTCGTCGTCGGCATCCTCGTCGGTGTCGCCGTCGGAAACGCCTTCGGCGGTCCACTCCTCGACCGACCAGCCCATCAGGCGGGCGGCCTCGTCGAGACGCTCGGGCTTGCCGCTAAGCTGTTCGTAGAAAGCCAAATACCGGAGCACGGTCTCGTCTTGTTCGCGGAGGTAGCGCTCCCAGTCGAACTCGTTCCAGACGAGGTCACCGCGGTCTTCCCACTCGCGGTCGGAGGGGTTTTCGGAATTCGAGTTGCCCATGGTGTCGGGGGTCCGGAGACCCAGTTGCGGCACCCTGTTCCGAAGGGGGGTAAACGCAACGGGAAAAACCGCGCGGCGATGCCGCGCGAGCCCTTGACGTCGGCCGTGTTTCTCCCGCGTGGCGCCGCCCCTCTGTTACAGGTTGAAATCGCGCAGCGGCTTAACATTGGTAGCGCTCCCCTTTTCCCCACGCCCCGCATGCCCCCACAGGTGACTCACGCGACGGTTCATTTTTCCGGCCACGTCCAAGGCGTGGGTTTCCGCTACGCAACCCTCCAGGTTGCCAAGGAGTTCGAGGTGGCCGGTTACGTGCAAAACCTCGCCGACGGGCGGGTGTTGCTCGAGGCCGAGGGCGAGTCGCGTGAGATCGACGCCTTCGTCGCCGCCATCGCGGAGCGGATGCACGGCCACGTTCGCAAAACAGAACGCGCGCAACAAAATCGGTCGCCGCAGTTCAAAGGCTTCACTATTCGCTGACGCTTTCCCGAGGCCCAATTCGGTGCCGCTCCGTCTCCTGCTTATCCGCATTTCCCCTATACGATGACCCAAGCTGTTTCCGCCATCTCGATCAAAGGACTCACCAAAGACTTTTCCGTCACGCTCCGCGGGGTGAAGCTGCGGGCGGTGGACTCGCTCAACCTGGAGGTAGCCGAGGGCCAAGTCTATGGCCTCCTTGGTCCCAACGGCTCCGGCAAGTCCACCACGATCAAAATCATCCTCGGGCTGCTCGACGCCACCGTGGGCGACGTGCGCGTCTTCGGCGTGCCGGCCAACAAGGTCGAGGCGCGGCGCAACGTCGGCTACCTCCCCGAGGCGCCCTACTTCTACCGCTACCTGAGCGGCCGCGAGCTGGTGCGTTTTTACGCCCGCGTCTGCGGCGTGCCCGCCGCCACGCTGAAAAGCCGCGTGGACGAGGTGATCGCGTGGGTCGGCCTCTCCGGCGCCGCCGACCGCCGCGTGGGCACCTACTCGAAGGGCATGCTCCAGCGCATCGGCCTCGCCCAGGCCCTCGTGCACGACCCGAAGCTCATCGTGCTCGACGAACCGACCGCCGGCGTGGACCCGGTGGGCTCGGCCGAGATGTGCGACCTCATCCTCAAGCTCAAGCAGCAGGGGAAAACGGTGCTCATCACCTCCCACCTCCTCGCCCAGATCGAGGACGTCTGCGACCGCGTCGCCATCCTCGATCGCGGTAAGCTGATCGTCGAAGGCTCGGTGCAGGAACTCGTGGGCCAGCGCGATCGCCAGGCGCTCATCGTGGACCCGCTCCCGCCGGCCGAGATCGAGGCCCTCAAGGGCTGGCTCGCCCAGCGCGGCCACTCGCTCAACTCCGTCGAGCAACCGCGCGCCCGCCTCGACCAGCTTTTCCTCAGCAAGGTCTCCCGCCCCGGCCGCCCCGGCGACAAATCCGCCGGCGTGGGCTCCAACGAAGTGCCGATCAGCGACAAGCCCAAGGCCTAGGGTGTGTCCGGCCCAGACACACCCTAAGCTGCCTTCAACTTAATCTTCCCCCTTCAACTCTTCCATGAGCGTCGCCTCCGTCCCGTTCTCCTTCGGCCGCCTCGGCCTCATCGCCGGCAACACCTTCCTCGAGGCTGTCCGGCAAAAGCTGTTCCTCTTCCTCGTGCTGATCACGCTGGGGCTGGTCCTGAGCGTCCTGTTTCTGCTCACGTTCAACTTCGGCTCCTCCGAGCTGAAATTCATCGCCGACTTCGGCTTCGGCGCCCTGACCTTCTTCGGCTCGGCGCTCACGATCGCGACCACCGCGCAGCTGTTCTTCTCGGAGATCGAGAACCGCACCGCCCTCACCCTCCTCGCCAAGCCGATTTGGCGCGCCGAGTTCGTCTTCGGCAAATTCCTCGGCGTCTTCGCCGTGATCGGCGTCTTTTGCGCGCTCACCATCGGCACCACCATCGCGCTCCTCATGGTGCGCGAAGGCCAGATCCTGGCGGCCGCCACCGACGAGTTTGAAGCGCGCAGCCTGATCGCCTACGGCGACCTCCTCGTCGTCGGCCTGCTCCAGTGGCTGAAGTTTGGCGTGCTCACCGCGATCGTGCTGCTCATCGCGAGCTTCTCCAACACCAACCTCTTCACGGTCGTGACCGGCTTCTTCGTGCTGGTGATCTGCCACCTCCAATACCTCGCCCGCGACCAGTGGAGCAACGTGGACAACATCCTCCTCTCCGGCGCCGTGCGCGCGCTCAGCTTCATCTTCCCGAACTTCCAGCTCTTCAACCTGGCCGACGAGATCGGCCAGGGCTCGGGCGTCTCCGGCGAGGTCGCGCTCCGCGTCGCCGGCTACGGTCTCGTCTATATCGCCGTCATCGGCGGCCTCGCCGTCTATAGCTTCCGCAACCGTGAAATTTGACGCCGCCGCCCTCCGCCCCTTCCGCACCGGGCTCGTCGTCGTGCTCGGTCTCTTCGTCGCGGGCCTCGCGTTGCGCCCGATCGAAGGTCCCGCTTGGGAGGAAGTCCGTGCCAAGCAACCCGCGCTCCGCCTCGACTCGCTGAAAGACGCGCTCGGCCAAGGCGTCACCGTCGGCCTGCTCGGCGGCTTCCGAGCCATTGTCGCGGACTTCATCTGGATTCGCACCAACTCGGTCTGGGAAACCTACGACCTCCCGAAGACCCAGACCTCGATCAAGCTCGTCACCGCCATCGACCCGCGTCCGCTCTACTTCTGGCTCAACGGCAGCCGCATGATCGCCTACGACATGCCCAACTGGCGCATCGACAAGGCCGGCGGCTACGACGCCGTGCCCGAATCCGTGAAGCGGCGCTTCGACGAGGAGCAGTCGTCCGTCGCGATCGAATACCTCGAAGGCGGTCTCGGTTTTCACCCCGAGCACCCGCTGCTCGTGCTCGAGATCGGCAACGTCCACCTCAACCGGCTCAAGGATGTCGAGACGGCCTCTCGCTACTACCTGCGCGCCTCCCAGCACCCCGACGCGCCCTACTACGCCGCGCGCATCTACGCCGAGCTTCTGCGCCGGCAGGAGCGGCACGCCGAAGCCTACGCCTTTCTCAAGGCGCTCTATCCCACGCTCCCGAAGGACAATGTCATGGCCCAGGCTGCCGTCGTCTTGGAGCGCATCCGCGAGCTCGAGGAGGAGCTTTCCATTCCCGAGGCGGAGCGTTTCAAGGAGTAGCCGACGATTGGCAATTTCCTCCACGGCTGGCGCTTCCGCTAATAGTGGAAGCGCTTTTTCCTGATTTCCCCATTCCATGGGGGAATTAACTTGCCGACGCCGTTTAATCTTTGGTTTGTTGACCAACATGCCAAACAAATGAGCAACGCCGCCAACATCCACCCGATCTTCGACCGAGTGTTGCCGCGTGCGGACAAAGAGGCGCGGCTCGGTCAGCGCGGGCAGGTGATCTGGCTCTACGGGCTTTCCGGCTCCGGCAAAAGCACGCTCGCCATCGCGCTTGAGCGCCGCCTCCACGCCGAGGGCTTCGCCACCCAGCTCCTCGATGGCGACAACATCCGCACCGGCCTCAACCGCGGCCTCGGTTTTTCCGACGCCGACCGCGCCGAGAACATCCGCCGCATCGCCGAGGTCGCCAAGCTCCATGCCCACGCCGGCCTCGTCACGCTCTGCTCGTTTATCACGCCGCTGCGTTCCCTGCGCGCTTCCGCCCGTGAGATCATCGGCCCGGCGGACCTGCTCGAGGTTTATGTGAAGGCCAGCTTCGCCACCTGCGCCCAGCGCGACCCGAAGGGGCTCTACGCCAAGGCCGCGGCCGGCGGGGTGGGGCAGTTCACCGGCAAAGACTCCGCCTTCGAAGAGCCCGCGCCCGCCGCCGACTCCTCCGAGGCCGCGACCCTCGTGATCGACACCGAAGCCGCCTCGCCCGAGGCCTGCCTCGCCCGGCTCCACGCCGCCGTCCTGCCGCGCATCCGCCTCTTCCAATCGTAAGTCGTAAATCGTAATTCGTAATTTGCCGAAATGAGTTCCTACAACCTCACCCACCTGGCCCAGCTCGAGCACGAGGCGATCTTCGTGCTGCGCGAGGTCGCCGCGCAGTTTGAGCGCCCCGCGCTCCTCTTCTCGGGTGGCAAAGACTCGATCGTGATGGCCCGCCTCGCGCAAAAGGCCTTCGCGCCGGCGAAGATTCCCTTCCCGCTCGTCCACATCGACACCGGCCACAACTTCTCCGAGGCCATCGAGTATCGCGACTGGTTCGCCACCGACATCGGCGCGCGCCTTGTCGTGCGCTACGTCGAGGACTCGATCAAGGCCGGCCGCTGCCAAGAGGAGAAGGGCCCGAATCCTTCGCGCAACGGCCTCCAGACGGTGACGCTGCTCGACACCATCGAGGAGTTCAAATTCGACGCCTGCCTCGGCGGCGCGCGTCGCGACGAGGAGAAGGCCCGCGCCAAGGAGCGCTTCTTCTCGCACCGCGACGAGTTCGGCCAGTGGGACCCGAAGAACCAGCGCCCCGAGCTCTGGAACCTCTTCAACGGCCGCAAAAACATCGGCGAGCACTTCCGCGTTTTCCCGCTCTCCAACTGGACCGAGATGGATGTCTGGCAATACATCGCCCGCGAGAACCTGCACATCCCGTCGATCTACTTCAGCCACCAGCGCGAGGTCGTGAACCGCAACGGCACGCTGCTCGCGAAGTCGCCCTTCATCACGCTCCTCGAGGGCGAGGCGTATGAGACGCGCACCGTGCGTTTCCGCACTGTCGGCGACGCCACCTGCACCGGTGCGGTCGAGTCGCCCGCCTCCAACCTCACCGAGATCATCCAAGAGGTCGCGAGCGCCCGCGTGACCGAGCGCGGCACCCGCGCCGACGACAAGCGCTCCGAATCCGCCATGGAGGACCGCAAGAAGGCGGGTTACTTCTGAGCCGAGGAGACGAGGGGTCGAGGAGCCGAGAAGCTTCCCATCCGCCGCTTTGGCGACCTCGGCCGCCCGGCCCCGCGCCCCTCGATCAATCGCTCCCTCGACGCTCGTCCACTCCAGCCTCCCACCGCTCCTCGACTCCTCGACCTCTCGACTCCTCGACACTTCAAAATGACCGCTCCCGCTCCCGTCCACTCCGACGAACAATACCTCTCCATGGACCTCCTGCGCTTCACCACCGCGGGCTCCGTGGACGACGGCAAGTCCACCCTCATCGGGCGCCTCCTCTACGACTCAAAGGCCATCTTCGAGGACACCCTCGAGAACCTCGAGCGCGTCACCGCCCAGCGCGGCGAGGAGAACCTCAACCTCGCCCTCCTCACCGACGGCCTCCGCGCCGAGCGCGAACAGGGCATCACCATCGACGTCGCCTACCGCTACTTCGCCACGCCGAAGCGCAAGTTCATCATCGCCGACACCCCCGGCCACATCCAATACACGCGCAACATGGTGACAGGCGCCTCCACGGCCAACCTCGCCATCATCCTGATCGACGCCCGCAAGGGCGTGATCGAGCAGACCTGCCGCCACTCCTTCATCGCCTCGCTCCTCGGCATCCCGCACGTCGTCGTCGCGATCAACAAGATGGACCTCGTGGACTTCTCCGAGGCCCGCTTCAACGAGATCGTCGCGCAATACACCAGCTTCGCCTCGCGCCTCAACATCGCCGACGTGAAGTTCATCCCGATCAGCGCCCTCCACGGCGACAATGTAGTGGAAAAATCCCTACGCACGCCCTGGTATCAGGGCGGCTCGCTGCTCTACACGCTCGAGACCGTCTATATCGGCAGCGACCTCAACCACGTGGACCCGCGCTTCCCGATCCAGACCGTCATCCGGCCCAACAACGACGCGCACCACGATTTCCGCGGCTTCGCCGGCCGCATCGCCGGCGGCGTCTTCAAGCCCGGCGACGAGATCGTCACGCTGCCCTCCGGCCTGCCCGCCAAGATCAAGTCCATCCACGGCCCGCAGGGCGAGCTTGCCGAGGCCTTCGCGCCGATGTCGGTCGCCATCACCCTCGACCGCGAGGTGGACAGCTCGCGTGGCGACCTCTTCGCCAAGCCGCACAACCAGCCCGCCGTCGCTCAGGACCTCGAGGCCATGGTCTGCTGGTTCAACGCCAAGCCCCTCCAGCCCGGCGGCAAATACATGCTCCGCCACACCACGCGCGAGACCAAGGCCGTGGTGAAGGCGATCCGCTACAAGGTGGACATCAACACGCTCCACAAGAAGGAGGACGACCTGGTGATCGGCATGAACGACATCGGCCGCATCCACGTGCGCACCGCCGTGCCGCTGATGATCGATCCCTACAAGCGCAACCGCAGCACGGGCAGCTTCATCCTCGTGGACGAGTTTACCAACGCGACCGTCGGCGCCGGCATGATCCTCTGGCCGGACGGCAGCGAGCGCGCCCAAACCGAGCAGTTCGCCGACATGGGCGGCCTCTGATCCGCGCCCTTTGGAGTGCGGAGCCTCGGCTCCGCTTTCGACGGCGGGCCTCGGCCCGCCGCCTACCGGAGTTTTTGACCACAGATGTCACGGATTGCCACGGATACCGATCGATCCGTGCCAATCCGTGACATCTGTGGTTAAGTCCGAATGTATTCAGCCGTCGGTATCACCCCGCCCGCGGCGTGATCTGCTCGATCACGATTTCCAGCGGCTTGTCCGGGGCGCAGTCGGCGCGCAGCGCGACGAAGTGCTCGCGGTGCCGGTCGTGGATTTGCCACAGCGCGGTGCGATCCGTCTCCGGCAGGGCGAGGTGCTCGATCTGCTCGCGCGTGAAAAAGCCGAAGCGCCCCTCGTCGATCGTCTCCGGCAGGGTGTCGAGCGGCTTGGTGCAGCGGAAAAGAAACAGCAGCCAGTGGGAGGCGCCCTCGTAGGCCTTCTCCGCGATCATGGCGAAGAGGTGCAGATCGGCCGTCGTCACCACGTGGCCCGTTTCCTCGAAAGTCTCGCGCACCGCGCACTCGAAGGGCGACTCGCCGGTGGCGGTCTCGAGCTTGCCGCCGATGGGCGACCAGGTGCCGCGGTTGGGCGCCTTGGCGCGCAGCAGCAGCAGGTGTTCGCCGCGCGAGTTTTCCAGGAAGACGAGCACCGCGAGCTTGTAGCCGAGCGGCGCGGAGGGCGCGAGGGGCGGGGGGGCGGAGGGCTGGGCGGCGACGGACATGGACGTGAGGCCGCATCAAGGCGCAGACGCGGTGAAAACAGAAGCCTGCTCTTCAGCCGTCCGCCGCGCGCGGTGTGTTCGCCGCCGTGCGCCTACTCGCGCCAGGTGAAGGCGTGGCAGAGGGCCACGCCGGCGGCGTCGGCCTCGTCGCTCGCGAGCGCGCGGCCGTGGCCGAGCAGCGCCATCACGGTGCGGGCCATCTGCTCCTTGCTGGCGCGGCCCACGCCGACCACCGCCTGTTTCACGCGCAGCGGCGGGTATTCCCACACGTCCTCGTGCCCGTGGAGCGCGGCCGCGGCGATCGCCGCCCCGCGCGCGGCGCCGAGGATCTGCGCGGTCTGGAAATTCTGCACGTAGATCGTCTGCTCGAGCGCGACGTGGCGCACCTCGAAGTCGCGCAGGAAGGCGGTCACGGCGGCCGAGATCTCGCCGAGGGCGAAGGCCATGCTGCGCTTCGCCGGCACGCTGACGGTGCGGCAACGCAGCAGCACGGGAGCGCGACCGGGGGCAAACTCGATCAGGGCGAGACCGGTGCCGCGCAGCGAGGGGTCGATGCCCAGCACCTGGCCGGCGAAAGACTGGCGCCTCGGGCCGTCCGCCAGCGGGTGCGCGGCGGGCGCGGCGGCTTTGCCGCGCAGCGCGGAGACGGGCACGAGGGAGCCGACCGGCAGCTCGTCGAGGCGCAGGCCGCCCGCCGCCTTGGCGCCGGGCGCGGACGCGGCTTTTCCCGCGAGCTTGGCGGCCCAGAGTTGGCGGACGTGTTTGGAGGCCATGGATGGAAGCGGTGCGGCTGGCGGAGGGGCGCGGCGGGAGGATGCGCGCCGGGGGCGGCGGGGAAAGCGGAATGTGCGTCGAGCGCCGGCCGCCGGTTCAGGCCCGCTCGCGTCGGAGCGCCTCGTGCGCGCGGACGAGGGCGGCGACAAGGGCCTCGATGCGAAGGGGCTTCATGAGAAAGTCGTCCATGCCGGCGGCCAGGGCCTCGGCGCGGTCGGAGGCGAGCACGTCGGCGGTGAGGGCGATGATCCACGGCCCGCGCGACGCGGCCCCTTCTCGCGTGGCGGCCGCGGAGCGGATGAGGGCGGTGGCGGTGCGTCCGTCCAGCTCGGGCATCTGCAAATCCATGAGAATCGCGTCAGGCGCGTGGGTGGCGACCGCCTCGACGGCCTGGGCGCCGTTGGCCGCGTAGCGCACGTCGGAGTATCCGAGGCGGCCGAGCAGCAGGTGGACGACGCGGCGGTTCACCTCGTTGTCCTCCGCCACGAGGATGTCGAGCGGGTGGCGCCGGGCGAAGCCGATGTCGATGCGCGGGGGCGGCTGGCTTGCCGCCGCGGGACCGTCGTCTTTTGTCCGCAGAATGTCGGCGAGCTGCTGATGGAGCTGCGCGGGCTTGATCGGCTTGGCGAAGCTGGAGGCGAAGCCCTCGACTGCCTGGGCGTCGCCGAGGGGCCGGAGCAACAGGAGGGGGAGCGCGGGGCTGCATTCGTGCAGCGCGCGCGCGTGCGCGGCGGTGGTCGCGGCATCGGCGCAGGCCTCGACGATGGCGATGTCGGGGCGCTCCTTGCCCAAGACTTCGAGGGCGGACGGCAGGTCCGCGCAGGCGGTGACGCGCATGGCCCAGGAGGCGCACTGGGCGGAGAGGATGCGGCGGGTGGTGGCGTGGCCGATGAGGAGCAGCACATGCCGCCCGGGGAAGGGCGGCAGGTAGGTGGCGGCGAGCGGAGCGCCCGGAGCGGGCGGCGGCGTGACGATATCGAGCGTGAAGCGGCAGGTGCTGCCTTGGCCCGGGTTGGATTCCATCCAGATGCGGCCGCCCATCAACGCGACGAGGCGCTGGCAGATGGCGAGGCCGAGACCGGTGCCGCCATACTCGCGGGTGGTGGCGGCGTTGACTTGGGAAAAGGGCTTGAAGAGCCGGTCGAGGCGATCGGCGGGGATGCCGATACCGGTGTCGCTCACGGCGACTTCCAGCTTGGGGCGGGCGGCGGCGTCGGAGGTGTCGGGAGCGGGATCGGCGGGCCGCAGGGTGACGATGACCTCGCCTTCGTGGGTGAACTTGAGCGCGTTGCCCACGAGGTTGAGCAGGATCTGGCGCACGCGATGGGCGTCGCCAAACATCCACTCGGGCACGCCGGGCTCGATGAGGTAGGCGAGGTCGAGATTTTTGCGACGCGCGGTGATGGCGAGCAGGTCGAGCACTTCCTCGACGCAGGCGCGGGGCGACCAGGGCCGGCTTTCCAGCTCAATGCGGCCGGCCTCGATCTTGGAGTAGTCGAGGATGTCGTTGATGATCGCGAGCAGCGCCTCGCCCGAGGCCTGGATGGATGAGACGCACTCGCGCTGCTCGACGGTGAGCGGCGTGTCCTGGAGGATCTGGGCCATGCCGATCACGCCGTTCATCGGCGTGCGGATCTCGTGGCTCATGGTCGCGAGGAAGGAGGACTTGGCCTGGTTGGCCTGCTCGGCGGCGAGCGCGGCTTTTTCGGAGAGATGGCGCGCGCGATCCGACTCGGTCCTGGCATAATCCATCGCGGACTTGGCGCGGTGATGCCCGTAGGCGATGCCGCAGGCGCCGAGGGCGCTGCCGGCCAGGGCGAGCAGGAGCGTGAGACGGAAGGGACGCAGGTGCGATTCGAAGTCGGCGAGGGAAATGTCGATGCCGACGACGCCCGCCAGCGAGCCGTCCTGGTGGTGGAATGGCGCGAAGCCGCTGAGGAAAGTGCCCCACTTGTCGGTGTAGGGGGTGGAGCTTGCGGCGGGTTGTCCGGAGGTGAAGGCGGCGTGGAGCGCGGCGGGGGCCTCGGTGTAGGGCTCGCCCACGACGGGGACCGGGTTGTCGTCGCCCTCCCGGCGCATGTAGAAGGAGGTATCGAGCACGAAGCGAGGAACGCCGGGATCGGGTCCCAGGGTGTAGGCGTAATAGACGTCCGGGACCGAGCGATGGAAACGAAGGAGCGGGCCGATCGCGCGGGAGTAGGTCTCGTCGCCGGTGAGGGTGACCTCGGCGTGAACAGCGGGATCGAGCGTGGTGGCGGCGACCGTGGCGAGGTTTCGCAGATGCTCCCGGGTGTGGTTGAAGAGGGTGGTGCGGGCCTCGTAGTAAACATATACCAACGCCGCGGCGGCGACCGCGAAGACGCCGAGAGCGGTCAGGATGGAGGAGCGCAGCGGGGGGGCGGGCGTTTCGCGAGAGGAGGGGGGCGGGGAGGAGCTCATCGCGGGGCGGCGCGGTTTTTAGGATGCGAGGGCCGTGCGTTTGGCAAAGTCCCCGCATTTCGTGCGAAGGCAACTCCCCGCGGCGCTAGCCATTTGGGGCGGCGCCGAGCGAGCGGCGTGAGATGAAGCGTGTGTGGACGGTGTGGATGAGCTGGCGGCTCGGGGCGCCCGGTGCGGCGGTCTCGTCCTGGACGAGTTGGTGGAGCGCCTCGACCGCGGTCAGCGCGATCTCGGTGCGGGGGATGCCGACGCTGGCCAGCGGGGGGCTGGTGAAGGCGGAGAAGGCGAGGTTGTCGATGCCGACGATGGAGAGGTCCTCCGGGATGCGCAGGCCCCGTTTGGTGGCGCCGCTCATGGCGCCGAGCGCGAGGATGTCGGTGGAGCAGAGCACGGCGCTGACGTTTTGGGACAACAGCTCCGCGATGGCGCGCTCGCCGTCCTCGAAGGAGAGCGGTCCGCGGGCGGTCGGCGCGCCGACGTCGTCGAGCTGGTTGGCGCGCAGGGCCTCGAGGAAAGCCCGGTGCTTGCCCTCGTCGGCCATGCCGTGGATGAAGCCGATGCGCGTGTGCCCCGCGGCCTTCATCTCCGCGACGGCCTCGCGGATGCCGGAGGCCTGGTGGATGCGCACGAGCGCGGCGGCCTCGGGCAGCACCCAGTCGTGGTTGGCGACGACGACCACGGGCAGGCGTTTGAAGCGTTTGACGAAGGCCTGCGCGCTCTCGCGCGAATCGGCCACGAGGATGATGCCGTCGAGGCCTCCGCCGGTCGCCGCGCGCTGGAGCCCGGCGGACGGTTCGTCGGTGCGCTGCGTGAGTTCGAGGTTGGTCGTGTAGCCACGGGCGCCGGCCGCCTTGGCGATCTCCTGCGCGAGCTCCATGTTGTAGTAGTCGAAGATCGGCGCGCTGCTGAAGCTGTAGTAAACGGCGATGATCTCCGAGCGACGCGCGTTGAGCCGCTGCGCGTGGATGTTCGGCACGTAGCCGTGCTTCTCCGCCAGTTTGAAGATGCGCTCGCGCGTGGCCTCCTTGATGCGACCGTTGCCGGAAAAGGCGCGCGAGACCGTGGCGGTCGATACGCCTGCGAGCGCGGAGAATTTTTTGATGTCCATGGTGACGGGCGGGGCGCCGCGAAGGGCGCTCACGGCGACGAGAAAGTAGTAACGCCCGGACGAGCATGTCCAAGGTTTCTTGCGGAGCGCCTCATCTGGAGCAGACGAGGCACACACGAAGCTTGACCGCGCCACAGGATGCGTAATTAGTTACGCAAATGATGCCCCTTCGTCTGTTCTCGTGTCGTTCGGTTCGCGGTTGGCTGTTGGGTTTGGCTCTCGGGATCGGCGCGGGTGGCGGGGTGTTTGGCGCGGGGAACCAGGTCGGGCCCGTGACGTCGATCAGCGTCGAGCGCGTGGCCGGCCTGCCGGACGCGGTGGCCTTCGTGTTTCATCACGCGGAAGGCGAGGGGCCGGGCGCCGAGCGCTTGCGGGTCTTTATCGACACCGACCCGCGCGCGGGCGAGCCCCGCACGGGCGCGGACTTCATGATCGAGGGCCCATCCTTCTACGCCTATCCGGCTGACGCCACCGGCTGGGAGTGGAAGCGCTTGGGCGAGCCTTCGTTTCAAACCGAGCCCCGAAAAACCATCTGCGTGGTGGCGGCGCCCGCGCTCGGGAAGACGTTTTCGTGGTTCGCGGAGGTGACCACCTCGGACTGGCAGGTCGGGCAACGCTGGCCGGCGAGCGGACGCGTGACGTCCGAACCGGCGAAGCTGCCGACCCTCCGGTTGGCGGGGCCGGGCGCGGCGGGGGCGGGCGAGGTGGATTTGTCGGAGCTGCTCGCGGCGCGCGCGGTGTCGCTCTCGGTCGCGCTCGACGGCGGCCCGGACCTCTCGGCGTGGATTCCGGTGCGCGGCGGCGGCGCGGAATTTTCGTTGATTGAAAAACGCCTCGTGTCGCTCGGTCTCCCGGCGGGTGCGCGGCTCGAGGCGCGGCTGCGCGATGCGGCCGGCGGCGAGGCCGTGCCACTCCAGCCGTCGAAAGCCTGGCGGCGCGGCGACGACGTCGCCTGGGCCGGCGAAGCGCTGGGCGTGCGCTGGGTGCTGGTGGCGGATTCGCCGCGCGCGGGTGAGCTGCGTCTCACCGGCTGGTTGCGCGCCGAGGGCGAGCGGGTGTTGCGCGTCAAGGCCGGGCTCGGCCTGCCGCGCCGCGCCGGAAGGATCTGGTGGGACGACATGGAGACGAGCCGCGTGATCGACGGGAGCGAGCCGGTCTTCGGGAACTTCGCCAGCGGGCGCTACGGCATCGACGCGCGCCAGTCGTTTTATCCTTTCGGCGCGGTGGAGGAGGGCGGCCGCGTGCTCGTGGTCGAGACGGATCCGGCCGAGCCGCGCGTCTTCGCGCTCGGCGCGGGCGAGGCGTATTTGCGGGCGGACTACGACCTGGCGCTTTCGCCGGAGACGAAAAAATTCCCCGGGCAGGCGACCTTTCGCTGCTCCTTCTACGCGCTCGATCGGGGAAGCGAGGGCGGCTTTCGCGCCGCGCTCGCGGAGTTTTTCCTGCGCCACCCCGACTATTTCACGCGCCGCGTGCCGCGCTCCGGCCTGTGGATGCCCTTTTCCGACATCTCCAAGCTGCCCGGCGCGGAGGACTTCGGGTTCTCGTTTTTCGAGAAGACCGGCGACATCGGCGCCGACGTGGATTATGCCAAGGCCAACGGCGTGCTCACGCTCATGTATGCGGAGCCTTGGCTCTACTGGCTGCCCTTCGCCGACGGCGAGGAGCGCACCCCGGCCCGCGCCGAGGAGAAGATGCGCCGGCTCGCCGCGCTCGGCTCGGGCTGGAGCCGCGACCTCGCCCTCTCCGGCCTCGCCGGCGCGGCGCGCGGGGCCGACGGCGCGATCCTGATGAAGTTCATGGATCTGCCCTGGAACAAAGGCGCGCGCATGGAGGTGAACACCGACCCCGATCTCGCGCCCGCCTCGCCCGGAGGCCTCAACCGCGCCGCCGCCGAGTGGAGGCGCATCTCCGCCTGGCTCGCCGATCCGCGCGTGGACGGCATCTACCTCGATTCGATGGACGCGATCGTGCAGCCCGATCACGCCGTGGCCGCCCTGCACGCCGCGGATTATCCGGCCACGTTCACGCGCGCCGGCCGCGTGCCCGTGATGGCGCCCAACGTGCCGCAATACGAGTTCACCGCCGCGCTCGGCGCCGCGCTTCGCGCCCGCGGCAAATTTCTCATGGCGAACTTCCCGCTCGTGGACTCGCCCTTCCTCAACCGCTGGATCGACATCCCCGGCGAGGAGACCGACTGGTGGAGCGGCGGCCAATACAACCCCAACAGCCGCGCCCGCCTCGACTACCGCCGCGCGCTCTCGGGGCAAAAGCCCTTCGGCTTCCTGCAGTCCACCGACTTCGCCACCTTCGAGGGCGAGCCGTTGCGCCGCTATTTCGAGACCTGCCTGCTCTACGGTTTCCAACCGAGCTTCTTCAGCCACAACGCCGCCGACAACCCCTACTGGCACGACCCCAAGCTTCTCGAGCGCGACCGTCATCTCTTCCGCACCTTCGTGCCGCTCACGCGCCGCGTCGCCGACGCCGGTTGGCGGCCGGTGCGCGAGGCGCGGCTCGCCGCCGCGGAGCGGGACGGGCTGCGCCTCGAGCAGTTCGGCCGCTCGTCCGACGGGCTCTGGCATCTCGTCCTGCAAAATCTCGGCGAGGCCCGCCGCTCCGCCTCGCTCGCGCTGCCGGCCGGCCTCGGACGCGTCGCCTGGATCGAGCCTCTCACCGGCCGCGCCGGCTGGGCCGAGGGCGGGGAGACGGTCAACGTGTCCCTCGAGCCGCACGGCGTCCTGCTGCTCGATGTCGTCGCGCCGGAACGCCTGGCCGACGAGCGCGCGTTTCTCGCCGGCTGGCGCTCGGGTGGCGACGAGGCCGCGGTCGCCTTGCGCGCTCTGGATGCTCTCGCGGCCGAGCGCGCCGCCGGCCTGCGCGTGGACCTCGCTCCCGCCGGACCGGTGATCGTCGGCGAGCGTTCCGTCTGGACGCTCTCCGTGCGCAACGAGGGCGCGCAGGCGCTCGAGATCGTCGCCGGCTCCGCCGCCGACTCGCCGCGCGTCCGCCTGCCCGTCGGCGAGTCGCGCGCCCTTCGCCTCGAGCTGCCGCCCTCGGATTCGGGGGCGGTCGAGGCGGTTTGGTCCGCCACTCGCCTCGACGGCGCGCGCGCCGACTTCGCCCGTCCGGTGCGCGCTCGCGCCGTGCCCGCCGTCGAGGCGACCGGCCCGGGCGCGCGCGTGCTGGCGGCCAGCACGCG
>JAUWBD010000074.1 GCA_030605125.1 Verrucomicrobiota bacterium | reverse complement strand
CGCCCCCGCCGCCGCGTCGGCTCCGGCCGCGGAGCCCGCACCCGCCCAGACGGTGGAGCAGGCGCTCGACTTTCTCCACGGGGAGCTGAGCAAGGACGCCGAACCGATCCTGGAGCGGCTCGAGCGCGAGATGATCGTGCGCAGCCTGAAGGCCCTCGAGGGCAACCTGGCCCGCACCTCGGAGCGGCTGGGCATGACGCGCGCCACCTTGCGCAAACGGGTGGAGGAACTTGGGCTCCAGCAGGGCGGGTGATCGGGGAGAGTGCGTAGTTGCACCTCGGGGGCCGGCCCGAGGGTGACTTAGGGTTCTTCGCGTGCCCGCTTTCCTTGCGAGGGCGGGCGGCGCAGGCCTTTCTTTCACCCCCTCGCTGCTGCGTCTGTTTTTCCTTCCGGAGTCCTGCGGAGCGTGCGTGGCCATCCGCCCTTTTTTTCGCCTCTCGCCCTTTTTGCTCCCCTCATGTCTGCCAATTCCGACTCCGAAGTCTGCCCGACCGGCATTGAAGGTTTGGATGAAATCATTCGCGGCGGTCTTCCCCGCAACCGGCTTTATCTCGTCAAGGGCAACCCCGGCGTCGGCAAGACCACGCTCGCGCTCCAGTTTCTGCTCGAGGGGGTGCGCCGCGGCGAACGCGCGCTCTACATCACCCTTTCCGAGACGCGCGAGGAAATCATCGGCGTCGCCCGTTCGCACGGGTGGGACTTGGAGGGGCTGGGGATCTTCGAGCTGTCGGCCCTGGAGCATCAGCTCGCGCAAGAATCGCAGAACACCGTTTTCCATCCCGCCGAGATCGAGCTGAACCGCACGACGGACATCCTGCTCAAGCGGATAAATGAGGAGCGGCCCGCCCGCCTCGTCATCGACTCGCTCTCGGAGTTGCGCCTCCTCTCCGACACCGCGCTGCGCTACCGCCGGCAGATGCTCTCGCTGAAGCAGTTTTTGAGCGGGCGCGACATCACGGTCGTGATGCTGGACGACCATGCCGCCGACGGCGGCGACCTCCATGTGCAGAGCATCGCCCACGGCGTGCTCACGCTCGAGCAACTCGAGTCCGACTACGGCGCGGAGCGCCGCCGGCTGAAGGTCAACAAGCTTCGCGGCGTGCATTTCTCCGGCGGCTATCACGACGCCGCGATCCTCGGCGGCGGGGTGCGCGTCTTTCCCCGCCTGGTCGCCTCCGAGCATCGCTCGGACTGGCGGCCGGGCGTCCTGCCCACCGGCGTGGACCAGCTCGATGCGATGGTCGGCGGCGGGCTGGAGCGTGGCACGAGCTGTCTCCTGCTGGGTCCCGCCGGCACCGGAAAATCCACCATCGCGCTTCAGCTCGCCATCGCCGCCGCCGAGCGCGGCGAGCGCGCGCTCTTTTGCCTGTTCGAGGAGAACCTCGCCACGCTCATCCTCCGCGCCGAATCGGTCTCGCTGCCGTTTCAGAAGCACATCGATTCCGGGCTCATCACCGTGCTCCAGATCGATCCCGTCGAGCTGGCGCCGGGCGAGTTCGTGCACAAGGTCAAGGAGCGCGTGCAGAAGGAGGGCGTGCGGTTCCTCGTGATCGACAGCCTCAACGGCTACCTGCAGGCGATGCCCGGGGTGAAGTTCCTCAACATCCAGCTCCACGAGTTGCTCGCCCTGCTCAGCCGCTACGGGGTCGTCACCGTGATGACGGTGGCCCAGCACGGCATCGTCGGCCAGATGAGCACGCCGATCGATCTCACCTACCTCGCCGACACCGTGCTCCTGCTGCGCTACTTCGAGCAGGATGGGCGCATCCGCAAGGCGGTGTCGGTGGTGAAGAAGCGCACCGGCAACCACGAGGACACGATTCGCGAGCTGAAATTCGTGCACGCCGGCCTGCGGGTCGGCCAGCCGCTCACCAATTTCCACGGCGTGCTCACCGGCGTGCCGACCTTCCAGGGCAAGGCGGCCGAGATGCTGCCCGAAGTCTGATTTGCCCGTGCCCGACGTCGGTCAACGCGTGCTCGTCCTCGCCCCGCTCGGCGCGGATGCGGTCAACATCCACGAGGTCCTGCGCGCCGCCGGCCTCGAGGCGGAGGTGTGCCGCGACTCCGTCGATCTGGCGGGCCGCTTCGTCGAGGGTTGCGGCGCGCTGTTGCTCACCGAGGAGGCCACGGCCGCGCGGGAGCATCCCCTGCTCGCGGCCGAGATCGACCGCCAGCCCGCGTGGTCGGACGCGCCGATCATCCTCATCACCACCGGCGGGCGCGAGGTGGCGGCCAGCGGGCGTGCCGTGGCCCTGCTCGGCGAACGCGCCAATCTCACCCTCATCGAGCGTCCGCTGCGCACCCTTACGCTGGTGGCCGCGGTGCGCGCCGCGCTCCGTGCGCGGCGGCGCCAATACGAGGTGCGCGACCTGCTCGCCGACCGCGAGCGCCTGCTCGCCTCGCTCGAGGAGCGCGTGGCCGAGCGCACCGCCCGCCTGCGCCAGATGGTCGAGGAGCTGGAGGCCTTTTCCTACAGCGTCTCGCACGATCTGCGCTCGCCGCTGCGCGTGCTCGAGGGCTACTCGCGCGTATTGCTGGAGGACTACGCCGCGGCCCTGCCTCCGCCCGCGCAGGAGATGCTCGATCGCATCGCCCGCGCCTCGCGCCGCATGGATCGCCTCACCCAGGACGTGCTCGCCTACACCCGCGTGAGCCGCGCCGAGATCACCCTGGAGCCGCTCGACCTCGACCTCGTGCTCAAGGCCGTGATCGAGCAATATCCCGACATCCTGGCGGCGCGTCACTTGATCCGGCTCCGCTCTCCGCTCGGCAGCGTGCAGGGGCATCTGCCCTCGCTGATCCAGTGTTTTTCCAACCTGATCGAGAACGCCCTGAAGTTCGCCCGCGAGGGGGCGCCGGCCGACATCGAGATTTTTTCCGAGCGTCGAGGCGACCGGATGCGGGTGTCGGTGAAGGATCAAGGGGTGGGGATTGAGCCGGCGCAGCAGCGGCGCATTTTTGGCATATTCGAACGCGCGGCGCAAAAGCACGTGCCGGGCACCGGCATCGGGCTGGCCATCGTGAAGAAGGCGGCGGAGCGCATGGGCGGATCGGTGGGCGTGGAGTCCGTGCCCGGCCAGGGGGCCCGTTTTTGGCTGGAGTTTGCCGAGGCCTCCGCGACGGGGGCGGGCGAGGTCTTGCGGCCGGAGGGCTTCGCCGCGCCAGTCGAGACCGGACCGGCCGAGCCCGCGCTAGGCGCCTGATCCTGAGACATCGAGATGAACCCGCGTTTCCCCGTGCCCGCCTCCGCTCCCTTTATTCTCATCGCCGAGGACAATGAAGACGACCTCTTCTTCTCCGCCCGCGTGTTGACCAGGGCGGGCTTGCCCATGCCGCGCCATGTCGAGGACGGGGCGCAGGCGATCGCTTATTTGCGAGGGGAGGGGGCTTTTGCCGATCGCGGCGCGCACCCCTTGCCCGATATTCTCCTGCTCGATCTGAAGATGCCGGGGCTCACCGGGCACGAGGTGCTGGAGTGGATGCGTCGCGACGGGGGTTTTGAGCGGATCCGGGTCTGTGTGCTGACTTCTTCCGACGAGCCGCGGGATCGCCAGCGGGCGGCGCGGGCCGGCGCCTTGGGCTATCTGGTGAAGCCCTTGATGTCGGGTCATGTGGCGGAAATCCTGGGGGAGGAGAGCGACGAGCCGGGAATGTCAGCAAGAGGGTTGACCGAGGCGGGAGGGACGGGGCAGCGTGGGGCGGTCGGAGTAATGGAAGGGTGGCAGAGTGGTCTAATGCTCCAGCCTTGAAATCTGGCGGGCCGAAAGGCCCCGGGGGTTCGAATCCCTCCCCTTCCGCCACTTTCGCAGCACGAAAAAACGCATGAGGACGGCGGCCACCGCAGGACGACGTGGCAAGGGATGAGAACCCCGGGGTTCGACGGAGCGAAGCGGAGATGGGCCGCGCGGAGCGCGCCGCGAAGCGGTGATTCGGAGGTCAGCCAATCCCTCCCCTTCCGCCACTTTCGCGGCACGAAAAGACGCATGAGGACGGCGGCCACCGGAGGACGACGTGGCAAGGGATGAGAACCCCGGGGGTTCGACGGAGCGAAGCGGAGATGGGCCGCGCAGAGCGTGCCGCGAAGCGGTGACCGGAGGTCAGCCAATCCCTCCCCTTCCGCCACTTTCGCGGCACGCCCAGCCCGTGGCGCATCGAGAAGTATCTCCCGCGCGAGGCGGAGGTTGACGATTTATCGACAACGCGGCGGGGTTTGAGAGGCGAGACAAGGCCAGAAAGCAGCAATTCAATATGAGCGACGAAACCACCCCGTTTGAGTCCATCCGCCGCACCAATCCGGCGGGCAACGAATTCTGGTCGAGCCGGGATTTTGCCAAGATCCTCGGTTATGCCGACTATCGCAATTTTCAGGCTGTGATCGAGTCGGCCCGCACCGCCTGTTTCAACAGCGGCCAGCGGGTGGAGGACCATTTCGTTGAGGTCACCGAAATGGTCGAGATCGGCAGCGGTGCTCAGCGTCCGCTCAAGACCGTGATGATGTCACGCTACGCGTGTTATCTGGTAATCCAGAACGCCGATCCGTCCAAAGAGATCGTCGCCCAAGGCCAGACCTACTTTGCCGTTCAGACCCGCCGCCAAGAGCTTTCCGATGAAGAGCTGGAGGCCCGGCGTCGCATCACCATCCGTGCCGAGCTCCGTAATCACAACAGCCAGCTGGCGGATGCGGCCAAGGGTGCGGGAGTGATCGAGCCTCGCGACTACGCCATTTTTCAGAACCATGGTTACATGGGTCTCTACGGCGGCCTCGGCGCGCAGGACATTCATCACCGCAAAGGGCTGAAAAAAGGCGAGCAGATCCTCGATCACATGGGTAGCACGGAGCTGGCGGCGAATCTCTTCCGTGCGACCCAAGCCGAGGAAAAACTGCGCCGTGAGAAAATCACCGGAAAGGAGAAGGCGAATCAGGCGCACCGCGAAGTCGGGGCAAAGGTTCGCCAGACGATCAAGGAACTCGGTGGCACCATGCCCGAGCATTTGCCGGCGGCCGAGAGCATCAAGAAATTGGAAGCGAAGCAGAAGAAGGCGTTGAAGTCGTCCGCGAAGAAGCCTCCGCGCGTCGGATGAGCGGACCATTCGACACCGTGGCTACTCCCGCCGCACCTCGTGCGCGGGCTTGTCGGCGCGGAGGCCGAGATAAACCGGCTGGCGGAGCAGGCCGTCCTGCGTCCACTCGGAAAAACGCACCTGCGCGACGAGCTCCGGGCGCAGCCAGGTGACACGGCGCATCTCGCTCGCGGGCATGCCGCGGCCGAAGCGCGAACGCGTCTCCATCGGCAGGTTCGCAAAGGGGCAGCCGGCGCCGCGCAGCCCCATGAAACGCGCGTGCAGCTCGCCGAGCGCGCGTTGATCGAAGCCGGTGCCCACCTTGCCCGCGTAGAGCAGGCGGCCGCGCTCGTGGTAACCCACCAGAATCGCCCCGAAGCGGGAGCGCGAGCCCTGCGGCGGGGTGAAGCCGCCGATCACGAACTCCTGCTCGGCCTGCACCTTGCACTTCAACCAGGCGCCGCTGCGCCGCCCGGATTCGTAGGTCGAGCCCGGGCGCTTGGCGATGATGCCTTCGAGGCCTTGCTCGCGCACCGCGGCCAGCAGCGCGGCGGGCTCGGTGTCGAAGACCGGCGAGAGCAGCAGAGGCGGCGCCGCTTTGGTCAACAGCTTCGCGAGCCGCGCCTGGCGTTCCTCGATCGGGAGCGCGGTCAGGTCCTCGCCGTCGAGGCGCGGCAGATCAAAAAGGTAGTAGCGCAGCGGCGGGCGATCGCCGAGATCGCGGCCCTGCAGGAGCTGGAAACGCGAGCGCCCCTGCTCGTCGAGCGCGACGATCTCGCCGTCGAGGATCGCGTCGCGGCACCGGAGCCGCCGCAGCGCCGCCACGATCTCGGGGTAGTCGGCGTCGAAGCGTTTCCTGTTGCGCGACCAGAGCGCGACCTCGCCGCCGTCGAGCACGGCGAGGGCGCGGTAACCGTCGAACTTGATCTCGCAACGCCACGCGCCCGCCGGCGTGGCGGAGCTGGCGAGCGCCTTCATCGGCGTGAGGAAGGCGGCGGGGGGCGCGGAGGAGTGGCGGCGGGCGGCGGGCAAGGGGACTCTCCGTCGCGCGGAGAAGCGGGCTCAGTCGGTCATCACCTTCACTTGGACGTTGCCCCGCACGGCGCGGGCGTAGGGGCAGGTGGACGTGGCCTGGTCGAGGAGCTTGCGGCCGACGGATTCATCCACCCCGGGCAGGGCGACGCGCAGCTCGACGGTGAGGTGGGAGGTGTCGCCGCTGTCGTCGTCGGCGAGGCCGACGCGCGCGATCACGGTGGAGCCGGGGATCTCCACGTGGGCGTTTTGCGCGGCCTTTTTGAGCGCCGAGTGGTAACAGGCGGCGAAGGCGCCGGCGAAAAGGTGTTCGGGCGTGGGGGCCTGGTCGGAGGCGAGATCGAGGCGGAGGGTGTTGTCGGAGGATTCGACGATGCCTTCGCGGCCGCGGTTGGAGACGACTTCGGCGATGAATTGGGAGGTGGACGGGATCATGGGGCGCGCAAGATAGCGGGTGGGGCGCGGGCGAGGCATCGGGGGGAGTGCGGCGGCCGCGCCCGGGCCCGCTCGCCGAGCCGCCGCGCCGAAGGTCACAAACCCGTGACTCGGCCGGATTTTTCACCAACCCGGGCTTGGCGGCGGCCCCGATTTTGAGCGGGCGGGTGCTGGACCATAGTGGACGCGTGCCGACCAAGAAAGAAAAGCCGAGCAAACTCCGCCCCGCCCAGTCGCAATCGCGCCGTCCCGGTTTGGAGACCGAGATGGAGCCGCGTCCGAAGACCGAGCGTCCGGAGGAGAAGGGCGCCGATCGGCTCGCCGGCCGCGTGGCCTTGATCACCGGAGGCGACAGCGGCATCGGCCGCGCCGTCGCGGTCGCCTTTGCCCGCGAGGGCGCCGATGTCGCCGTGGCCTATCTCGACGAGCACGAGGATGCGCGCGAGACCGTGGCGAAGGTGGAGGAGCACGGGCGCCGCTGCCTGCTGCTGCCCGGCGACGTGTCGAAGAGCGCGGTCTGCGCCCGCCACGTGCAAAAGGTGCTCAAGGAATTCGGCCGGCTCGACGTGTTGGTGAACAACGCCGCCGAGCAGCACCCGCAGAAGTCGCTGGAGGATGTCTCCGACGAGCAGCTCGAGCGCACCTTCCAGACCAACATTTTCTCCTATTTCCGTCTCACCCGCGCGGCGCTGCCGCACCTCGGGGAAGGCGCGACGATCATCAACACCACCTCGGTCACCGCCTACCGCGGCAGCCCCAAGCTGCTCGACTACTCGGCGACCAAGGGCGCCATCGTGGCCTTCACGCGTTCCCTTTCGCTCTCGCTCGCCAAGCGCGGCATCCGCGTGAACGGCGTGGCGCCCGGGCCGGTGTGGACGCCCCTGATCCCTTCGACCTTCCCTCCCGAGAAGGTCGCCAAATTCGGCTCCGACGTGCCCATGAAGCGCGCCGGCGAGCCCGCCGAGATCGCCTCGGCCTTCGTCTATCTCGCCTCCGCCGAATCGAGCTACGTGACCGGCCAGGTCCTGCACCCGAACGGAGGGGAAATCATCAACGGTTAAGGGCGCGCGCCGGTCCGCCAGCCCGAGAGTTTCGTCCAACTCCCACCATGAAAATCCTCCTTGTCGGCGATGAGGCGCGCATGCGCCGCCTGATGGCCTTCGGCCTCGCCACCGCCTCCGATCAACCGTCCCTGGTCGGCTCCCTCGCGGAGCTGGGCCGCCTGCCCAACCTGCGCGACTACGACGTCGCGTTGCTCGATTGGGAGATGCGCGCCGAGGAGGCGAGCGAGGTGATGGCGCGCCTGCGCCAGCTCGCTCCCGCGGTGCCCGTGGTGGCGATCACCTCGCGCGAGGCCCGGGTGGCCGACGCGCTGGCGGCCGGCGCGGTGGACGCGTTGATGAAGCCGCTCGATATCGACGTCGCCCGCGCGGCGCTCGCCCGCGTGGCCCTGCCGCCCGAGGAGCCGGCGGCGCCGGCCGCGGCCGCCGGGCCGAAGGTCTCCGCCCCCGTGCTCGCGGCCGGGGCGGAGAAACTCGTCGCTCCGCTCGCCTCCGCGGCGGTGGCGCCCGTCGCCGCGGCCTCTTCCGCGGGAGCGGCCAAGGCGCCCGCGCCGGCCTCCGAGCTCACCACGAAGAGCCCGCTGCTACGCCGGCAACTGCTCGTGGCGACCAAGGCCGCCAAGACCCTGGTCAACGTGCTCCTGCTCGGGGAGAACGGCACGGGCAAGACGCACCTCGCGCGCAGCATCCACAACCAGAGCGCGCGTCGCGACCAGCCCTTTGTCACGGTGAACTGCCCCTGCCTCCAGGCGCAGTTGCTGGAGAGCGAGCTGTTCGGCCACGTGCGCGGCGCCTTCACCGGCGCGGTGTCGGACTCGGCGGGCCTCGTGGCCGCGGCCGAGGGCGGCACGCTCTTCCTCGACGAAATCGGCGAGCTGCCGCCGGCCTTGCAGCCGAAGCTGCTCCGGCTGCTCCAGGAACGCTGTTACGAGCGCGTGGGCGAGGCGCGCACGCGCACGGCCGACATCCGCATCATCGCCGCGACCAACCGCGACCTCGCCGCCGAGGTGGCCGCGGGGCGTTTCCGCGAGGACCTGTTTTACCGGCTCAACGTGATCGCGCTCGAGCTGCCCGCGCTGCGCCAGCGCCCCGAGGACATCCTGCCGATGGCGCAGCAGTTGTTGCTGGAGTTCGCCAAGTCGAGCGGGCGCAAGCTGGAGGGCTTCTCGCCCGAGGCGCGCATCGCGCTGCAACGCCACAGCTGGCCGGGCAACCTGCGCGAGCTGCGCAACTGCATCGAGCGCGCGGTGATTCTCTGCGAGCGGGATGTGGTCGGCCTCGACGATCTGCCCAATCTCGCCGCGCCGGCCGCCGCGCTGACGCCGCAGGTGGGCGATTTCGTGACTCTCGCCGCGCTCGAGGAGGCCCACATCCGCCGCGTGGTGGAAAAGGCGGGCAGCTTCATGCAGGCCGCGCGCCTGCTCGGCATCAACAAGACCACGCTCTACCGCCGCCGCCGCCGGCAGGATGAGAACACCCTGCCGTTCGACGAGGATCTCCGCGCCGCGATGACCGGGTGAGCGAAAAATATCCGCCCGCCCGCCTGCTCCGGCGAAGCGACGGCCGGGCAACCCACCACTTCCCATGACCACCACGACCATCCTGCTGATCATCCTGCTGTTGCTTGTCGTCGGCGCCGTGCCGTCCTGGCCCTACAGCCGAGGCTGGGGTTACGGGCCGAGCGGCGTGCTCGGCCTGATCCTGCTGATCCTCGTGATCATGGCGCTGACGGGGCGGATCTGAGCGGGCGATCTCCCGCCGGGGCCCGCGGATCTCACTAAAGGGCGCCGCCAGTCCGGCGGCGCGGCGCGCTCAGCCGAGCGGCAGCACGCCGGCGCTGTCGCCGAAACGCGGCGTATCCACGCCGTGGAGACGCAGGATGCTCTGGTAGAGGTCGCACATCGGGCGGGGCGAGAGCTTGCGGTAGCGGCCGGGCGTGGTCGCGCCGGCGGCGCCGCCGGCGAGGATGACCGGCAGGTTCACGTGGTCGTGGCGGTCGCCGTCGCGGATGCCCGAGCCATAGACGAGGAGGGTGTTGTCCAGCAGCGTGCCGCGGCCCTCGGGCACCTCGCGCAGGCGGCCGATCAGGTAGGCGAACTGGCGCGCGTAGAAGGCGTCGATCTTGCGGATCTGCTCGAGCTTGTCGGCGCGCTTTTCATGGTGCGAGAGGCTGTGGTGGCCCTCGGTGATGCCGAGGTTGGGGAAGGTGCGGCCGCTGCTCTCGGCGGAGAACATGAGCGTGGCGACGGGCGTGCTGCGCGTGCGGAAGGCGAGCACGAGCAGGTCGGCCATGAGGCGCATGTGCTCCTCGTAGTCGCCGGGCACGCCGACGGGCATGGCGGTGGCGGGGTCGGCGCCGAACCGGTCGAAAGCCGCGAGGCGGCGCTCCACGGCGCGGAGGGATTCGAGGTAGTCGTCGAGCTTGTCGCGATCGGCCGCGCCGAGTGAGCGCTGCATGCGGCGGGCGTCGTCGGCCACGAAGTCGAGGATGCTGGAGCGGCTGGCGGCGCGGCGGGCGCGGGCCTCGGCGTCGAGCCGGTCGTCGGCGGCGCCGAAGAGCCGCTCGAAGACGAGGCGGGGATTGCGCTCGGCGGGCACGGGCTGGTTTTCGGTGCGCCAGGAGAGGTTGAACTGGTAGGCGCAACTGTAGCCGGAGTCGCAGTTGCCGGAGAGGCGCGGGGCGTCGCAGCTCAGCTCGAGCGAGGGCAGGCGGTGGCCGGCGCCGGCGTGGGCGGCGATCACCTGGTCCACCGAGCGGCCGACGCGGATGTCGCGTCCGGCGGTCTTGCGCGCCTGCATGCCGGTGAGGAAGGTGGCGGAGGCGCGGGCGTGGTCGCCGGCGCCGTCGCCGTTGGCGTTGGCATTGGCGTGGCCGAGGCCGGCGATGATCTGGATCTGGTCGCGGTGGGGCTCGAGCGCGGCGAGCGAGTCGCCGAGCACGAAGTCGTGCTCGCCGCCGGCGGTCGGCCACCAGTGGGCGTTGTAGACGCCGATGGGCACGTAGAGGAAGGCGGTGCGGAGGAGCTCGCCGGAGGGGGCGAGCCGGCCGAGGCGCTCGGCGGCGCGCAGCGTGGCGCCGGGCACGAGGCTCTCGAAGAAGGGGAGGGTGAGGAGGGCGCCGGCGCCGCGGAGGAAGTGGCGACGGGAGAGGGCGGAGGAGTTCATCGTCGGGCGATGGTTTGGGGTAGGGGCGGAGGAGAGGCCGGCGCGGGCGGCGGCGGCTCGGGCGGGCGTTGATGTTGGAAAGGCAGGGAGCGCACGATGGCGTGGAGGTAGGCCGGGAGGGTGTCGCCGGCGGCGCGGGCCTCCTGGACGATGCGGTCGAGCGCGGGGCGGTCGTAGTAGTCGGTGCCGCGGCCGAGCGCGAAGGTGAGCAGCTGCGTGGCGAGCTGGCGGCGAAAGAGGTCGGCGCGGGTGGCGACGATCACGGCGGCGAGATCCTCGGGCGAGCGCACGGTCTCGCCGGTTTCGAGCCGGCCCTCGGTGTCGATGGGCCGGCCGCCCTCGCTGGTGCGCACGCGGCCGTCGGCGGCGAAGCCCTCGAGGGAGAAACCGAGCGGGTCGATGAAGGCGTGGCAGGAGGCGCAGGAGGGAGCGGCGCGGTGTTGCTCGAGGCGGGCGCGCAGGGTGAGCGGCGCGGCGTCGGCGCCGTGGGCCTCCTCGGCGAGCGAGGGGATGTTGGGCGGCGGGGGCGGGGGCGGCGTGCCGAGGAGCTGCTCGAGCACGAATTTGCCGCGGAGCACGGGCGAGGTGCGGTTGGGGTAGGAGGAGACGGCGAGGACGCCGGGCAGGCCGAGGAGGCCGGCGCGGCGGCCCTCGGGCAGGGCGGCGCGCACGAAGTCGCCGGGCTCGGCGGCGGTGGCGGCCGCGGGCGCGGGCAGGCCGTAGTGGGCGGCGACGCGGGCGTCCATGAAGGTGTCGGTCGCGGTGAGGAGCTCCGTGACCGGGCGCTGGTTGGCGAGAAAATCGCCGACGAAGCGCAGCACCTCCTGCTCGAGCGAGGCGGCGAGCCCGGGCGTCCAGTCGGGGAAGAGCGCGGGGTCGGGCTCGCGGAGGCGGAGGTTGCGGACGAGCAGCCATTGGCCGGCGAAGCTGGCGATGAAGCGCCGGGCGCGCGGATCGGCGAGCAGGCGATCGGTCTCGGCGGCGAGGGCGGGGCGCAGTCGGCCGTCGCGCGCGAGGTCGAGCAGGCGGGTGTCGGGCGGGCCGGCCCAGAGGAAGTAGCTCAGGCGGGTGGCGAGGGCGGCGTCGGAGAGCGGGACGGCGGAGCGGGCCTTGGCCGGCGCGGAGGCGAGGGCGGCGGACGCTTCGCCGCGGTAGAGAAAACTCGGCGAGACGAGCAGGGCCTGGAGCCCGACTTGCAGGGCGCCCTCGCGGGTGGCGCCTTCGGCGCGGGCGCGCGCGACGAGGGCGGCGAGGCGCTCGATCTCCTCGGGAGCGACCTCGCGGCGGAAGAGGGGGCGGGCGAGCCGGGCGAGCGAGGCGCGGATCCAGGCCTCTTCCGACTGGCCGGGGGAGGGGCCGGCGCCGACGAGCGCGAGCTGCGCGGCGGAGGGCGGGCGAGGCTCCGCGTCGAAGGGCCCCTCGAGGTCGAAGGAGACGAGGTGCAGGTTGCGGTCGTCGGCGGGTTGGCCGTCCGCGGCGGGTTTGTGGTAGTCGTTGATGAAGGCGACGGAGAGCGTCTGCGGGCCGCGCTCGAGGCGGAGGTCGAGCGTGTGGCGGCGGGGGCGGCGGCGGGGTGCGTCGCCGAGGAGCTCGGCGACAGGCGCGCCATCGACCGCGATGCGGGCGCGGGCGGGCTCGGGGCCGGGGCGGGGATCCTGGGCGAGCGCGATGACGGCGCGGTAGCGGCCGGTGGCGGGCGCGTCGAAGACGCGGGTGACGGCGCCGTTGCTCCAGAGGTGGCCGCCCTCACCGAAGCCAGGGCGTTCGCCGCGCCAGCCCTCGGGGGGCAGCGACCAGGCGCGGCTCGGCACGAAGGGATCGGGGATGACGGCGTCGGAGATGGTTTGCGCGGCGGCGAGCAGGCGCTCGAAGAGGAGGGGCGAGGTGTTGAGCACGTCGCCGATGTGGTCGTAGCCGTAACCGGTGTCGTCCTCGGGAAAGTCGGAGGCGTCGAACTCGACGCCGAGCACGTCGCGGATGGTGTGGGCGTATTCGTGGCGGCTGAGGCGGCGGATGACGACGCGGCCGGGATCGGGGCGTTTGGGGTCGATGGGGTGGAGGGCGTGGTCGAGCCAGCGCACGAACTCGGCGCGGGCGGCGGGCACGGGGGCGGGCGCCTCGGGGGGCGGCATGAGGCCGAGCTGGACGTGTTGGAGAACGCGTTCCCAGGCGTCGCGCCGCTCGCGCAGGGAGCCGGCGCCGGCGAGAAGCGGCTCGAGGGAGAAGCCGCCCTTGCGCGTGGCGTCGTCGTGGCACTCGCGGCAGTAGCGGGCGACGAAGGGCGAGACGGCGTCGGTGAAGGCGATCTCGGGGGCGGGCGGGCGAAGTTGCCACGCCCACCGCGGCCAGGTCTGGTGCGCGGCCGCGCCGACGAGGGCAAGGCAGGCGCCAAGAGCTAGGGCGGTGGAGGCACGCATGGGGTGGGGCGGAAGCGAGCGAAACGAAGAGCGTGGGCGATGTCACGGGCGATGCTGCGGGAGGCGGGGAGGGGTTTCCCGTTTTTGTCACAAAATGCATGGAAAAGCGCGGCGACTGGTTGATGGGCTTAGAAGTCCACCTGTTGCCCAATACACTTGGTCCGGGCGCGGCGCATCGTCATCGCATTGAGGACAACGCATTCCACTCTGAATCATCATTGCTGGGCGTGCCGCCCCGGTCCGTTACTTCCCTCGATACCGGACTTGCCCAGCTCAAGCCTTTCTTACACCTCTTTTAAATCGTCAAACCGCCCCACACGTCACCCGCACTTCGATTCACGAAACCGCTCCGGACAAGTCCTCTCCATCGACGCCCGCAAGATCGGCAAGTTCAACTCAAGTGCGACCATCATGAATATCAGCACCGTTTCGCAACCTGAAACCCAGCTTGGAAATGAGGTAGATGAGCTCCTTGGAAGGGATATCATCTATCGACGATTGGTGTTTGTGTCGGCCTTCGTTGCTCTGCGCACAGTTCTTCGTCTTCGCGAGCGCCTTCTCGGCCAGATGGAAGGTGGGGCAGCCTTGCGCTTGACGGTAGGAATCGACCTTGGTGGCACCAGTCGGGAGGTTTTGGATGAACTGTTGCGGTGGAACTGCGAAATATTCGTGTTCCACAACACCATTCCCCGGGCAACTTTTCATCCGAAGATCTATTTATTCGAGAGCGCAACTACCGCGACCCTCTTTATCGGCTCGAATAACCTCACGGATGGTGGTTTTTATACGAACTACGAAGCCGCCACCCGCTACGATTTTGAGCTTCCAGCCGACGCTGCCGAATATGAGCGGCTCCTCCGCCCGTTAGCTCCGTTTCTGGAACCTCAAGGGCCTACAGTTCAACGACTCAGCACGCAGTTGATTGAGACGCTTGTTGCCCGGGGCGAATTGCCCTCGGAAGCTGAGGCACGCCAACGCCGACAAGCGCAGGCCCAGGCTCGAAGGTGCGAGGGCGAAAACTTGCCGCAAAGCCCATTCGCGCCGGTCGCCATCCCGTTGCCACCTCTACTACCTGATGCGTTGCGGAGAGAGGAGCCTGAACCACTTCCACCTCAACCGCAGGCTCAGCCAGCCGGGCAGCCTCAACCCGCGCTTCCGATGCGGCCTGCGGGTGTTTTAGCATGGAGAAGGCCGCTATCAGCTACCGCTGCCCTACAGAATCCAGGCGGCAATCCTGTGGGCGGTGTTCCACTGACACAGGCGAAGTTTGAATCTCCGCCGGGACATCGAATTGACCAGACAACCTACTTTCGCCAACTCTTTGCCGACTATCCGTGGGAACCGGAAGCCAGAGGACATCAAAATCAGGAGCATACTTTCATCCCGATGCGCATAATCATCCGGGGACGTGACTTCGGAATTAGAAACTTCGAAGTAAGCCACAAACCAACCGGTGAAGCGGGCCAAGGCAACTATACTACAATCCTCCGATGGGGGCCGTTCGCTCAAATTGTGAGGCAAGAAAACCTAACGCACGCCGTTTTCTCGCTTTACGAAACAGCTGAACCCGATGCGGATTTCTTGATAGAAATTACTGAGGCGTAGCAGCAATCTCTCGGTCAGACCAATTCGGATGCCGACTCTACTTCGTCGGAAGACGGAACCCTGTGGCGCCGGTCTCGGAGTTTGATCCATGCGCCATGAAGCGATTCTTGTTCATTTCGGCTTACGCCGAGTTTTCCCAAGACGAGTGCGTCCTGCATCCGCAAAAACTCTGAGTCATTCGTTGCGTCACGGAATCTTTTGTCTGCGGCCTTGAGCTCGGCGGGGGTTGCCTTGATGACGGGAACTAGAAGTCGCTCGATTTCTGAGGGAACGAGTTCCAGAACCCCGCCACCGTAGTGTCTACCTTCCATCTCAGCAGTTAGGCAAGTAAGGCTATTTACAAAACCAAGGACCAGTGCCTCCGGTTTGATGCCGAGAGGGCGAATCCGGTAGGCGGTATCGGTCGTATAGGCGTCAGCGGTGTTGAGCACAAGTCGAGGGTAATGGTGCGCTCGCTTTAGCATGGCGACGGGTGCCGAATAAACTGACGGAACTTTATACCATGTCTTCCTTGTGCGGCACTTGAAACGGGTGTGGAGCTTCTGGCTTAGCCCAATGTCCAAATAGTCCCTCACGTTTTGCGGCAACTTCTCGATCTGCTCTTCCTCAAACCACAGAAAATTTGCCGGCAGACCTGTTTCCTTGTTCACCTCGTGGTCTGAGTCGGAGTAGACGAGGCCCTTGACGTGATCGCTTCGTCCAAACATGGGATGCGCCCAACGCTGCAACGCAAATTCTGACACTGTCGCATCGGGCACGAGGAAGAACTTGTTCGCCCCCGTTACAATTCCCACGTCCACAGAGGCGAGGTCTGAGAATTTCTTCACATCATCGCGGGCTTTCAGTTCGGCAAGGAGCGCCCGTTCGCGAAGCGAGAGGAAGACCGGCATCCATTTTCCCTCAATCGTGACGCCGTTTGTGTAGGCGGCGTTCTGGAAGTATTCCTCCGGGTCACCCGCGAGTGCCTCGCGCGATTTCACTGGGACAATCGCGACACCTTGGCTTTTCTCCGACGCGTCCCGCTTCTTCTCGGCCATCAAGAGGACGGTTCCCTGCAGAGTGTCGTCGAACCAAATTTCCTCGGGATCGAGAATGAGAATCTTCGAGCATTGCGCTGCCAAATAGCGGCGGAGGGCTTGAGCATGTGGGATGTGGAAAATCTCAGACGGAATCACCATCGCGAGCCGCCCACCGGGTCGGAGCAAGCGGAGTGAAGCCAAAACAAACGGCACCCACGCATTGGTGTGCTTTGTGAAGGGTAGGTTGAGCTGGCCGAATATTTTCTCGGCGAGCATTTGCTGCTGGGCTGGCAAATATTGGTAGCGAATAAACGGCGGGTTGCCGACTACGGCGTCAAAGCCTTCCTCATTTTGGGCGAAAAACAAATACCACCGGAGAAAATCTGTCCTCTGCATTTTGACCGGTAGGCTTGTCCTTGTGGCCGCCTTTTCCGCCTCTTCCTCATTGAGCTCGCAAGCGGTGATCTGCTTTAGGCTCGGAATCCGAGTCTCTTCAATTGATCCCAAAAAAGCCCCGTCTCCGCAGCTTGGCTCAAGAATGGACTTCGGCTTCGACACCTTGACCCACCGCGCCAAAAACGACGCTATTGCGGGCTGAGTGTAGAACCCGCCACGGAGTTTCTGTGCTGATTCAAATTCGATAAAGTTCATTTTGTTTTGATCAGGTCACTTTTTTACGCCGTAGGCCGCTTGGTCCTCGTGAAGCATGTGGATTGCTTGCTCTGCAGCAGGGTTGTCCGCGTGTTCGATGCGAAATTTCTCAACGATCCGGCGAGCCTCAATTTCGTTGGTGTCGATTTCGAAGAACTTCGCGATAGCGGCAGCCTGCTCAGCCGTGAGCAACCGCTGCCCCAGCTCCACCTTGCTCAGGTGCGCCTGATCCATTTCAGCTGCGGCAGCGACGACTCGAAGTGGCAACTCCTTGGCCTCGCGTAGCCCGCGAAGCCATTCCCCGAATCTATGGGAAGTTAAGCTTCCGTTTTCTTTTTTCCGTCTAGCCATTATTAGGCTAGAAATAAAAAGGCTGGCCTTGGCGCAACACAATTCTACGAAACTATGACATCCAAGCCGTCATCTTCACCACCATCCAAAGTTCTCCCCTGCGGCAGGTGGAATCCAAGCACCCGCAACGTCGTAATGTCCGGCAAGGCGATGGATGCGACATCTGCGCCCGCCTCTACGCCGCGTGCAGAGCATCCTAAGGCTTTTTGAGCTCGTGCTGCCCGAGATTGAAAGCGAATTCGCGCACAGTTCGAACTCGGCGACCCAGCTCAAACCGAAGAACTCCTAGCCAGCCTCCACAGTCTGAACCTGCTCCGCGTCGCGCACGAACTCGCGAGCCCCATTCGCTGGTCCTTTGTCGTCGAGTGCGACCCTTCGCCGTGTAATGTCGAGTCAACAGGAGGCGCGCGCGGCCGGGGGATTCTCCCGGTCGCGCGCGGGAAAAGTTCGGGTGGCGTCGGCGGCGCGGGGCTTTACTCGTGGGCGCGATGATCCCCGCCTCCCTGCCCCCCGCGCTGGGCAACGCCCATCTCGTGTTGTTGCACCTGCCGATCGGTTTCGTGTTTGCGGCGGTGTTGCTCGAGCTGTGGACGCGGCGCGAGCCGGCGGCGGGGGGGCGCTTGGTGGAGAAGCTGCTGGCGGTCAACGCGGTCGCGGCGTTGCTCACGGCGGCGGCGGGGCTCGTGCTCGCGGAGCGGGGCGACTATCCGGAGGCGGCGTTGGCCTGGCATCGCTGGGCGGGCGTGGCCTGCGCGGTGGCGGCGGTGCTGGCGTGGTGGCTGCGGTCGCGGCGCGGGCCGGTGGCGGGGCGCGTGGGCCTCGGCCTGCTGGTGGTCGCGACGGTGGTGGCGGGGCACCAGGGCGCGGCGCTCACGCATGGCGGCGGACTTTTTTCACGGGCGGCCTGGACGGGCGGCGAGGCGCCGGCGGAGCTGCCGGCGGCGCTGGCGGGGGTGCCGATGCATCCGGTGATCGAGCGACACTGCGTCGAGTGCCACGGGCCGGAGAAACAGAAGGGGCGGCTGCGGCTCGACACGCTGGCGGCGGCGAGGGCCGGGCGCGGCGGCAGGCCGGTGCTCGTGCCGGGCGACGCGGAGGCGGGCGAGTTGGTGAAGCGGATCAACCTGCCGCGTTCCCACGACGACGCGATGCCGCCGGGGGAGCGGGCCGGGCTGAGCGCGGCGGAGAAGGAGGAACTGGCGGCGTGGATCAGCGGGCTGGCACGCTGACCGGCAGGGGCGGTGGCGGCGGCGCGGAGAGCAGCGAGGAGAGCGCGCTGGTGGCGACGGTGGCGGTGTCCGCGGCGATGCGCACGGAGGTCTCGCCGATGAGTTCGCCGTCGAAGGCGGAGATGGAGAGATCGGTCTCGGCGCCGGGGCGGAGGCGCAGCCGCAGCTCGCGGCGGGCGCCTTCGCCCTCGAGGGTGAAGTCGAGCACGTTGTCCACCTGGGGCGTGTCGAAAAACACCGTGAGCTGAGCGGGCTGGGTCTCGGCGTCGGCGAGCGTGAGGGGCACGATGTGTAAGTCGCCCTCGCGGCGCACCTCCCCGACAGTGATGGAGGGGGCGGTGTTGGCCTCGTCCTCGAGGTTGATGCGCAGCGGGGTGGCGGAGCGCGTCCAGCCGTCGGTGGCGTGGATGAGCACGAGGGCGGAGCCGCGGGCGCCGGGGCGGGGGAAGAGGTCGAGGCGGTGGCGGTCGCCTTCGAGCGCGACGAGGGCGATCTCCTGCTCGGCCAGCGTGGAGGCGCGGGTGGAGAAGGCGACGAGGCGGACGGGGCGCGGGGCTTCGTCGGCTCCGGGGCCGGTCTCGACGGTGAAGGGCAGGCTGAGCGGGAGGCCGGGGGTGAGCGAGACGGAGACGGGCAGGCCGTGGAGCACGGGGCCGGTGGTCTCGGCGGGCGGGCGGGGGGCCTCGCCCCAGCGCGTGCCGGAGGCGTCGGCGGGGCCGAGGAAGAGCGGCTGGCGCGAGCCGGTGAGCGGGTCGAGCACGGTGGCTCCGCGGAGCGCGTCGGCCCCGGCGGGGTGGCGGAGCTGGAGGAAAAAGGCGGGAAGCGGCGTGTCGCCGCCGAGCAGGGCGGGGGTGAGGTCGAGGTTCAGGCGCAGCGGGCCCGAGTCGGGGCGGGAGGAGCCGGTGAAGCCGAAGCGGCCGCCGCCCTGGGCGAAGGCGAGGTTGGGCGCCTCGAGGCGGTCGGCGTAGGCGGCGGTGAGCAGGGAAGTCGGCGCGGGGGCGACGCCCGCGGCGAGGCGGATGTCGCCGCGCAGGGCGGGGGCGACGGCGAGCTCGAGCACGCGGGCGGGCTGGTAATACCTGTAGGGGACGAGCCAATACACGCGGTCGAGCCAGAAGGCGCCGCGCCAGCCGGCCGGGGCCTGGCGCGAGGGGCCGTAGCGGGCGACGGCGCTGTAGTGGAGCCACCGATACCCGCGGTTCCAGTCGTTGCGGCCCCAGGAGTTGGCGATCTTGAAGGCGCCGCTTTCGCCGGGATCCACGCGGCCGTTGCCGTCGAGATCCACCCAGATGTCGTCGTCGTAGCCCACGATGGTGACGGCGTGGTTCACCTCGGCCTCGGGGTCGATGCGGGTGCAGATGGAGTCCCCGAGGTGGCGGAAGGGGCCGGAGGCGCCGGGCGGGGCGACGATGGCGCGGCGGTTCCAGCCGTCGATCGCGGTGGAGGCGGTGAGCACGTGGCCGTTGAGCAGGAGGCGCTTCAGCTCGCGGAGGAAGCGCACGGGCTCGCGCGAGTCCACGACGCCGAAGCGCTCGATGCGATGGGCGAGGGCGTCGCGCCAGAGGGCGGGGTCGTCGGGCCAGCGGCGGTAGTTGGAGGCGGGGTTGGGGGAGCCGCGGTAGGGGAAATCGGCGAGGGTGACGGCGCCGTGGGCGGAGAGGGCGGCGTAGGCGCGCATGAGGCTCACGCCGGTGTTGGCGCCGTTGTTGGTGAGGTTGTAGGTCCAGGCGGGGGAGAAGCGGTGGTCGTTGGCGAGCACGCCCTGGTCCCAGCCGCGCATGAGGCCGACGGTGTGGGTGAGCTGGTAGTAGGTGCTGACGACGGCGGTGCAGGACTCGAGCCGGCCTTGGTCGAAGATGGGCGGGAAGTGGGGCAGGGCGCTGTTGTCCACGAAGCGCGGGAGGCGGCGCACGCCGAGACCGGGCTCCAGGCTGTGGTGGTCGTTGTCGGCGGCGTGGGCGATGGGCCGCGACACCTGGCCGCGGCCGGGGCGTCGCACGAGGAGCGCGTGGCGATCGACTTGATCGGCGAGCTCGGCGGCGTGGAGGCGGCGGAGGGCGAGGGCGTTGAGATGCAGGGCCTCGAGCCGGTGGCCGAGCGCGCGGTAGAGGGCGGCGTCCTCGGGCGTGGGCGGGGCCCAGCCGCGGGCGCGTTGGCGCTCCAGCTCCTGGTCGGCGCGGAGGGCGGGGGCGCCGGGCAGCGCGAGCAGCAGGACGGCGGCCACGACGAGGCGCCGGCTCCGGACTCGGGGAGAAGGGAAGAGCATCTGCGCCATGCCCTTAAGCTTCTCCGCAAGTGCGATGCGTCAAGCGGGGGCGAGCACGCAAGGGGATACTCCCCAGCCGCGGGGGAGGAAGGCGCGAAGCGCGCGGGGGACCTCAGGCGGCGGCGCGGGCGGAGTAGAGCGCGACGAGCGCGGCGCCGATCGCCTGCGAGAGTTCGCCAAGGGTGGCGGGCACGATCTTGAGGCGAGCGCGCTGGGCGGGGTAGAGGAAGGGCTCGGCGGCGCGGCGGATGCCGTCGAGGTAGCGCTGGCGGAATTCGGGGGTGGTGCTCTCGGGGTCGATGAGCCCGCCGCCGATGACGACGATGCCGGGATCGAGGGCCATGCAGAGGTTGGCGACGTGGATGCCGAGGGCGCGGGCCTGGGTGTCGAAGATCTCGAGGGCGAGCGGGTCGCCTTTCTGGGCGCGGCCGCGGAGCGAGAGGGCCTTGTGCTTCGGGGTGTCGGTCGAGGCGGCGAGCTCGTGGCCGGGGTGGCGGGGCAGGTAGGCTTCGAGAAATTGGGGCAGGCCGGAGATGGTGGAGTAGGCCTCGATGCAGCCCCAGGGGCGGCCGCAGCCGCAGCGGAAGGGAGGGAGTTTCTCCAAGCCGTGGCCGAGGAGGTGGAGCGGCACGGGCATGTGGCCGGCCTCCATGCCGGAGAGGTGGTCGCCGGAGAGAGGCAGGCCGTGGGCGTCGATGTAGGCGGCGCCGAGGCCGGAGCCGGGGGCGAGGAGGAGCACGGTGGCCTTGGTCTCGCCGCGCACGCGGGCGGCCTCGCCGACGCCGCCGAAGTCGCCGTCGTTGCCGGCGAAGAGCGGGATGGGGCGGCCGGCGGCCTTGGCGAGGGCGGCGGCGTAGTCGGCGTGGAAGTTCCAGCCGGCGAAGCTTTCGGGGAGGTTGGCGGATTTTTCGAGGATGCCGTAGCTGCGATAGGGGCCGGGGAGGGCGAGGCCGGCGGCGGCGACGCGGTCCCAGCCGAGGTTGTTGTCCTTGAGAAAACCTTCCGCGCCCTCGACCCAGCCGGCGATGACGGCGGCGGTGCCGAGCTGCGAGTTGGTGGAGCTCTGGCGCAGCTTCAGCGAGACGGGGGTGCCATCGGCGAAGACGCCGCCGGTCTTGGAGGTGGTGGCGCCGGAGTCGGTGCCGAGAAAGATGTCGCGGGCGGGGGAGGACATGGGGAAAGGGCGGGAGTCTAGGAAAGCGGGGCTGCGGCGGCGCGCCGTTTCTTGTGAACGTGTGCGCGTCGTCGGAGCGAACTCGGGCCGGGGGGGCGCCGGCTCAGGCGCCGTGGCACTTTTTGTATTTTTTGCCGGAGCCGCAGGGGCAGGGGTCGTTGCGGCCGATCTTGGGCTCCTCGCGGCGGACGGGCTCGGCCTTGGGCACGATCATGCCGGCGTAAACCCAGGCGCCGTCCTCGCGGATGAAGCGCGCCTTCTCGACGTGTTTGCGCTCCTCGCCGCCGGCCTTGAAGCGGGCGGCGAAGTCCACGGTGCCTTCGGCGTCGGATTCGCCGCCGGCCTCGGTGCCGGTGATCTCGAGGCCGAGCCATTCGGAGGATTCGGCCCACTCGCGCGCGTCCTTTTCGCTGAAATCGGCCTGCTGCTCCTTGCTGAGCGAGCGGCGGAGGTGGATGTAGTTGCGCTTCACATACGCGGAGTAGCGCGAGCGCATGAGGGCCTCGGGGGTGGGGGCGGGGGCGCCGGCGAGGATCGGGCCGCAGCACTCGGCAAAGGGCTTGCCGGAGCCGCAGGGGCAGAGTTCGGAGCTGGAGGAGGCGGGGGCGGATTGAGACATGAGAAACCGGTGATGGCGTCGGGGCCGGCGCCGCTCGGCAAGCGCGGATTCGCGGGCGGCGCTCAGGCGCGACCGAAGAGGTCGGCGATGATGTCCTCGAGCGGGACGTCGGAGATGGAGATGTCGGCCACGGGGCCGGCGGCGAGGATGCGGCCGGTGATCGAGACCACGTCGGCGGAGGGCACGTGGAGGATGACCTCGCCGTCGTCGGTCGCCTC
>JAUWBD010000005.1 GCA_030605125.1 Verrucomicrobiota bacterium | reverse complement strand
GACTTCGCCCGCATGGCCGCCGCCGGCCTCAACTCGGTGCGCATCCCCATCCACTGGCAAAACCACATGCACGAGGACGGCTCCTTCAAGCGCCGCCCCGACGGCTCCATCGACTTCTCCCGCATCGACCAGGCCGTGCAGGCCGCCAAGCGCCACGGGATGTATTCGATCCTCGACCTGCACGGCGCGCCCGGCTCGCAAAACGGCCGCGACCACTCCGGCGACCGCCGCGGCCCCCTCCTCTGGGATTCCGCCCGCTACCAGACCATGACCAAGTCGCTCTGGCGCGAGATCGCCCGCCACTACCGGCACGAGGCGGCCGTCGCCGGCTACGATCTGCTCAACGAACCCGCCCGCACCAACAAGGCCAAGTCCTGGGACCAGGGCATCATCGATTTCGTCTCCGAGCTCTACCGCGTCGTTCGCTCCGTGGACCCCGACCACATCGTGTTCTTCTCCGTCTGGTCCGAGCACTACCACGTCGGCAACCTCACTGTAGGGAAAACCAACTACGTCCTCGCCTACCACTGGTATATCTACAAGCGCTACCTCGACGAGGGCGGCACCGAGGCCGGCTTCTGGGTGGAGCGCCTCGGGCGCAACGCCCGCATCAGCCGCGACCAATACGACGCGCCCTTCTACCTCGGCGAATTCAGCTTCAAGGACGGCCCCGAGGCTTGGGGACCGCGCATGGAGCTCTTCACCCGCCACGGCATCGGCTGGGCGAAGTGGGCCTACAAGACCCGCGCCGCCAGCCAGTGGGGCCTCTACGAGGCGCGCCGCGCCAACGACCACAACATCCCCGATTTCGAGAAGGACGACTACGAGACGATCCTGCGCAAATGGTCCTCCTGGCGCACCGACGCCGAGGTGTTCTCCGCCGACGAGGCCGTGATCGACTCGTTCCGCCGCGCCGCCGCGCTCGATCCCTCCGGCCCGGTCGTCTTCCCCGCCACGCGCCGCTGATCCGCCCGCGCCGCCTCCCCTCGCCCCGCCGCCCTTCCGGCCAACTCGCCCGTGTCCGCCGCCACCGCTCCCGCCCCTCGCCCGCGCCCCGAAGACCGCGTCCCCTTCTGGACCAAGTCAGCCTACGGCGCGGCCGGCATGACCACCTTCTTCGGCACCACGCTGGTGAAGTGGCTCAGCGCCGCCATCTTCGTGGACGCGCTCGGCATCTCGCCCGCGCACATCGGCTGGATCTTCCTCGTCTTCCGCCTCTGGGACGCGGTCCTCGACCCGCTCATGGGCTGGATCTCCGACAACACCCGCTCGCGCTGGGGCCGCCGCCGCCCCTACGTGCTCGTCGGCGGCCTCCTCACCGGGCTCGTGTTTCCGCTTCTCTGGCTCGGCCAGCCCGAGTGGTCGCAGGCCGCCAAGGTCGGCTACCTCATCGGCACCGGCCTGCTCTTCTACGCCGTCTTCACCGTCTGGGTGATGCCCTACCAGAGCATGCTGCCCGAGATGTCGCCCGACACCAACGAGCGCACCAGCATCTCCGCCTACTTCTCCTTCTTCAGCAAACTCGCCACCATCTTCGGCGGCTGGGTGTGGCGCCTCACGCAGCTCGAGATTTTCCACAATCCCGTCACCGGCCAGCCCGACTCGCTCCACGGCATGCGGATCATCGGCCTCGCGCTCGGCCTGCTCATCATGATGCTCGCCGTGCTGCCCGCCTTCCTCGTCAAGGAGCGCAACGCCGTGCTCGTCGCCCGCCAGCCCAAGGAGCCGTTCTGGCCCGCCTTTCGGCGCACGTTTCAGAATCCCGGCTTCCGCGTGCTCGCGGTCTTCACGCTGCTCTTCGGCTTCGGCATCAACCTCGTGCAGGGGCAGATGTTCTACCTGCGCACCTACTACGCGCTCCGCGGCGACACCGTGTTTTCCGCCGAGCTCAGCGGCTACGAAAGCACCGCCGCGATGGCGCTCGGCATCGTCACCATCCCGCTTTTCCAATGGCTCTGCCGGCGCATCGGAAAACGTGAGACGCTCATGTGCTCGGCCGGCGTCATCCTCCTCGCCACCTGGCTCTCCTGGGTCACCTACACGCCCGAGCACCCCTGGCTCGCGCTCGTCACCGGCGTGATGCTCTCGCCCGGCTACACCGGCATCTGGCTCGTCATCCCCTCGATGCTCGCCGACGTCGTGGACTCCGAGGAGTTGCGTCGCGGCGACCGGCGCGAAGGCGGCTTCAACTCGATCTTCTCCTGGATCAACAAGGCCAGCGTGTCCCTCGCCTACGGCGTCGCCGGCCTCATCGTCACCTGGTGCGGCTTCGAGGTCGCGCGCCGCGCCGACCAGAGCCCGGAAACCTTTCACAACATGCGCCTCTGCTTCGCGCTCGTGCCCACGCTCTTCCTCGTGCCCGCGGTGCTGCTCCTCCTGCGCTACCCGCTCACGCAGTCGCGCATGGTCGCGATTCGCGCCGAGCTGGAGAGCCGCCGCGGCCGGACCTGAGATCGTTTTCGAGCGGGCGGTCCTCGCCGGTCCGCCTTTTTGTTGCGAGAGTGATCGCCAGCGGCGACAACTCCGCCCGCCCCGCCCCATGGCCGTCACGCTCGAAACCATCGCGAAGAAAGTCGGCGTCTCGAAGGTCACCGTCTCGCTCGTGCTCCGCGGCAGCCGCCGCATCTCCGAGGAGATCCGGGAAAAGGTGCTCAAGGCCGCCGCCGAGCTCGGCTACACGCCCAACCCCATGGTCAGCGCGCTCATGGTCAGCCTGCGCGCCCACCGCCGCACCGGGCGCGTCTTCAACCTCGGTTTCCTCACCTCCTTTCCCACGCGAGACGGCTGGAACAAGATGGCCGTCTTTCACCGCTACCACGCCGGCGCCCTCCGCCGCGCCGAGGCGCTCGGCTACGGCGTCGAGATCCACTGGGCGCGCGATCCCGAGCTGTCCGGGCCGCGCCTCACGCAGATCCTCGAGGCGCGCGGCATCCCCGGCGTCTTGATCGCGCCCCTTCCCTCCGGCGCCCCCAGGCTCGCCCTCGACTGGTCGCGCTTCGCCACCGTCGCGCTGGGCCACACCTTCAAACAGGCGCCGACGCACCGCGTCACCAACCACCAGTTCCACACCATCCTCACCGCGCTCGACGCCTGCCTGGCCCGCGGCTACCGCCGCATCGGCCTCGCCACCACCAAGGGAAGCGACGCCCGCGTGAACCACATCTGGCTCGCCGGCTTTCTCTCCTTCCAGGCCACGCACCCGACCGTGCGCAAGCTCGCGCCCTTCGTCGGCGATCCCTTCACGCGCGAGAGCTTTCTCGAATGGTTCCGAAAAACGCGGCCCGAGGTCGTCGTCTCCGCCGACATCATGGCGCTCGAATGGCTGCGCGAGGAAAAGCTGCGCGTGCCGGAGGACGTCGCCTTTGTGCACATCGACTGGATACCCGAGCGCGGCGACATCGCCGCCGTGGACCAGCGTCCCGAGCAGATCGGCGAGGCCGCGGTGGACCTGCTCGTCGAGCAGATCAACCAAAACCGCCGCGGCAGCCCCTCGGTGCCTCGCACCGTCCTGATCGAAGGCGTCTGGCGCGACGGCCCCACCCTGCCCGACCGCGGGGCCGTCTAACGGGTAAACTTTCCCGCCCCTTGCACCGCGGCCGCGCGCGCCGCCTGCTGGCGTCGCCCCGAAAAGCGCCCGCCTTCGCCGCGGCGCTTTTGGTTGCCCCGCCATGCCCCTTGCCCTGAAAAAACGGCCACCCCACCCCATGGCCGTCACCCTCGAAACCATCGCCCGGCGCCTGAAGGTCTCCAAGGTCACGGTTTCGCTCGGCCTGCGCGGCAGCCGCCGCATCTCCGAGGAGATGCGCGCCAAGATCGCCCGCGTCGCCGACGAGCTCGGCTACAAGCCCAACCCCATGGTGAGCGCGCTCATGGTCAGCCTGCGTGCCAAACGCCGCACCGGCTCGTCCTACAACCTCTGTTTCCTCACCGCCTTCCCCACCCGCGACGGCTGGCGCTCGATCCCCGTCTTCCCCCGCTACCACGCCGGCGCCCGAGCCCGCGCCGCCGAGCTGGGCTACGGCTTGGAAGAGCATTGGATGGGCGAGGCCGCCCACTCCGGCGCACGCATGAGCACCATCCTGGAGACGCGCGGCATCCCCGGCGTGCTCATCGCCCCGCTGCCCGAGCACGGCCACCGGCTCGGCCTCGACTGGAGCCGCTTCTCCACCGTCGCCCTCGGCTGGTCCTTCAACGAGGTCCCCACGCACCACATCGCCAACAGCGGTTTTCACAGCATCAACACCGCCCTCGCCGCCTGCCGCGACCGCGGCTTCACCCGCATCGGCTTCGCCATTCCGCAAATCGTGGACGACAAGACCGAGCACATCTGGCTCTCCACCTACCTCGGCTTTCTCGCCCGGCACCCGAAGCTGAAGAAACTCGCTCCGCTCGTGATCGATGAATTCGAGCGCGAGCCCTTCCTCGCCTGGCACGAGCGCCAGCGGCCCGAGGTGATCGTCACCACCCACGTGCCGATCCTCGCCTGGCTGAAGCAGGCGGGCGTGCGCGTGCCGCAGGACGTGGCGTATGTCTATCTCGACTACACGCCCGAGCGCGGCGATTTCGCCGGCATCAACCAGCAGCCGGAAAAAGTCGGCGCGGCCGCCGTCGATCTGCTCGTCGAGCAGATCAACCAAAACCGCCGCGGCATCCCCGAGACGCCCAAATCCGTGCTGATCGAGGGCGTCTGGCGCGACGGCCCCACCTGCCCCCGCGCCGCGATCACCGCCTCCGCCTCGTAACTCGTCTAACGAGTAAAGCACCGACGGCGTCGGCTCGCCCTCGGCGCCGGGCACACTGCTCCGGAGCACCTACCCGGTGCCTCCCCTATGCAACCGCTTGCCGCCGCCGATTCCGCCCCGCCGGTCCTCACCAGCCTGCTCGCGACCGCCTGGACCCAGGCCTTCCAGCCCGCCTCGTCCGAGCCCGATGCCGCCCGCTTTGATCGAACCGGAGGCGGCGCCGCGGCCCCTTCCTCCGCCGGCGGCTGGCGCGTCGCCACCCTTCGCACCGCACCCCCGCCCAATTCGGTAAAACTCCTCGCCGTGCTCGCCCACCCCGTGGCCAAGGGCGACGTCGCCCTCGTCCGCGTCGAGGCCCGGGCCACCCGCGTGACGCATGAGACCGCCGAGGCCTCGCTCGCCGTCACCGTGCAAAACCACGGCGGCGTCTTCATGCGCCCCGCCGAGGCCCGCTTCGCCGTCGGCGCCGCCTGGCGCGAGCTGCACCTACCCGTGCGTTTCCCGCGCGACTGCCCGGCCGGCACGGTCGAGGTGGTGCTCGGCTTCGGCTACCACGAACAAACCGTCGAGGTGCGCGATGTATCCGTCATTCACTACGGCGACCGCGTCTCGCTCGCCGACCTGCCCTTCACCCGCGTCACCTACGCCGGCCGCGCCACCGACGCCCCCTGGCGCGCCGAGGCCGAGGCGCGCATCCGCCGGCACCGGCGCGGCCCCCTGCTCCTCCGCGCGCTCACCGACACCGGCCGGCCCGCGCCCGGCCTGCGCGTCGAGGCCCGGCTCGTCCGCCACGCCTACGAGTTCGGCACCTGCATCCCGCTCAAATTCGTCGCCGACCCCTCGCCCGACGCCGCCCGCTACCGCGAGGTGTTTCTCGAGCTCTTCAACGCCGCCTGCCCGGAAAACGACCTCAAGTGGGCCAAGTGGATCGGCGCCTCGGGCAACTCGCTGCCGCGCGAGGCCACCCTCGCCGGCCTGCGCTGGCTGCGCGAACGGCACATCGCCGTGCGCGGCCACGTCTTCCTCTGGCCGAGCTGGAAACACCTGCCGCCGCACATCACCCGCCTGCGCGACACCGCCGGCGACGCCGCGATCCCGCAGCTCGTGCGTGAGCACATCACCGACATCGCCTTCGCCACCCGCGGCCTCGTGAAGGAGTGGGACGTCGTCAACGAGCCCTTCAACCACAACGACCTCATGGCGCGCTTCGGCGACGGCATCATGGCCGAGTGGTTCCAGACCGCGCGCGACGTGCTCGGCGAGCAGGTGCCGCTTTTCCTCAACGACTGGGGCACGCACGATATCGACAGCGATCCGCAGCACGTCGCGCACTTCGTGAAGACCGCCCGCCGGCTGCTCGAGCAGGGCGCGCCGCTCGGCGGCCTCGGCCTCCAGTCGCACATCGGCGGCATCCCCTGCCCGCCCGCCTCGCTCCTCAAGACGCTCGACCACTACGCCGCGACGCTCGGGCTGCCGGTGCGCATCACCGAGTTTGACATGGCGGCGGACGACGAGGAGCTGCAGGCCGAGTATCTCCACGATTTTTTCACCGCCGTCTTCAGCCACCCGAGCACCATCGGCCTGCAGATGTGGGGCTTCTGGGCCGGCGAGCACTGGTGGCCCTCCGCCGCGCTCTTCCGCAAGGACTGGAGCGAAAAGCCCAACGCACGCGCGCTCCGCGAGCTGCTCAAGCGCACCTGGCACACCCACGCCTCCGCCGAGACCGACCGTGACGGCGCCTGCGAGCTCCCCGCCGCCTTCTACGGCGACTACGAGGTGACCCTCACCCGCGCCGACGGCTCGCGCCGCACCCAGACCATCGCGCACCGCCCCGGCGCGAACGCGCCGCTGGCGCTCGACCTTGCCTGAAACCACACCGCCGCCCCTCCACCGTTACCCATGAAAACCCTGCTGCCTCTCGCCCTCCTCGCCCCGCTCCTCGTCGTCGCCGCGCCGCGCACGATCATCGACGACACCTTCGACGACGGAAACCCCTCCGGCCACGCCGCCGCGCCCGGTCTCTGGAAACTCCAGGCGATCACCGGCGACAACGGCGTGTTCGAGAACAACGGCTCGCTCACCCTCTTCGCCACCAACGCCTCCTACACCTTCGCCGGGCTCAACACCGCGCTCGACGAGCGGCTCAACTTTTTCGTGCGCCCGATCACGATCACCGTCGAGGACATGGTGCTCGACTCGAAGGGCATCCCGGACAACGAGGCGGTCTTTCGCGTCTCGCTCAACTCCTCCGAGCTGCGGCAAAACATGGCCGCGCAGTCGCTCAGCATCCGCTTCGTGCCCGGCGCGGCGATGCTCGGCTTCAAGACCGGCCCGGTGGACAAACTCGCCGCGGAAGACGTGTCGGGCTCGCAGCGCGGCGCGACCGCCTTCGCGCGCTTCGACGGCCGCGCCACCGGTTTTCGCCTGAGCCTCGACCCGCATGCGAAGCCGGGCTCCATCACCTACACGCTCACCATCCGCACCAGCGGCGCGCAGGGCGAGATCACGCGCAGCGGCGTCATGGACCTGCGCGCCGGCGACTGGGCGACCGGCGGCCCGAGCGCGCTCGTGCTCGAGGCGCGGCGCAACCACGCCGCGGCGATCCCCGACACCTACATGAGCGCGAGCCTCGGACGGCTCACGGTGACCACGCCCTGAACCTCCGGCGGGAGGCCGCGTTGCGCCTGGAGGGACGCCGCCCCTCCAGGCGCCTTTGCCTTGTCTTCAGTTCGGCGCCTTCTCCAGCACCCAGCGCTGGTTGTTGTTTCCGGCGCGGGCGTTGAGCACGGCGATCGTGTTCAGGCCTCCCGGAGCGGCGACCACCATGTCGTTCGCCGTGGTCTCCGGATACTCCTGCTGATTGAGCCGCGTGACCACGCGGAAGGAGCCGGTGCCGTTCTCAAACCCGAGAAACACGTAGTGATCGAGCACGGTGTCCAGCGAGGCGGTGCTGCTCTGCACCTGCGTGCCGCTCGCGCTCGAGTTGTTCGCGAGGTCGATGTAGCGCCCGTTCGGCGCGCCGTTTTCGCTGCGTAGCGCGAAGTATTTGATGCGATCGTTGGCCGACAGCCGCGCGGCGGGATCCACCTCGAAGGTGAAGATCTGGCTGTTGCCCGTGGCGGCGGCGCGCAGATACCACTTCGTGAAGTCGGCGTTCGCGTCCACCGCGAGCCGGTGGGAGGAGTTGGCCTTGCTGACAAGCCGCCAGCGGTTCTCGAAGAGCGTCACCTGCTTCCAGATCTCGTTCACGTAGTCCGGCTCTCCCGGATGCGTGAAGGTGCCGTTGGTCTGGTTAAACACGCGAAACCAGCCGTTGTCGCACCACACGGTGGCGGAGAGGTTCCGTTCCAGCGCGGCCGCGCTCACCGCCCGATACCATTCGAGCACGTCGTCGGTGTTGCGCGTGGTGCGCTGGCGGTGGGCGACACCGAATTCGCCGATGTTCACCGGCACGCCGACAAGGGGCGAGTTGGCCTGGTTGAAGTTCGAGGGGTTGGTGGAGACGATCATGTCGAGCCGCGCCCGGAGCTGATCGTAGTCGGCCTCGGCGTTGCCCCCGGAGCCCCAGGTGTTCTGGTGCGGGCTCTCGTCGTGGGTCCACGGCATCGAGTGGTAATAGTGCAGCGTGATCATCAGCCGGTTGCGCCGTTGCTCGATGTTCCAGCCGCCGTATTCGGGCATCGTGAGGTGGCGGAAGGAGTAGGCGTTGTTCATGTCGTTCACGGTCATCAGGTAGGTCCGTCGCGCGCCGTGGCTGGTCTGGTAGTTGTCCTGCACCACGGCGAAGAGCATCGCGTTCACCGTATTCACTCTTCCATGACCGGTTTGGTTGAGCGGGAAGGCGTCGATCAAGCCGCCCGAGCCGTCCTTGTCCTCCACCTGCTTGCGCGGTTCGTTGAGGCCCTCGAAGATCAGCTTGTCGTATTTGGGCGTGTTGAAGGTTTGGGCGAGCTGGGCGTAGAGCGCCTGGTAGATCTCGGAGGCCTTGCGTCCGCCGGAGGCGCGGGCGGTGGGCACGTAGTCCCAGGGCTTGGAGCCGGAGTGCGGCTCGGTGCCGCTCTCGCGCAGGCGGATGTCCTGCTGGTCGCCCTTGGCCGCCCAGTAGTATTGAAACCAGCGCTCGTGGTGGCTGTTGAGGATGACCACGAGGCCGGCGTCGAGGGCGTTGTCCACGGAGGCCTTCACGCTGGCGAGGAAGGCGCTCTTCACCGCGGGCGAGCCGCTTGAGCCGGAGGGGAAATACATGCGGTATCCCCAGGTCACCGGGAGGCGCACGTGGCTGAAGCCGGCGGCGCGGATGGCCTCGAAATGCTCGAGCGGGATCGCCCCGAGCGTCGAGTTGTGGCGTTGGCCTTGGTTGTCGTAATATTGGCCGTAGTTGATGCCACGACCCATCATGTCGTGGAGCTGGTGGGAGGTCCAGGCGTCGAGCTTGGCGACGAAGGCGCCGAGACCGGCGAGCAGGAGGGCCGCGACGGTGCGCGACCGCGAGAGCAGGCGGATGTTCATGGGGGTTTTGGGTTGGGGGTTGAGCCGCCGGCCAAAGGGGCGGGCCGCGCGGCGAGGCATTGATGACGGCGGGCGCGGCCGCGCGGCGAGCCGCGCCGAGCTTCACGCGTTATACCGAACGGCAGACCTCGCCCGTCCTCCGAATAGTCACCACATTTTGAATACGCTGGCCGCCATGGCTGTAACCTTCCTCACCGCGCTTCCAGGGGCGGGAGCGCGCCGTGGCCGGCACGCTCCCGCCCGGAACATGGGCTTTGGCGCCCGTCACCGCACCTGCTCGAGGCGCCAGCGCTGGCCGGTGGCGTTGGTCGCGCTGAAGCGCCAGAGCGTGGCGGCGGTGCCGGGGCCGGCGTTTTCCGGCACCCGGATTACGCGGCGTGCGCCGGGCATGTCGTGGTAGAGCGGGGCCGGCAACGGGATCGTCAGCGAGTAGCGTCCGCCGCCCTCGGGGCCGTGTTCAAGCGCCACGTAGTGGTCGAGGGCCGAGTCGAGCACGCCGTCGCGATTGCGGATCGCGTTGCCATCTCCCGGGCTGCCCTCGTTCTCGACGTCGAGGAACTTGCCCGCTCCGAAGTTTCGCAGCGCCGGGTAGCGCAGCTTGTCGCGCACCTCCGTCAGCTTTATTCCCGGATCCACCTGGAACTGGAATTGCTGAAACTGATCAATCCCGCTCGCGTTCTTGAGCACCCAGGGCGACCACGTAAGACCCGAGGACGCGAGATTCCACGACGAATTGAGCGCGCTCTTCAGCCGCCACCGGTTCTCGTGCAGCGTGACCATTTTCCAGATCTCCGACTGGTAGCTATCTCCCCAGTTAAAGCTGCCCCCGGTGCCGTCGTTGCGGTTGAAGACGCGAAACCAGCCGTTGTCGCACCACACCGTGTAGCTGTGGCCGTGGTGCTTGGCGGCGGCGGCAACCACGCGATACCATTCGAGCACGGAGCTCAGGTTTCGGTTGCTCGCGCCGGCGCCGTTTGGCCTCTGGTGCCGGATACCAAACTCGCCGATGTTTACCTTCACTCCGACGAGCTTTGACGAGGCGGGGGTGAACTTGTCCGGCAAATCGGGCGTGATCCACTTGAAGCGTTCAATAAGCTGTCCGTAATCCTTCTCGGTGCCCCAATTCGGCTTATCGGCGATCTCTGCGTGCGTCCAATCTTGGCTATGGTAGTAGTGGATCGTCACCATGAGCTGGTCCCGCACTTGGTCGTCTGGCCAATTCAGATATTCGGGAAGGGTGAGGTGCTTGAAGGACATGGCGTTGTTCGCGTTGTTGACCGTCATCATGTAAACGCGGCGATTGCCCTGATTGGGATACGTCTGAACAATTCCGAAGATCTGCTGGTTCAGAATGTTCACCTGTGAGTTCGTGAAATCGCCGAGGGTGCTGTTTTCCGCGATCCGCGGCTCGTTGAGCCCTTCGAATATCAATCTCTCGTATCGCTCGTGCCCCCTGAATCGTTCCGCGATGTGGTGCCAGATGTCCTCGTAGACATGGAGCGCGAGACGGCCGCCCTGGCTCGGCGACGCGATTTCGAATTTCCCGTTCGTCAGCCGGATACGCGCGTTGTTCTCCAGGGTGTAATACTTCTGAAACCAGTCTTCGTGGTGGGTGTTGAGGATCACGATCAAGCCCGCGTCGAGCGCCCGATCCACGGACATCTTCACGCTGTCCATAAAGTCGCGGTGAACTCTCGCGCGAGCGTCCGCGCCCTTCCATTCTAGGCGCAGACCCCACGAAACCGGGATGCGCACATGCTTGAAGCCATGCTGGCGGATCGTCGTGAACTTCAACGCGTCGATCGGGAGCTTGGCGATATTCGAACGATCCGTCTCGTAGTATTGGCCGTAATTGATGCCGGCTCCCATTTCGGCGTGCAGGGTCGCCGCGGTCGCGGCGCGAAGGGTTGCGTGGCCGAGGCCGATTCCTGCGAGAAGGGCGCACGCGAAAGCGAGCACCCGCGGTCGATTGCGGTGGGTTTTTTTCATGGGGTTCGGGGGTTGGGGGTTTGGCGCACGGCAAAAGGGGGCGCCGGGCGGCGGGGGCGTTGATGACGGCAGGACGCGCAGCGCGGCGAGCTACGCCGAGGTTCACGCGTTAGGCGCCTACGTGGAAAACGGCAGCCGCAGTATAACGGGTTAACTTTCGCGGGGGTGGAGTTCACCGTGCGCGTGGATCATCGTCCGTTCATTCCCCCATGACCCCGATCCGTCCCCACCTCCTCTCCTCCGCCCGCGGCTTCACGCTGATCGAGCTGCTCACCGTGATCGCGATCATCGGCATCCTCGCCGCGATCATCATCCCCACCGTCGGCCGCGTGCGCGAATCGGCGCGCTCCGCCGCTTGCAAGAGCAACCTCCGCCAGATCGGTCTTGCGATCCAGATCTATGGCAACGAGCGCGGCTTCTACCCGCCCACCCAGGCGATCGCCGGGGGCCCGAGCGGCGAGGCCGGCGGCCAGGTCTGGGTGCAGTTTCTCCGGCCCTATTTCGGCTCGACCGGCAACGGGAACAACATCGCGGAAGGCGCCCGTAGCGGGCTGGCCGTCTGCCCGAGCCGCACGATCATTCCCACCGAGGCCAACTTCAACCGTTCCTCCTACTCCGCCCACCCGCGCGTGATGCCAAACGAAGCCGACATCGGCACCGGCGCCAGTTCCAAAAAGCTGGTCCGCATGGGCTCGATCCCGCGTCCGTCGGAGGTCATCCTCATGGCGGACGGGCCGCAGCAGGCGCATGGGGGCGCGCACTCCAATTTCTACAGCATCACGGCCGCGGACAGCACGACGACCAACGCCAGCGCCGCCCACGAGCCCATCACCACCGCGGGCGACGTCGATCCCGCGACCGGCGGCCACCTCCGCTACCGCCACTCCGGCGACACGCTCAACGTGGTCTTCGTGGACGGCCACGTGGGCACCTTCAAAAAGGGCGAGGTGCTCAACCGCCACGTGCACATGTTCTACTGACCGACCCGGCGTGGATTCGCCCCCCAGTCCCCGAGCCCGGCTTCACAGCCGGGCTTTTTTGCTGTTCGCCGCCTGCGCGGCGCGCCAGCGGGCGGGCGTCTCGCCGTGCGCCTTGGCGAAGGCCCGGATAAACGGCTCCACCCGGGAGAACCCGCAGCGCACCGCGATCGCCTTCACCGGCTCCTCCGTCGCCCGCAGCCACCGCCTCGCCAACTCCAGGCGCAGCCGCGTGAGGTGCGCGTGCGGACTCCGCCCGATCTCCTCCGCAAAACGCGCCCGAAAGCGCGTGTAGCTCATGCCGGCTCCCTTCGCGCATTCGCGCAAGGACCAGGGCCGCGCCAGATCGCGCCGCCAGGCCTCGACCACGCCCGCGATGGACGACTCCCCCGCGCGCGAGTCCTTGGCCGCCGCCACCCAAGGCCCCTCGGCCAGCCATCGCTCCAAGGCCAGCTTCGCCCGGTCGAGGGCCCTGCCATCTCGCTGCTCGAGCGCACGGGATGCGGCGCAAAACAGCTCCCAGGCCTCCGCCGCCAGCGCCGCGGACACCGGCCAAAAACACGCCCGCTCATCCCACCACCCCGCCCGCAACCACTCGCGCGGACGCTCCCCCTCCACGATCCAATAAAACTCCTGCCAACGATCCGCATCCGCAGCCGGCCCATAGTCCTGCCCGCCCCCCGGCCGCACGAAAAACACGCCCGGCCCCCGCACCCGCCGCGTCGCCCCTGCGGCCTCGTCCCAAAACGTGCCCGCCGACCCCGCCCGCAGCACGCAAAGCGCAAACTTGTCCTGCACGCCGACCACGCGCTCCGCCTTGCGGGGCACCCAGCCCAACGCGCCGAAGCGCAGCGACTCCAACCGCGAATCCCCCCTCAGCTCCGCCCACAGGCGGTGCCGCGTCGGATCGGTCATTTTCGTCAATCGTTTGGGCATCCCGATCAACTCCTATCTCTCGCCGCCTCCCGCCGCCAGCCAAAGCTCCAGGCATATCCATCAACTCCGCCCTCACTCCCCCACTCCCTCATTCCCTCACTCCCTTATCCCCGCCCTCCCCATGTCCGCCTCCGCTCCCCTCTCCCACCGTCGCCCCACCCCGCTGCGCGAGTTTCTCTACGGCTCGCCCTACTACCCCGAGCACTGGGATGCCGCCACGCGCGCCGGCGACCCCGCGCTCTTTCGCGCCGCCGGCTGGAACGTGATCCGCATGGCCGAGTTCGCCTGGGACGTCCTCGAGCCGCGCGAGGGCGTCTTTGATTTCTCGCTCTTCGACGAGACCATCGCCCGCATGGGCGCGGTCGGCATCCGCACCATCCTCTGCACGCCCACCGCCACCCCGCCGCGCTGGCTCACCCGCGACCACCCAGAAGTCCTCCGCATCGACGCCGACGGCCGCCGCCAGGAACACGGCTCGCGCCAGCACGCCAGCCACTTCAGCCCGATCTTCCGCGACTACTCCCGCAAGATCACTCGCGCCATGGCGGAGCACTACCGCGACAACCCGCACGTCATCGGCTGGCAGACCGACAACGAGTTCCACTGCCACTTCCGCGAGGATTACAACGCCGCCACCGAGACCGCCTGGCACGCCTGGCTGCGCGCCCGCTTCGGGGGCGACATCGCCTCGCTGAACCGCGCCTGGGGCACCGCCTTCTGGGCCAACACCTACGAGCGCTTCGAGGACGTCGTGCTCCCCCGCAACTGGCGCCCCACCTACGCCAACCCCGCCCACTGGCTCGATTACCAGCGCTTCCTCTCCGACGGCGTCACCGCCTTCCAGCGCGATCAGGTGGAGATCCTCCGCGCCGCCCAGCCCCGCTGGTTCGTCACCCACAACGGATGCTTCGGCTCCATCGATTTCCGCGGAGAATTCACCCGCGACCTCGATTTCCTCGGCTACGATTCGTATCCGCTCTTCGACTACGATCCGCTCACCCGCGCCGACGGCCACGCCTTCAACCTCGACCATACCCGCGCCTACTCCGGCCACTTCCTCATCCTCGAGCAGCAGTCCGGCGCGGGCGGCCAGGGCAACTATTTCCACGACAAGCCCGAGCCGGGAGAGATGCGCCGCATGGCCTGGACCAGCATCGCCCGCGGCGCCGACGGCCTGCTCTTTTTCCGCGAACGCTCCTGCCGCTTCGGCGCCGAGGAGTATTGGGAAGGCATCCTCGACCACGACAACGTGCCCCGCCGCCGCTACCGCGAAGCCGCGCGGCTCGGCGCCGAGCTCGCCCGCGTGGGTCGCGAGCTGCTCGGCTCCACCGTGCGCATCGCCGTCGGCGTGGCCGGCGCCGATTTCGCCGTGCAGCACGGGCACGAGCCCATCTCCCACGGCCTGCCTTCGCCCAAGAACATGGCCGAGGTCGTCCACGGGGCCTTCTTCCGCGCCGGCCACGCCGTCGGCGTCGTGCACCCCGCCGACTCGCTCGCGGGCCTCAAGCTCTACGTCGTCCCCCACTTCGCGATCTTCGACCCCGCCTGGGTGCCGGCCCTGGAAAAGTTTGTCCACGAGGGCGGCACGCTCGTCGTCGGCGCGCGCACGGCCTGCCGAGATCTGCGCAGCAACGTCGTCCCCGACACGCTCCCTGGCTGCTTGCGCGGCCTGGTAGGCGCGAGCGTCGAGGAATACGGCCGCCAGAACAAACCCGAGCGCCGCCCGCTCGCCTTGCGTATCGACGGAGTCGATACGGATACGCCGACCACCCTGTGGTATGAGCAACTCGTGCCCGACGCCGCCGCGGGCACGGAGGTTGTCGCGCGCTGGACCACGCGCCACCTCGCCGGCTCGCCCGCCATCACCCGCCGGGCCCTCGGCCGCGGCCAGGTGCTCTACGTCGGCGCCTACCTCACGCGCGAATTCACCGAGGCCGCGCTGATGCCGCTGCTCGCCCGCCTCGGAGCGCTGCCCGCGCCGATCTCGACCACGCCCGGCGTGGAGGTGGTGGAGCGCGTGCACGCCGACGGCCGCCTGCTGCGCGTGCTCATCAACCACCGCGACGAGGCGGTGCGCATCCCGCCGCCCGCCAACGCGCGCCGCGAGCTTTTGGCGGACCGCGCCTTGAGCGCGGACGAGTTGCTCGAGCTGGAGCCCAACGGCATCGCCATCGTGGCCTGAGGCGCCGGCCCCATCCGCGAATAGCGTCACCGGTTTGGATTTTTAACCGCGAAGGACGCGAAGAACCACGAAGGGCAGACCGGCGCGGATGTTTGCCCACGGCTGTCCCAAAACACGCCAAAGCTCTTGGATTTTAGCGCGAAGACGCGAAGAACAGACCGAAGAACGCAAAGCCTCGATTCCCTGAACTCGGTTTGCTCTTCGCGGACCTTGGCGGTCTTCGCGTTAAAATTTGGAGTGCGAAGCCTCGGCTTCGCTTTCGACGGCGAGCCTCGGCGCGCCGCCTGCCGGTTCCGTTGAACCACGGATGGCACGGATGGACACGGATGCAGATTTTAACCGCGAAGCTCACGAAGAACCGCGAAGAATCGGGCGATCAACAAGGGACTACGTTTCGAGCGAAGCGACAGTCTTCTAACCCACGAAAGCATAGACAGTTAAGATTTTAGCGCGAAGACGCGAAGAACGGACCGAAGAACGCAAAGCCTCGATTCCATGAACTCGGTTTGCTCTTCGCGGACCTTGGCGGTCTTCGCGTTAAAAAGTCCGAACGGAATAGCTCTTAAACTTCAGCTTCCCTCTTCAACTGGCGCCGCAGGCGCCACAGGCGCCGCGGAAACTGTTTGCAGTTTCAGGCCCTTAGCCGCGCTCCTGGGTCGCCCCAGTGTGCGGTTTTCACCTTCCGCCCCCTTCCCTTCGACCCATCCTCCGCCATGAGCCAGAAATCCGACGGCATGAACTACGCCCCGCAGGGCAAACCGCAGCCCGTGGTGAAACCCGGCGAATTCGTCTTCGCCGCCACCAATCTCGACCACGGCCACATCAACGGCCAGTGCAACGGCCTCACCGAGGCCGGCGGTGTGCTCAAGTGGATCTTCGACGCCGACACCGCCAAGGCCGAGGCCATGGCCGCCCGCTATCCCGGCGCCAAGGTCGCCCGCTCGCTCGACCAGATCCTCGAGGACGCCGAGGTGAAGCTCGTCGCCGCCGCCGCCATCCCGAATCTCCGCGGCCCCCTCGGCTGCCAAGTCATGGAGGCCGGCAAGGATTACTTCACCGACAAGACGCCCTTCACCACGCTCGACCAGCTCGATCAGGCCAAGGCGGTCGTCGCCCGCACCGGCCGCAAATACGCCTGCTATTTCAGCGAACGCCTCCACGTCGAGTCGGCCATGTATGCCACCGACCTCGTGCAACAGGGCGCGATCGGCAAGGTTGTCCAGGTGATCGGCTTCGGCCCGCACCGCCTCAACGCCCCCTCGCGTCCCGACTGGTTTTTCAAGAAGGAGCAATACGGCGGCATCCTCTGCGACATCGGCAGCCACCAGTTTGAGCAATTCCTCACCTTCACCGGCGCGACCGATGCCACCGTGACCAACGCCGCCGTCGGCAACTACGCCAACCCCGAGTATCCCGAGCTCGAGGATTTCGGCGAGGCCAACCTCGTCGGCGACAACGGCGCGACCAACTACATCCGCGTGGACTGGCTCACGCCCAAGGGCCTGAGCACCTGGGGCGACGGCCGCATGACGATCCTCGGCACCAAGGGCTACATCGAGCTGCGCAAATACGTCGAGGTGGGCCGCGAGAAGACGGGCGACCACGTTTACTTGGTGGACGACACCGGCGAACACCACATCCACGTCGCCGGCAAGGTGGGTTTCCGCTACTTTGGCGAGCTGATCCTCGACAGCCTCAACCGCACCGAAAAAGCGATGACGCAGCGCCACGTCTTCAAGGCCGCCGAACTCTGCCTCCGCGCCCAGGCCGCCGCCCGCCGCCTCACGCCCTAGGCCCCCGCGTGAGATCAGACTTTAACCACAGATTACACGGATGGACACAGATGGGGCAAAGGCAGGACTTTAACCGCGGATCACGCGGATGGGCGCGGATAATGACTGGGGAACGTCCTGCTTCTTATCCGTGATATCTGTGCCATCTGTGGTTAAATTCCGGCTTTAAAAGCCTAGTTCTTTACAGCCGTCGGTAGAACAAACCGAGTTCAGGATCAGGCTCTGCGTTGTTCGGCCCGTTCTTCGCTGTGCGATCTGTGGTCAAATTTCAGACTTCCAAAGGTCTGGTTCTTCACAGCCATCGGTATTATCCGCGACCATTCGCGCCATCCGCGGTTCAAAGTCTGAACCCAAAAACGCAGGCCAAACCAACCACGGGTTTCTGTGGTCCAAAATTTTAGAGCGCACCGATCCGCTCTAGCCGCGTAATTCGGGCAACCGATCGCGGTGGCGCCAGAGGATGCGGGCGAGCGGGATCGCGTCCCAATAGCGCCGCCAGAATTTTCGCGGACCGGAAAGGAGACGCAGCAACCAGCCCAGCATCAGCCGATCCGCCCAAGGCGGTATGTTCGCCTGCCCCCCGGTGAGGAAGGCGATGGCGGCCCCGAGGCACAGGATGCCTGGTCGATAGCCCAGCCGCGCCCGAAGGCCGAGGCCGAGCCGCTCCTGCACGCCGCCGCCGATCGCGAGCATGACCACGCGAGGGCGACGCGCCGCGAGCCGCGCCAGCAAGGCCGCGTCACAGATCGGCCCCGGCGGATAATGCGGCGCCACATAGGTGTCGGCTTCGCTCACCGCGAAACCCTGCGCGCGCAGCCAGGCGAGGTTTCGCGCCGACTCCTGCTCAGACGGCATCACCCAAAAAATCGCGCCCGACGCCTTCAACTCCTCACGGGCCAGCACCGCGCGGATGAGTTTCAGGCCCGAGTGCCGCGGCAGCCGCTCGCCCGTGATCGCCCGCCAAAGCAGCACCATGTAGCCGGAATCGGTGATCGCGAGATCGGCCGTGGTCAGCGCTTCCCGATACGCCTCGGAGCGCAACAAATCCACCGCCAGCCCCGGGGCGGAAGGCGCCACCACCAGCCCGCCCGCGAGCGCCCGTTCCGTCGCCTCCTCGATCGTCCCCACGAAAAACTCCACTCCCAAGATGCGCCGCGTGGCGGAGGCGGCGGGCGAAGCGACCGAGGTGGACGCGGGTGTGGGCATGACGGGTAAAATCGAGCGCGCCCTCGCACTGACGTAAACCGTGAACCTCTGCGTTATGGTTAAACTCCCGAATCCGTGCCGATCCGGGTTTAAACCGCGGGCGCGCCGAGGCTCGCCGTCGAAAGCGAAGCCGAGGCTTCGCACTCCAAAGCGCCTGCGGCGCCACCGCTCCCACGCCGGCTACTCGACGTAGGGGGTGTATTCCGGAATCTGCTGGTTCAACCAGCTCTTGATGTCGTTGGGCTCCCACGTGTGGAGCTTCGGCACCGAGCCCACCAAGGCCTCGTGCACGCCGCCCAGCGTGGATTCCGAGGAGGCCACAAATTTCCGAATCCGGGGATGCGTCGTCGGCACGTGCGACTCCGTGTGGTGCTGCAGTTCCTCGTAGAGCTTCTCGCCCGGCTTCAGGCCGGTGAACTTGATCTCGATGTCCACGTCGGGCTCCAGACCGGACAACTGGATCATCTGCCGCGCGAGATCGGCGATCTTCACCGGGTTGCCCATGTCGAGAACGAAGATCTCGCCGCCCTCGCCGAGCACGCTCGCCTGGAGCACGAGCCCCACCGCCTCGGGAATCGTCATGAAGTAGCGCGTCACCTCCGGATGCGTCACCGTCACCGGACCGCCCTCGGCGATCTGCCGTTTGAAGATCGGCACCACGCTGCCCGAGGATCCGAGCACGTTGCCGAAGCGCACCGCCATCATGCGGGTGCGGCCGGCCTGCCCCGAGACGTGGAGCTGGCGCAGGGCCAGCTCCGCGAGGCGCTTCGAGGCGCCCATCACGCTGGTGGGGTTGATCGCCTTGTCGGTGGAGATGAAGACGAAGGTCTGCACGCCATGGGCCACGGCCTCCTCGGCCAAGGCCAGGGTGCCGAGCGAGTTGTTCTTCACCGCCTCGGCCGGCTGGCGCTCCATGAGAAACACGTGCTTGTGCGCGGCGGCGTGAAAGATGCGCGCGGGCTTGTAGCGCTCGAGCACCTGCCGGATGCGCGGACGATCAAGGATGTCCGCCACCACCGGCTGGATGATCCCGCCGAAGCCCGCGCCGACGAGTTCCTGCTCGATCACGAAAAGCGCCGCCTCGCTCTGCTCGACGAGCAGCAGGCGCGAGGGGTTGCAGACAGCGATCTGCCGGCAGAGCTCGGCGCCGATGCTGCCTCCCGCACCCGTCACCATGACCACGTGGTCCTTCACCGAGGCCGCGATGCCTTCGCTGTCGAGCTGCACCGCCTCGCGCCCCAGCAGGTCCTCCACGTCCACGGGGCGGATCTTGCTCACCTTCACCCGACCGGAGGTGAGATCGTCGATCGAGGGCACGGTGTCCACCGCGAGGCCCTGAGCCGCCATGAGCGTGATGATCTCGCGCACCCGCTTCTCGGACGCGCCGGGGATGGCCAGGATCACATGATCGAAACGATATCGCTCACGGATCGCCTCCACCTCGTCGGGCCGGCCCGCCACGCGGAGGCCGTGCACGAAGCCGCCGCGCTTCTGCGGATCGTCGTCCATGAAGACGACTGGCTGCAGCCCGCGGGCGCGCCCGCTGGCGCACTCGCGCGCGAGGCTCGCGCCGACATTGCCCGCGCCCACGATGGCCACGCGCTTGCGCGACCGCGCCTTGGCCGTCGGCCCGGTGCGCTGCTCGCGCAGCACACGAAGCGCGAGCCGGAAGGTGCAGATCGCCGCGACCGACAACATGAGGTCGATCAGCAAGACACCGCGCGGGAGGGTGAACTCGCTCCGGGCAAACACGCCGAAGAGAAAGGCGCCAAAGGAAGCCGTGCTCATCGCCAGCACCACCCGCAGCAAATCGGGCAGGCTGAAGTAGGTGAGCATCGAGGAAAACTGCCGTAACACGACGAGGAGGAGTAGCTTCACCGCCACGAGGGGAAGCAGGGAGCCCAGCCGCTCCGTCTGGAGATTCTCCGGCACCGCAAAGTCGAAGCGGAGTTCCCAAGAAGCCCAGTGCGATCCACACAGGATCAAGGTGTAAAGGAGACCGACGAGGAGCGCGCGCTGGTTGCTGGCGGCGCTAAAGACCGAAGCTTTCATGTGGGTGTGGTGGAAGTGGAGCTGGAATCGGAGGCCGCCGGGCGAAACTCGGGCATGGTGGCCTCGCCGGCGGCGCTGATGCCGTCGCGGCGCAGGACCTTGAGCAGGGTCATCGCGATGATGCGGACGTCGAGCCAAAGGCTTCGGTTGTCCACATAATGCACGTCCCAGCGAAATCTGTCCTCCCACGACAAGGCGTTGCGCCCCTTCACCTGGGCCAGACCCGTGAGCCCCGGGCGCACCTCGTGCCGCCGCGCCTGCTCCGGCGTGTAGCGCGGCAGATACTCGACCAGCAGAGGGCGCGGCCCCACGAGGCTCATGTCGCCCCGGAGCACGTTCCAGAGCTCGGGCAACTCATCGAGCGAGGAGGCCCGCAAGACCCGGCCGAAGGGCGTGAGCCGCTCCGTGTCGGGCAGCGGCCGCCCCTGCGCGTCCGAGGCGTCTCGCATTGATCGAAATTTGATCAGCTCAAAAATCCGCCCGTGGAGCCCGGGCCGCCGCTGCCGAAAAAACACGGGCGCCCCGAGCTTCACCCGGACGAGCAGCGCGATGACCAGCAGCAACGGTCCCCAAAGCGGCAGGCTGAGGAGAACAAGGATCAGGTCGAACACGCGTTTCATGCCCGGGTGAGGGTAGAGGCCAAGCGGGCGAGGTAAAAGAATCCACAAACCCGGGTAAAACACGAAAGCGCGCCCTTTGGAGTGCGAAGCCTCGGCTTCGCTTTGGTCAGCGAGCCTCGGCTCGCCGCGAAATACCGGCGGCGGTTAACCGCAGATTACGCAGATAGCGCAGATAAAATTCCGAGTATAAATGACCCCGGTAGCTCAACTCTCCCCCGAGGTGATCGTGCCAAGGTCAGCAATGTCTTAAAATCTGCGCTCATCTGCGTAATCTGCGGTTTCTACTGCCGGATTTGGCTTACGGGTGAAACTGAGTTTCTCCTCAAGATTCTGCCATCCATGAACATCCGTGAAATCCGCGGTTCCCACTGCGCACTTTAGAATCAAAACGTGTTGGTATGCTCTTCGCAGGCCGTGGCGTTCTTTGCGTCAAAAGACCCGAAAGAACCGGCCGATAGGCGGCGGGCGGTTTTTCAAGGCCGCGCGCAAGCCCGCACCACCTCGGCGACGCGTTCGATGTCGGCGTCGCTCATGGCCGAGCCGGAGGGCAGGCACAGCCCGTGCGCAAAAAGTCGTTCGGCCACCGCCCCGCCCACCGTCTCGCAAGCCGCGAAAATCGGCTGCATATGCAGAGGCTTCCAAACGGCCCGCGACTCGATGTTCTTCGCCTCCAAGGCCAGCCGCACCGCCTCGCGATCCACACCGAATCGCACGGGATCGATCTGCACGCAGGTGAGCCAACGCGAGCAGCGGCCATGCTTCGCCTCCGGCATGAAAGAGAGGCCAGGCAGCCCGCCGAGCAAGGCCTCGTAGCGCTCAAAGATACGGCGCCGCGCCTCCACCCTTTGCTCCAAAACGCGAAGCTGTCCGATGCCGATCGCCGCGAGCACGTTGCTCAGCCGGTAATTGTAACCGATCTGGGAATGCTGGTAGTAGTTTACACGGTCCCGCGCCTGAGTGGCCAGATAGCGCGCCTCCTCCACCAATCGCGGATCCTCGGAGACAAGCATGCCGCCGCCCGAGGTGGTGATGATCTTGTTTCCGTTGAAAGAAAAAATCCCGCAACGCCCGAAGGTTCCCGGGTGCCGCCCTTGATAGGTTGCGCCCAAACTTTCGGCGGCGTCCTCGACCAAGATGACTCCGTGCTCGTCACATAGCTTCGCGATCGGCGCGATGTCCGCCGCCTGCCCGTAAAGATGCACGAGCACCAAGGCCTTGGGCAGCCGCCCCGCCTCCCGCCTTTTGCGGAAGAAGTTTTCCAACAGGCCGGGATCGAGATTCCAGCTCCCGTCGTCGCTATCCACAAAAACCGGGGTCGCGCCGAGATAGCGAATCGGATTGGCGCTCGCCACAAAGGTCAGGGTGGAGCACGCCACCTCGTCTCCGGGGCCGACGCCCGCGACCTGCAAGGCAAGATGCAGCGCCGCCGTCCCGGAGACGACCGCGGTGGCGTGCTTTGCGCCCACCTTGGCCGCGAACTCTTTCTCAAAGGTCTCCAAAGCCGGACCGGCCGGGGCCACCCAGTTGCTCGCGAACACCCCTTCCACCAAGGGCATCTCGTGGAGGCTCATGTGGGGAGGTGAAAGAAAAATGCGGGGAACGGACATGGGGGATGTCGGATAAAATGGGGTGATTTCCGGGAGAGAAGTGCGAGCACGAAGCGCGGAAAAGCACCGCTAGGCGTGCCTACGGGGAAACCTCCACAGGGAAAACCCCCGCCGCGCGCGCACCGTGCGTCCACCAACGCAGCGAAGGAGGCCGGATTTCCAACCAGTCCCCGGCTTGTTGATCGAGCACGGCCACGACGCAGAGGACGCCGCTCGCCTCCGGCGGTTTCACCCCAAGCGCCAGAGGCAGCACCCCGTCGCGCCACTCGCCCGCCGGCAGGATCACCCCGCCCGCGGGCCCCAGACGCCGCTGATTTTCGTCAAACCAAGCCGCGTGCACGAGCAAGCGCGCCCACGGGCTCATGCGGCCTTCAAACGGCAGGGAAAAGACCCCCTCGCCCGTCGCCGGCACCAGCGCGAAAGTGCGGAATTCGCCAAGCTTCACGTTCTCCAGCCGGAGCAAGCCCCGTCCCGATCCGTCGTCCCGCCACTCGGCCACCAGACCTTCCGCAGGCTCGGTGCGCGAGGCCCACCCGGCCGGCATGGCGGGCTCGTAGAGCAGCCCGGCGATTTTGAGTTCGGGGCTAAACGGCCCCATCCAACGCGGGTTCGGAAGCATCTCCGCCGCCCCCGCGCGACTCCCGCCCCCGCCCAGCCACCAGTCCGCCGAAGGCCCCCAGTCGCTGCGCAACACATCGTCGATATGCACCCGGCCGAGCGCCAGGGGCGTCGCGGCTTGCACCTCCGCAAGCTCCGCCTTGAAGGCACGCCTCGCCCCGCGATCCTCCTCGCGCAGGCGCGCGACCCGTGTCCGGTCCCCATCCGCCTCCCGGCTCATCGCCGCGAGCAGCGCGCGGGCGAGCGCCTCGCGCCGCTCGACCATCTCCGCGTAACGCTCGCTTACGCGAAAAGCCTCGCTCGTCAGGCGCACGCGGGCGAGCGCCACCGGGTCCTCCGCTACCGCGCGCGCGGCCTCGTCGAGCATCGCCCGCAAGGCACGGCGCACCTCGGGGGGGTAGAGGCTTGTCTGGCTGTCGTTGCGGTAGTGCTTAAGCCAAAAGACGGGCCCCTCCTGCGTCATCCAGCGCCGCTCGCAGAGTTCGAAAAAACGCCGCATCGGAACGGCCGCGTCCCGGAAAAACCGCGTGTAGTATTCCCGCAAAAGAGCCTTCGCGTCCTGCTCCGGATCGAGCAGCAACTGCGCGACCAGCCAGGGCTGGGGACCGTCGAGCCCCCAGTGCGGACTTGTCTCGGCGAAATAGTCGGAGAAGCCCGCCCGGCGCGCATGGCGCAGGTGCCGCGCGAGCAGCGCGGTGTGGATGCGCGGCACGAGAAAGCCGTGGCCGTAGATGTAGTCGTAGATTCCCAGCCGCTCCGGCCCCGCCTTGGCCCAGCGCCGTTGCAAGGCCTCCTCCTCGCGCAGGAAGGCGCGATCATAGCCCTGGCTGCGGTCGGCGGTGAGGAAGGGCATCACCTTCGGATGCACGGGAAACGAAGGCACCTGCTCCGCCCAGTAGTAGGCGAGCGCGCCGAGATGGCGGTCGGGATAATCCGGCGCCATCCGCTCCGCCACGCGGTTCATGAAATTGAAGACCAGGTCGGAGTAGTCCGGCCGGCCGCGGTAGTAGCGCGGTGGATACACCCAGCGGAGCGTGGCGGGCGATTCGCCGTAGCGCAGGCCGTCGTTGGTCCCGAGCGCGAAGGACCAGGCCTTGGGATCGGCGGCGAAGTGCCGCCGTGCGGCCTCGGCCGCGTGCTCCGCGACCGCCTCCTCGCCGAGATCGGGATTCCAGTTCACCGGCCCCGCCGATCCCGGCCGCCAGCGCTCCCCTCCGATCAACGGGAAAAACTCGGGCCGCTCGTCAAAGAGAGCCGGCGGGAAAACCCGGCTCAGATTATGGGAAAACTGCTGCCCCTCCCAAATGAGCTGATTTTTCGCGGCCCACTCGCCTCCATCGTGTCGATCGCTCGCCCATAGTCTGCGACTCCGAAAAGCACGTGGTCCCGGCTCCGGCGGGGGCAGACCCGGCTCGTGGCCGAGCTCGGTGGGGATAAACCAACGTTCGAGCAGCGGCGCGGGCCCGCCGGCCATCTGATCGCGCAGCCGCTCATGCGGGATCTGCCGTTCAGGGCTCGCCGATAGAGCGCCCGCCAAGGCCGACAGCCAGGCGACCGCCCCCCAGCCAAGCGCCCGCGCGGCCGAGCCTTTGGAGTGCGGAGCCTCGGCTCCGCTTTCAGGCGGAGAGTCCAAGGCGGCGCCGAGGCGCCGCACTCCAAATTTCCATTGCCCGGCCCGTTCAAGAGTCAGGTGACGTATGGGCTCCTTCATCGCACCGCTTCTTACGCGCCGGGCGCGACGCCGCCGGGCGGATTGGCCAAGCCCAGTTTTCCCAGCGCACGCCAGAGCTCCGACAACGAGGGGTCCTTGAAGAAGTCTTCGATCGGCTGGTCGCTCGTGAGACGAATAAAATATTGCCCCTCGCTGCCCTTCATCGCGTAGGCCAGCGAATCGCGCACCCACTTCACCGGATGCGGCTTGGTGTTGAGCCGCGCGCCGTAGTCGTAGAGCTCGTCGCCCACCAGGTGCCAATACACGACAAACTGGTCGCGCGTGGAGCCGGGAGGATGAAAGAGGCGCCACTCGCCGCGCTTAAAATCGGAGCCTGCGGCCTCCACCGGCACGCCAAAACGCGCGTCTCGAATCGTCCAGCCGTTCTCCACCCAGCAGCGATCCGGCGTATGCGAGGCCACCTTGTGCGTCGGCATCCGCCCCGGCGCCCAGTAGGCGATATAGACGCTGATCGAGCGCCCGCCCGAGCGGAAGGTGCGGAAGACGTAGTCGTCGAAGTTGAGGATGCGAGAGGCCGCGTCGCTCACCGATTCGTTGGGGCCGAGGGGCTCGTCCGCCCCGGTCCATGGGCCCGCCTGCATCGGCAAGACCTGCGCGAGCTGGCCGGAGGCCACACCGCCGCCGAGCTGGCCGTCCTTCACGTTCGGCACATGCAGAAACTGCATCGCCAAGCCGCTGGTCAACACCAGCGCCGCCACGGCGATCATCGCGATTTTTCCAGGCTTCATCAAAAAAGGGGGGCTTGCGCCCCGGTCACTCGACGCGACGCGCCGGCACGCCAAACACCTTTTCATCGGCCTCCACGTCGCGCAAGACCGCCGCCCCGATTCCCAGATAGGCCCGCTTCCCGATGCGCAGGCGCGGCGCCACCGCGACATGACTGCTGAACCAGACTTCTTCCTCCACCTGCACGTCCGCCGTGATGTCGCAGTGGCAGTTGATCTGCACCCAATCGCCGATCTGGGCGTCGTGATCCACCGTGGAGTGCATGTTGATCACCACCCCTTTGCCGATGCGATTGTAGCCCGAGACCACCGTATAGGGGCAAAGGATCGAGCCCGCGCCGATCCGCACCTCGTCGCCCAGCACCGCCGTGCGATGCACCAGCGTGATCAGCGCCCCGCCACGCGCCTCGATCTGCTCGCAACACCTACGGCGCACCGACGGCGCGCCGATTGCGCAAACAAACACCTCGTCGGGCGCCGGCCGATGGTCCGCCAGCCGTCCCAGCAAGGGCGCCGGCACACGACGTCCACCAAACGCGTCGAGATTGTCGTCGAGGAAGCCCTTGATCACCCAGTTCACCCCGTGCCCCGCCGATTCCCGCGCCCAAGCCAAGACCTCCCGCCCGAGGCCGCCGGCCCCGATGATAATCAGTTGCTTCATGCTTTTACCAACTGTTCAAAACACCCCGGAATCCACAACCACGTTTTGCCCGGTGATCGAGCAAGATTCCCCCCCTAGCAAAAACACGCAGGTGGCCGCGACGGATTCCAGCGCTACGGGTCGCTTGAGCGCCGTGCGCTCGAAGATGCGGCGGCGCTGCTCTTCTCCCAGGGCGCCGCTCATGTCGGTCTCCATGAATCCCGCCACGACACAATTTGAGCGGATGCCTCGCTCGCCCCACTCGCGCGCGGTGTTTTTGGAAAACGCCTCCAGCGCGCCCTTGGTCGAGGCATACATCGCGAGGCCCTTGTAGCCGGTATGCGCGCTGATCGAGGAGACATGCACGATGGAGCCGCCCCCGCCGTGCAGCAGCATGTTCCGGATCGCCTGCCGCGTCGCCATCATCGGCGCGAAAACGTTCACCGCATACATCGCCTCCAGTCGCTCGAGCTCGAGGTTGGTGACGAGGTCGTCGTAGGCCACCGCGGCGTTGTTCACGAAGCCGTGCAGGGGCGTGTCGAGTCCCACGAATTCCTTAAACACGCGCGTGCGCACGCCGTCGGCATCGGCCAGATCGTGGGCGAAAAAATGCACGCGCCCGGGATGCGCCGCGGCGAGCGAATCAAACTCCGGCGAGCGGGTGCGGCTCACGCCGAAGAGAGACCAGCCCGCCTCCAAGACCGCCCGCGCGATGGCGAGGCCGAGCCCGCGCGAAACTCCGGTGACGAGGATGTTTTTGGACATGGGGTGACGGACGAAATTTGGCACCGCTGTTGGCCTAAAACACACGCACATTTTTGAACGAGAAGGGGCCTCGGAAACACGCGCGCGCCGGCACGCGCCCAAAGCAGCGGAAGCTTCCAGCTCCCAAGCGATCCGATCGCCGGCCGGCCAGAAGGCCGGCGCCCCCACGAGGGAAATCGCTATGGATGCACCGCCAGAAATGCTCGCCCAAATTCCACGCGCCCAGGCTGCAGCAGGACGGTTTCCACCGTTCCCATATGCTTGGTCACGGACGCCAAGAGCGTCACGTTATCCACGTTGCCAAGACGGAGACCACGAACCGTGGGGGCTCGGTAAAACTGAGCTACTTTCGCAGAGAACGTCCGCGAGCCCCTGTCAAACGACCACTCCCCGCGCCTCCAAGTCCTGGGTCCAAAGCCGGAAGTCGTCACCGCGCGCCTCGGCGCGAGCATTCGATTTTCGCCCTGACGACATGCGACCTGCGACGCATCGCCCACGCCCCCTCATCACGGCGCCCCCCGCGCCACCTTGCCCGTGCGCGTGCGCCGAATGGCCGGCACCACCTTGAACACGCGCGGCACCTTCACCGGCTGCAAGCGCTCGGCCAACCACGCCCTCGCCTCGGCCTCGGCGAAGCCCGCCCCGGCCACCACCTCCGCGCAGAGGATCTGCCCCAAGACAGAGTTCGCCCGCCCAAACACGCGCGCCTCGCGCACGCCCGGGCACCGCGTCAGCACCTCCTCCACCTCCGCCGGGTTCACCTTGTGCCCGCCCACGCTCACCCCTTCCTGCTCCCGCCCGAGCACCCGAAACCGCAGCGGCTCCCCCGAAGCGCGCTCCACGAGATCGCCCGTGGCAAACCATTCGCCGCCATCCTCGCCGCCATCCAGCGTGCCCAGCAGCGAGCGGTGCACCGTCAGCCCGCCCTCCTCGATCCGCACCCGGTCGCGCAGCGCCTCCGGCACGACAAACCATTCTCCCTCCGCCTCGAAAAGCGTGCCCGCCTCGGTCGAGGCGTAGAGGTTTCGGATCCGAGCCGCCGGAAACAGTTTTGCCAGCTCCGCCAGCAGCCCGGCGCCGGCCCGCTCTCCTCCGAGCGTCACGGCCCGCACCGAACCCAGGACCGTCGCCTGCGGCAGCAGCAACCGATAAAAACTCGGCGTCGCGGAGAGATGGGTGACGCCCGCCTCCCGCACCCACTCCACCACCCGCTCCGGCGCAGCCTGGAAAAGGTGCACGAGCGGATTGCGATTAAACAGCGCCTGCAACACCACCTGCACGCCCGCGATATGCGTCGGATTGTAGGCGAGCCCCCACACGCTGGCGACGTGGCGCGAGGACACCCGCAGCATCCGGGTGAGCCCGGCCAGATCGTGCGTCACCTTCTTCGGCCGCCCGGTCGTGCCCGAGGTAAACAGCGTGAGCCGAAACCCCGGCTCGCGCCGCGCGGCCTCGAGCGCCGCCGCCAAATCGCGCTCCGGCACGCCGCGCCCATGGCCTCGCGCCGCCAAGGCCGCCGCCGTGCCGCCCAGCGCGGCCGACTCCGCGTCGCTGAAATCCGAGTCAAACAAGGTGAGCGCCCGCCGCAGCAGCACCGCCTTCGCGATCGCACGCACCGCCTCCCCCGCCGTGCCCGGCCGGACCAGCGGAGCCTGCGCGACCTCCGGCGCCGAGACCTCGCTCCACAAATCGGCGTAGGAGATGCGCTCCCCCCTCGCCGGATCGTGAAAGAAGAGGTCTTGCATGGGCGGCTATCGAGATAGCCGCGTGGCGGAAGTCGAGCCGCCGTTGTCCGCATCCCCCTTTGGAGTGCGGTGCCTCGGCACCGCTTTCGACGGCGAGACTCGGCTCGCCGCCTGCGAATTTTCCCGCGAAGACACGCGAAGAAAAGGCCCGGCCAGAAAGTGCACGGTCCTGATTCTGAACTCGCTTGTTCTTCGCGGACCTTGGCGATCTTCGCGTTGAGAAGCCCGAATCGACGAGCGAATGAAATCAATCCTCCGACTGCCGCGCGTCGGCGCATGCCGCACGCCCCAGCCGCGCCTCGATCTCCCCCGCCGTGCGCAGCACGCCCTTCTCAAAAACATCCACCCCGTGCGCCTCCTCGATCCGCACGGTGAGCTCCGCCAGATCCAGCGAATCAAACCCGAGATCCTCGCGCAGCCTCGTCTCCGACGGAAGACGCGCGACCGCGGGCCGCCGCTTGTTCGCGAGCACTTGGTTTACGAGACGGAGAAGATCAGGCGCGGAAGACATGAACGAGCGATTGAAGAGAAAAAGGACCTGCCAGTCCCGTCAGCGGCGGGACTCCGGGGCGGCGACCGCCCGGAACCGGCGCTCGGCAAAAACAAAGAAGACGCCCCAAAGCGCGATCACAAAGCCCACCGCCACACCCCAGCCGACCACGCTCTGCAGCCGCGCGGCGCCGATCACCACGAGCGCCACCGCCCCCTGCAAGCCCAGCTCCCAGCCGCTCACAAACGCGTGGCTCTTCCCCGAACGGATCAGCCGCTGATAAAAATGCTCCCGGTGCGCCTCGTGCCAACGCTCTCCGCGCACGACCCGGCGCACGAGCGTGACGCCCGTGTCCAAGACGAAGTTCGCGTGCAGCAAGCCCACCGGCACGAGCCAGAGCCAACCCGCCGAGTTGGCCAGCCACCACCCCAGGGCCGCGAGCAGGCAGCCCAGCGGAGCGCTGCTCACATCCCCCATGAACATCCGGGCGCGGGGAAAATTGTGCGGCAAAAACCCGGCCGCGGCGCCGGCGGCGACCAAGGAAAGCACCACCACCGGATGCGAGACGGGCAGCCCCGCCGCCAGCGCCAAGCCCGCGGTGCCGAGCCCCCCCAGCGTGGCCTGCCCGGCCGCCAAGCCGTTGATGCCATCCATGAAATTAAACGCGTTGGTGTAGCCGGCCACCCACAAAAAACCCACCACGCACAGCGCGCCACCCGCCACGGTCGCCGCCACGCCCGTCAGTCCCGTGTCCGGCACGCCCAACACCCAAAGGAGAGCGATCGCCACCGCGCCGTGGCAACCGAAGCGGCTGGCCGCGCCGACCGAGCGCAGGTCGTCGATGAAAGAGACGAGCGCGAGCAACAGCACCCCCGCCGCCAACACCCAGGCCTGCCGGCCGACCAGCTCGTTTTCGGCGCCCGCCCCCAGCACGCACAGCCCGCCGAGGATCGTGACGATGATCGCCACTCCGCCTCCACGCACCGTGGGCTCCGTATGCGAGGAGCGGGCGTTCGGCCGGTCGATCACGCCGCAGCGCCGTAACAGACAGGCCGCGGGCCAGCACAGGACATAAGCGGAGACGAGGCTCAGCAGGAATGGAAGCATGGCGACTAGCCCCGACGAGAGACCACGAAAGCCACGAAATACACGAAAAAAAGCCGCCGCCGTTCCCTTTGGAGTGCGGCGCCCGGGCGCCGCACTCCAAAGCGGGCCTCCGCTTGCCGGCCCCTCACCTCGCCCCCGCGGGTCCTAAAATCGCGATGACTCGCCGCCCAAGCCCGGATTCTTCTCCATCTCGATGCGACGCACGTGACGCCACAGCAACGCGCCAAGCACGCCGACCGTCACCAGCATCAGGCTCACCAACAACAACGGCCAGACGCCGAAGCCCAGAAGGAGCCCCTTGCGCGTCGTCACCAACGCGTTGATCTCCGCGCCGCCCCGCATCGCGTCGAAGTTCAGTCGGATCGACTCCTCGCGCTGCTTCACCTGATAGTGGTCGAACGCCGGACGCAAAACCTGCGTGCGATGCAGGGCCGCCGCGCCCGCATCCCCGTTCTCCATCAGCGCCAGGTAGGTGTCCAGGGCGGCGGAATAGTCTCGCGCCGCCTCCCAAAGCGGCAGCCGCGGGCTCTCCTCCACCCCGCCGTCTGGAAACACCTGCGCGAGCCGCGCCGCTTGGCGTTGGCGCGACTCGGCCAGCCGCTGGCGCACCAAGCGCCGTTCCTCGTCGTCGGCGGCCATCGGCAGGTTCAGCGCCGCCCGATGCACATTCGTCGCCTCCTGCGCGAGGAGGATCACCTCGTGCAAACCCGGCACGGTGTTATTGAGTTCCGCCGAATACCGTTCGTTCAGGCGGTCGATCACCAGCCAGGCCACCAGGGCGGTGGCGAGATTCGAGCAGAGAAGTAGCGAGATCAGCACCAAGGAAAGGCCGGATCCGCGCCGCGTTGAATTTTGCATGAGTGGAAAGTTGCTTAACGGGCTAATGCCGACGGCCGGGCGGAGGCAACGGCGGCCGCGTCCGCGCCATGCCGCTCCAGGTAGGATCCCAACGAGAGCAGGGCCCAGAGACGGAAAGCCTCGGGTGCCGAGCGGCTGCGCCCCAGGCCGGCAAGGGCCGCGTCCGCATCGAGACGGACCCCAAGCCGCCGGCCAAGGGTGGCCGCGGCCGCATGAAAGTCGTCCCTAAACGGCCCGAGCAACAACTGGCCGCGCGCGAGGTTGAACCCCGTCTTCGGGCGCCGCACGATCTCCCGGTTCACGTCCGAAATGCTGCCCGCGATCAGAGGCTTGGTGACTCCCTCGCGCGGCGAGCGCATCGCCGGCGACAGTCGCAACACGCACTCGACATAGCGCCGGCCGAGAAAGGGCACGCGCAGTTCCTGGTGGTTCGCCATCGTCGCCCAATCGGAGTCGCGCAACAACATGTCGCGCGTGTAGCCGCGCAGCTCCGCGAGGCTCACCGCGTTGAAGTCCGCCAGACGCGCGAAGGCCGCGGGGGCGTCGGTCGGCGAGCGCCACACCTGGATGAGATCCTCCGCCCGCGGCCAGAGGACTCGAATCTGGCTCGGGGTGAAAAAGCGTCGCCGCTCCTGGGCCAGCCGCCAGGGCACGGTCGCCTCCGCCAGCATCAGGTCGAGGCGCTCGGCGGCGATCTCTCCGCGCAGGGAGCGGTAGGCGCGCACCGTGCCCCACCGGAGCAGGCCGCCGAAGATACCGGCCGTGCGCATCAACCGGGAGAGCTTGGGCAGGGTGCTCGCGTGACCGTAGGCGCCGTGGAGTTCGTCCGCGCCGGTGCCGCTGAGCACGACGGTGAGATCGGCGACGCGCGAGGCGCGCGAGACGAGGTAGGTGTTGATGCCGTCGGCCGAGGGCAGGTCCATCGCCGCGAGCCCTTCGCGCACCCAGCCCCGCACCTCCGCCTCGCCTAGCCTCACGCTCTGGTGCCGCACCCCGAGATTGGCCGCGGTGGCGGAGGCCAGCGCGGCCTCGTCGGTCGTCGTTAGCTCGCCGCCGAGCGTAAACGCCGTCACCCGCGCGCGGTGCTCAGGCGGGATGGCCTCGACGATGGCGGTCGAATCGATGCCGGCGGAGAGGAAGACGCCCATCGACACGTCGGACTCGAGGTGTTCGAGCACGGTCTCGCGCCACACCGTGTTGTGCCAGGCTTCGGCGTCGGGCGGCGGCGGCTCGGCCATGATTTTCTCCACCGGCCAGAAGGTCTGCGTGCGCAACCGCACCGGATCGTCGAGATCGATCTCACCCCAGTGCCCCGCGGGGAAGGACTGGATGCCGGCGAAGATCGTCTCGGGGTCCTGCAGGGAGCCGAAGCGCAAAAAGTCGAGCACGCCGGGCAGGTGGATATCGCCCTCCCACAGGCCCGAGCCGAGGATGGCGCGCACCTCCGAGGCGAAGATCCAGCCGCCCTCGCGAGTGCGGGCGTAGTAGAGGGGTTTGATGCCGATGGGATCGCGCGCGATCACCAAGCGTCGGCGCGTCGGATCGTGCCAAAGCACGCTGAACATGCCGTCCAGTTCGGAGAAAAACGCGGTGCCCTTGGAGGCGAGGCCGCGGAGCAGCACCTCCGTGTCGCCGGTGCTCCGGAACGCATCGGGCCCGCCCAATTCGCGGCGAAGCGCGCGGTAGTTGAAGATTTCGCCGTTAAACGCGATCGCGCCGCCGGAGGCGGGATCATGCATCGGCTGCGCCGCGGCCGAACTCAGGTCGAGGATCGAGAGCCGGGTGTGAACAAGGTGGAGCCGGACGCCGTGGCTCAGCTCGACCGCGCGATGGCCGCGCCCGTTCGGGCCGCGATGCGCCAAGGCGCTCTGCATGCGCTCGGGCGAGAAGCGCTCCTGCCCGATGTAGCCGGAGATGCCGCACATGGCCTAGGACGAGATCATCGCGGCTGCTCTCAATCGATTGTGGACGCGAAAACCGGAGGCGGGGCGCGGCGGGGACAAGCAGGGGAATGGGTTCGCGGCCATAAGAATTGCGGTGCCCCCTCGGAAGCAAATCGATTCAGGCGTGGCCTCACTACGGGACTCTACTGCGGTAGGGAGTGCTAGAGCGCCCCTGTCGCGATTGGATGCACGGACCCAACGAGAACCCGGGGGCTACCAAATACGTTGCGCCACGTGCGCACAATCGCACGGGGTAGGAGCCCAGTGCCGAGTTTGGCGACGGCTCGCCTCATCGAGCTAAGCCCGATAGAACTCGGCTGCGCGATTCAGCCACGTTTCAAAGTCGCCCCACTCCCGCCCCGCAAACATGGCCTGCATCCGCGCCGTGTCCACCGTGGTGGAGGTCGTGAGCTTGCGCAGATTGCTGGTCGTAAGAGGAAAGTTGGGTCGCACCTTCGCGGCGACGTCCCCGACGCACGCCGCCGCACGGAGCAAGGGCAGCGGCATCCTCGGCGGACGCGGGAAACGACAAGCCTTGACGTAGGCATTGCAGATCTCCGCCAGAGTCGGCGCCGTGGGGAGCGCCAGATTCACCACACAGCAGGCGGCGTCATCGCGTAGCGCGAGTTCCACCAACAATTCCGCCGCCAGATCGATCGGCAGCACGCTCTTGCGAGCCGCGCCCGGTCCTGGAATCACGAAGCGTCGCCGCGCAAGCGCGCCCGCCAGCTTCGCAAAGTTGGCCCGGTCTCCGGCGCCAAACACCGTGCCTAGCCGCGCCACTCGCCAATCCAGGCCGCTTTCGCGGCAGAGATTTTCGCCGTCCAGTTTCGAGGCCGCATAGGCCGTTGGACGCGCCACCGGCCCGTCTTCGTCGAAACCGGTGCCACGGCTCCAATCATAGAACGCCATCGAGCTTAGGTAAACGATCCTCCTGACCGCCGCTCGCCTCGCCAGTTCGATCACGCGTCCCGTTCCATCACGGTTGATCGCAAAAAAACGCTCCACCTCCTCCGGCGTCTCGATTGGCCGATGTGCGTAGCCCGCGCAATGGATCACCGCGCAAGCTCCCTTGAAAGGCGCCGCGGCGATATCACCGGCCAAGGCCCCCGGGCTGCCAATATCGAGCCGGACAAACACGTCCCAATCGCCCTGTGCCTCCACTCGATCCGCTGCGATCACGCGAGCGCCCCGCGTGCGCAGCTCTCTGCACACCGCCCGCCCGATCCAACCGGCGGCACCGGTGACCACCACAGTTTTTTCTCCAGTCATGCGAATCTTTCAGAAGGATGGCCGCCAAAAGCACAAGAAGCCACAAGACCAACGAGGTTGGCGAACGGCAAAGTGGGTGCTACGTCCTCGGCATCTCGCGAACCAACTTCACAAAATCCGCCACCACCCGCTCGCGCGAATACTTCTCCTCCGCGGCACGGCGCGCATGGTGTCGCATGACTTCGAGTCTTGAGGGATAGGCCACGGCCTCGCGCACTCGCTCCGCCATCGCCGCGACATTCCCCGGCTCCACCACCCATCCGCAGTCCTCCTCGCGCACCACCTGCGCCAACTCCGAAGCCTCGTGCGCCACCGCCAGCACCGGATTGCCCGCCGCGAGCACGTTGTAGAGCCGCGACGGCACGGAAACGCCCTCCATGCCGGGCTTGAACGGCATCAGGAAGAGATCGCAGGCGTTGAGATAGTCGCCCAGCGCCTCGCGCTCGCAAGGCGGCAAGAGCGCCAGATTGGGCGCCTCGCCCGCCGCGATCGCCGCCTCAATCCTGGCCCGTCCCGCCCCCCAGCCATAGACGAGAAACTTGATCCTCTTCTCGTCACGCAGTCGCATGACCAAGGCCAACAGATCATCGACCCCGTGCGTGCGACCCAGGTTGCCGGAAAACTGGACCACGAACGCGTCGCTCCACCCCAGCCGCTCCCGCAGCACATTGCCTTCGCGCGGGAGGCAGCGCACCGCCTCCACATCTCCCCAGTTGGGAATGATGTGAACGCGCCCCGTGAGCGCCGGGCACTTGCGGAGCACGCGAGCCTCCATGTCGCGCCCCAGCACGACGACTTGCTCGAAGCGGGGCCAGGCTCGGCGCTGCAAAAAATCCAGGACGCGGTAAAGGGGCCCGCCTGCACTGGCGATCCCGGTTGGCACAAGCACATCCGGGTAGATATCGTGCACCAGCAGCACAGCCTTCGCGCGACGGAAACGAGCGAGCGCGGCGACGATCCAGGGAAGCGTCGGGGGATTGGTGACCACCAGAACCGGCTCGCCACGCCGCAGCTCAGCGAGGATGGCGCGCGCGAAACGCAGCGTCAGCATCGCGGAAATCCAAAGGCGGTGCAGCAGCTTGTTTTTATCCCCCGCCGGCGCCCGCACCCGACGAATCGCCACGCCCCCTCGGCATTCCCGCTCAGGTGCCGCCTGCCCCTTCATGCGATAGGAAGGCTGTGCGCATAAAACCCGCACCGGAACACCCGCCCCAGCCAGACCCTCCGCGATCCCGGTTAAGAAGTAGCCGGTGGACGTGTCCTCGGGATAGTAGAGCTCGGTGATAATCAGCATGCGGCGTTGGGCGGAAACGCGTGAGAGGCGCACAAAACCACGATGCACACCAAAGACACGAAAAAACCGGGGGCCGCATTTCACGGTCGAGAAGCCGAGGGGTCGAGGAGTCGAGAAGCTCGGGCCCGACCAAGCCGTCCCGCGTGCGCGGCGCCAGCCGCGCCCAAATCGACCGTTATCCGCCGGAGAAAGAGGAGCTTTTGATCCCCCAGACTTTGGATGGATCGTTCATTGGCGCCGCTGACGCTCACTCCCCATCATTACAGCCTCCCACTGATGTTATCAACTTCGCCAAGGTTCCACCATCGAACGACTCGAAATATTCACGTGCACGCTCAGCACCTTTGATGGCGCGCCTCCAAACATCCCTATCCGCCAACTCCACAACCGCACGGGCCACCTCGGCCGGCTCCGCAGAGTCATTTAATGCTACTCCGCCACCAAAACGGGCACAAACCTGCCACGCGTTGGTCTTCGGTGGACCGGCATAAAGCAAGGGAACCCCCGCCGCTAAATAGCCGGAAAACTTGCTCGGGCTCAGACACCCCGCCAAATCACCGCGCATTGCCACGCATCCCCATGTGGCGCCTCGCTCCCGCAACAAAGTCGCAGCCGCGATAAAGGGCATCCGCGGATGGCGCTCCCACTCACAACCCACCTCGTTTGCCAACGTTGCGAACGCCGGCTCGGCAGCCTCCGGCACGCCCACTGTAAGCAAGCGCACCGCCCGCCGACGCGCCGTGGACCTTATACAAGCCGCTAAGGTCGCCCAGCCATGCCCTTGCCCAAAATTTCCGAGATAAGCAAAAACAACCACATCATGCGCCGCGACACCTTGAGCGCCTGCCGCTGGCCCGCCATGGATGGCCCTAGGCAGGGCTGCGCCCCAAGTCGGGTGAACAAGCACCTTCGCACGCGGGTTACGCTCCCGCACCAGCTCAGCCATCGCCTCATCCAAAACTACCACCGGGGCAAATGCCGCCAGCTCGTGCCGGTCCCAACTATCCAGCCACCCCACAAGCGGGCGGAGCAAAGCGCGCTGGCCCCACAGCCGCTCCTCAATTACCGGATGGTAGTCCATCAGCCAGAACACACAGCGCATGCCCCGCCACCGACAGAGCGTCACCACCGGCAAATGAAGCAAGGGCGGCGTGGAACGAACGATTACGACTCGATCGCGGCGACCGAGCAGAAGGCCCGTAGTTGAGCGCACGAACAGCCAGACAAGATTGAGGAGCCGCCGCGGCGAGGTGCCGCCATGGGTCAGACCGGGCAAAAGCCCCTTCCAACGCGCCGTGGTCCGAGCGTAGCCCCCCTCGCGCAAGCCGCGCAGGAGGTCGTCCGACATTCGGTCCCCCGTAGCGCCATCAAACTCGAAAAGGAGAAGGTAATCATCGCTAACTAGCACGGGGAATGAAGCATGTATTCGCAGCCATCTGACCGCAAGCGGTAGTCGCAGCGATAGCGAGCCTAATTGCGCAGGGCAACCTTGGTGAAGCGCGCCGGCACCGCTATTGTTCTTAGGTGTAGATGCCCTCTTGGCCCGAACAAGTTCACCCCAAGAAGCACACGGATTCAGGATCGCAGCCCCCCCCCCTCAGCGGACAGACCTTGCGCGCTCTCACGTTCGGTGTTATGCCAGTTGGCAATGGATAGAAAGCATTGGTTGGACTGGGCAAAAGCTTTCGGGATTACAATGGTCGTGCTGGGGCACACTGGCGTGAATGCTTCTGTCATGCATTGGATTTAGTCTTTCCACATGCCGCTATTTTTCTTCCTCGCCGGCATTAACATGCCTGCCACGAAAGTAAATATACCGCTCCTCCAGTTCCTGCAAGTCCGCATCTTTAAGCTCCTCAAGCAGTATTTCGCATTCGGAATCATTTGCTCCGTATTTTATATTATTATATCCCAAACAAGCCGCAGTATACAAGAGCCTCTTGACGAAGCGATCATCGGGCGCCTTAACGCTCTACTATACGCGAGCGGCTCATTTGAAGACCCGAAGGATAGTTTATTTCCCGTCTACCTCTGGTTCTTTCCGGCCCTCATTGTTGCGCTACTTGCAACATGGCTGACGTTCCGCCCCGCACGACCCTCGCTTCGTGCCATCGTCGCGATAATCTTTTTCACGAGCGGGATCTTGCTGCGCAACTACTCACTCCCTTGGGAAATCGAGACAGGGCTGATTGCCACAGTCTTCCTCATGTGCGGTCGACTCTTTAATAGCTACGAAGCTCGATTCGACGCGCTAACAAAAAAGTCGCCGTGGCTACTGTGCGCCGCCACCGCCACGCTTGGAGCGCTCCTCGCGTTCCTTAGCCCTAAGATTGACTTCCGAGACTCAGCGTTCGGAACCCTCGCGTATTCGATACCATCATGCGTCCTGACGCAAACCAGTCTCATTATAATCAGTAAGCGATTAAAAGGAAGCCGATGCGCGCAAGCAGTCAGCGTAGCGTCAGCGTGGATCTTTCCGCTGCACATCCTTTTCACTTGGCCTGCGTCATCAGCGATGCAAAGACTGAACTCCATGTTTGGTGGCCCCGCAATTTCGGAATTCGCGATTCCGCTGCTAACAACGGCCGTAGCCGTCGCCTGCCTGACCTTCACTCATTCAAAAGTTTCCCAGAGTCGCCAAGTTCAAAAGCCAAAAGGCGAATCCCATCCTCAGGAGCGCCCCCGGACCATGGATAGGGAGCACTATTGATTTACGATTACCCCACCGTCCGCTTTTGCCACGCCTCGACGATCTCGCGGATAGTGTCATCAAGTGACCGGGTGATATCCCAACTGGGATAGTGGGCGCGCATCTTTCGAAGATCGGAATAATAGCAGATATGATCCCCCACCCGATTCTGATCGACGTAAGAAAATCGCTGCGCCCGCCCCGAATGCCGCTCCACAATATTAAACGCCTCAAGGATTGAACATGCATTACTCCTGCCTCCACCAAGATTATAAACCTCCGCTCTACGCGGAGTAGCAATAAATGCCGCCATGAACCGAGCAACATCCAAGGAATGTATATTATCGCGCACCTGCTTACCCTTATAACCGAAAATCCTATATTCCCGTCCCTCCAGATTACACTTCACCAAGTAAGATAGAAACCCATGCAACTCGACGCCAGAATGATTGGGGCCGGTGAGACACCCCCCCCGCAAACAGCAAGTAGGAAGCCCAAAATAGCGCCCATATTCCTGCACCATCACATCAGCGGCGAGCTTGGAGGCGCCCATCAACGAATGAGTGGAGTGATCCAGCGGGAAGCTCTCGGGAATGCCATTCGAATAGGCCGGATCCGCATAGTCCCAACGCGTCTCCCGCTCCACCAAGGCGAGACGGTTCGGGGCGTCACCATAGACCTTATTCGTGCTCATATGCACAAAAGGAGACTCGGGACAGGCTTGGCGAACGGCTTCTAGAAGGTTCAGCGTGCCAACCGCGTTGGTGTCGAAATCATCAAAAGGGATAGCGGCGGCCCGGTCGTGCGATGGCTGTCCAGCAGCATGGACGATCGCCGCTGGTTTTAGCTCCTTCACCAAGGCGAGCACCCCGGCGCGGTCCCGAATATCCAGTTCGTGGTGCACAAAGCCGGGCAGTTCCCGGAGCAAGCGCTGTTGATTCCACCGCGTATCGCCCTGTGGGCCAAAAAAGATCGCCCGCTGATTATTGTCTAAGCCGTGAACAGAGCATCCAAGCTCGCGAGCGAAATAAGTGCAAACTTCGGAGCCAATAAGCCCGGAAGAGCCCGTTACCAATACAATCATCGAAGAGGCCATTAGATCGATTCTCCGCGGAACAATCGCCGTTTTTCTACAATTTTCACGACCGTCATCCACTCATAAAAAAAATAGAGGAGACAAAAGGCGAAGGCGGCGCGGCCTTCAAGAAAGCCAAGTCGCAGGACATACATCTGGAGAAAACGAACCCATGGCCTCAAGGGCCAGAGCCGGGCAGCCATCTTGCGCAGGCCGAGCTTTCGTGTCGTCGCCAGAGACGCAGCGTCCTTGGACTCAAGAAACGCAACGATCTTATCAGCGTCCCAACTTGAGTAACGGTCGTGGCGGGCCAACCAATCAGAGAGGCCTTTGGAGTTCGCAAAGTGATCGTAGGGCGTATCGATTCGCCCTGTCCGGGTGCCGGAGGCGAAGTGTTCCCATACTCCGCCTTCAAACCAAGCATGACCAACCCGAACCACCCGCGGATGCCAGTTGGGATAACCTTGGGTTCGCTTGAGCCAAGTTCCCCAAAAAATATAACGCGGGGTAAGCTCGTAGGCGTCGACGTCGTTCTTCGCCGCGCCCCCCTCCAACGCATCTGCGAGTCCGGATGGAATCGTTTCATCGGCGTCCAGAAACACCACCCAAGGGGTGAGGATCCCGGCTTCGCGGAGTGCCCAATTTCGCTGCTCGGCGATCTTAAACGGTGGCGGCTGCACATGAACTAGCACGCGAGCTCCTAGGCGTTCGGCCTCCTCCCGTGTCCCATCAGTGCTTCCAGAGTCGATCACCACGATCTCCGCGCACCAGCGAAGTGAGGCGAAGCAACGGCTGAGATTCGCCACCTCGTTCTTCGTCAGCACCACCGCCGTAAATGCGTTCTTCTGACCGTCCATGTAGCGTAATGGCTTAGGCCGCTAGGCAAGAAATTGCTGCTCTCCGCCCAAGCGCTCTCGAACACCCTCGGTGATCGTAAGCACGCCGGTTTTTCAGTCCTACGTTTAAGCCTTCGACTTCGTTCTTTGTATCCATTCTTATCGGTTCCGTAGACCTTCTTCTGATTTCAACCCTCGGTATAGCTTAGCCATCGCATCGGCTACGGCTGTGCTAGAAAAACGATCTTCCAGCCGCTCTCGCCGCCCCTTCACACGCTGCCGCGCGACCCGCCAATCCAGCAGAATCTGTTGCAGCTCCACCGACCATGCTTCGGGGCTCGTGCGGGGAAGTGCGGAGGCCAATCCCATCTGCGCCAGCTCGGACGCACAACCCACTTGATCGGATAACAAAACGGGGCACCCGCAGGCCAAAGCCTCTACAGCTACGTTCCCGAAATTTTCATGCCGACTAGGCATCAAGCATACATCTGCACCGTTGTATGCTTCTACAAGTGCATTCGTGCCGACTTGGCCTATGAAGGTCACCCGATCCGTCAGCTGCAATGCAGCAAAGTCAGCTGCCAGCCGCACTCCCGTTCCATCTTCGTCGTGTCCAATGAAGACAACTCGCCATCCGATGTCTCGCGGGAGCTTTCTTAAGACCTCTGGAAGTATGTCTAGCCCCTTCTTGTGGTGTAGACGGCCCGCCACTAGAATGAGACGTTCGTGCGCCCCCACCTGGTGTTGCTGCCGCCAAGCCTCCCGGAGAGTTGCGCTGGGGCGCCACACGCCGAGATCAATACTATTCGGAATAATTTCAATCCGGGTGCAGATGCCAAGCGCGACGCACTCCGCTCCTTCCATCCCCGAGGTTACATGAACTGCCGAGGAACGGCGGACGTTCCGGCTCTCCCAAAGCCACCAATATGGATACTTCTTCCAAGGCTTTTGGGTCCATGAATAGGGGCCAAGGGCCCCCCTCGGCGAAACGACATAAGGCACTCCAGCGGTTTCAGCAGCTCGGCAAGCCGCAACGCTGGTCGGCTGCCACACGCCTGTAACGTGAACGATGTCGAATTCACGCACGCGGGCACGAACGGCGGCTTCTAGCGGAGAACTTCGCAAGCCCAGTAAATCGAAGCGGGAGGGAAAATAATGCACAGCCACGCCGTTCCGAAGCACGGGGCGATCAGCCGGAATAGATGCGTCCCCCTCCAATCCCGCATTGGTGGTGAAAACTGTCACCTCATGGCCTAAGCTTGCGACACCTTCGGCCAAATTAGCACTACTGCGCGGCGGCCCCCCCCATTTCCACGCCGGGGCGTAAACGCCTGTATAATGAAGAATTTTTAGCCGTGGGCTCACCAGCTTAGGCACTTTCGAGTTCTGTAAGCGCGCTGTTGATACGCTCTAGGAACTTGCCGTAAGCGTAGAAATTATGATAGCGATCTAATCCGGCGGCACCCAGCCGGCAGCGCAGCGCCGGATCACGCGCAAGACGCACGAATTTCTCAGCTAAATCGTCCACGTCCCGAGGCCGTGCGACTAACCCAGTCAGCTCGTGCGTGACCACCTCAGGAGCGGCACCAGCCGCCACGCAAACACTGGGTAAGCCCTGAGCCATAGCCTCTGCAAAAACCAGTCCAAAACCCTCACCTTCAGAGGGCAAGCTGAAGACATCGTTTTCGCGGTAGGCTTGAGCCAGCCGCTCATCAGAAACACGCCCCAGAAGTGTTACATGCCTCGCCTCCGGCCGCTCCTTCAACCACGCCTCAAGTTCTGGCCGGGCATCCCCGTCGCCAACGATCTCCAATTTTACAGGTATCCCCTGCGACGCGACTTTTCCCGATGCTAAAATCAGAAGCTTAAATCCTTTGTAAAGATCCCCTCCGTCCCGGAAGCCTTTGTAAAACTCCGCCTTCGACATGCGTCCAACGCAAAGTATTCGAAGGGGCTTTCCCGCTGTGTCCCTAGTAAACGCTGGACCGGACCGCCCCGTCGATTCAAGAAGAGGGATCGGGATTCCGAGCGGGACCACCAAGTTTCGATGGTCAGCCGCCCAAGGGTTGCACCGAAAGAATGTCTCTCGTGTGTAAAACGAGTTAAAAAATAGGAACTTCGCACGTTGCATTCCCCAGCGTGATCTGGAGCGCAGAGGCCGCCAACACTCGACGCCATGAAGGAAGACCGCATATGGACGCCGCACCCGACGTGCTAAGATACGAGCCACTGGAGAAAGCCCCAGATGCATCGCGAGGACCGGTGGCCGCATCTCCTGCGGAGAAAGCCGCGCAAAAAAAGCAGCCAGCAACATTCGGGGGTAATTTCGGGCGAAGCAACGTCCACTTAGAGAGCCCTCCGAAGAGGCCGGGTCGTTGGCGGACCATACGACCGGCGGGCTCTTGTAACGAGCGGACATCGCGTCGTGGAACGCGCCCGACACTCGACCAATACCATCGCGCCGAGAATCAAAGAAGCTAGGACAAAGCAGCATTGTCAGTTAAGAGGATGTTATCCGTGGACCGAGCACTGGTTTTTTATTTGCTACGCTACCAACGGGTTTCGAGTTTGTCGTAGAGCCCCCGATAAAAAAAGAAGCCACCAGCGGCGACAGATGCATACAGCCCCATAATAGCAACGCGTTTTTGGGAAGGTCATAGAACAGCCACCATATTCCCGAAAGAACAGTCATATTCGAATCTTTGGTAATAAACGTCGCTAAGACGAGCCAGAGCGCCAACGCAAAATATCGTTGCTTCTCAACGCCATAAAATAGTGCTCTTTGATATAAGCCCACACCTATACCCATCAACGCCATTCCAACCACGACGCCCGCAAATCCGTAGCGGCGATACCAATCACCCGTTAGGGACGTGCCGATAGAGGTGCCCACCAAAGCACGTCCTAAATATTCTTCGGCAATCGCCTTTCCATCGACCATGATGGGCCGATAGGGATACAAAAAGTAGGGCACGTAAAGCCACAGAATCGCTCCTATGTTTTGATTTCCTGCATGCGGAATAAGAGCAGGAGTTGTTTCGTAAACCACGTTATCTATAGTCCCAACGAGTCGCTCACCGAGTAGATACATTCCGGAAACATTTGCCTTTTCCGCTCTTTCGTGGGCCTCGGTGATCGCTTTGAGTCGCTGGGTGGGCGTCGCCATATCGCTATCCCTGAAGCCGGCGGTGTTCCTAAAATGATCCAAAAAAACGAAGCCGGAGGCTAAAACCGGGACAAGTATCACCGCGGCAATCTCGAGCCTGACCAACGGACGGCGAACAAACGCCACATAACCAACGGCCACCAATAACAATGGAGTAAATGCGGCTCCACGGGAGCCGGACAAGAACCCCAAACCGGTCACCACAACGAAGGCTGCCACAGTGACGACCTTAGCCAATATCGTTCCCCGAACAAAAACAAGCGGCGCCAAAATAAACCCGACCATACCGACTCGACCGAAAGCCACGAAATAAGTCCATATACCAAAAAGTTGCCCGCTCGCCGTTGTGCCGAACGCGCCGCGATCCGAGGCCCCCGTGCGAGCTAGCACAATGGCTTCCACAATCGATAGCAGAAGAGCAAGCGATCCGCTGGCGACAAGAACACGCAGCAGGCGAGGAGACATGGTATCGACCAGATGAAAAGGGCGGATCCTCGCCCAAGACGGTCGAACCAAACCATAAAGCGAGAAAAATGCCGCATGACCCAGGAACACTCCTAGCTGCACTTTATCAAGCGAAGGCACGGCGGCTTCACCCGAAAGTGCAATTAAGATCGGGCCCAAACCTCCCATGAAAATGCACACAGCCGAGAACCAAGCAACAGGCGATAGAGGCCATGAGCGCAGAAGTTCACGGTCTATCCAAAGACCGATGACACCCAATCCTACGTTAGCCAGACCCAAGCCAAGTATTCGGGAACCAGCAAAAACCATTAATAGCCCAATCGAAATCAAGGCGCATCCTATGACGTGGCCGGAGCGAATGACGCGGGAGCCAACCGGAAAGTGCCATTGGAAAAGCGAATTATTGGGGGGGTGATGCGACATATTGACTAACTTGACCTTCTGTTATATATACGATTACGCGCAAGTGCGATCTGCATAGCCAGCCTTTTCTTTTCTGCCGGATCGATTGTGAAATACGCAACCAACAAAAGCACGACGCCGGCAGCAAGCATCAAACAGCCGCCTAAGTAACCGCGCGGAGCCACACTAAGTCCTGCAATTGACGCGGCACAGGCAACCCAAAGAGGCCGAAGCGGCACGAACATTCCCATCATCCCATTGGATCTCGTGTAAATTCGCCAGCGCCAAAAGAAATAGGCAAGGGCGCCCGCCTCCCCGATTGCAGCCGCCGCAGCGAGCGATGGAGCTGAAGGTCCCATTAAAGCGATCGTGCTCCCGAATAAGAGGAGGCGCGTGAGCGAACCAAAACTTAGCTCGGTCGCATGATTCAACTGCTGGAAGATCACATACACAGGCATGAAGGCGACCCGCAGAAAGCATGAACACGCGAGCGCCGCCAAGACCATCCCAGGCGGGCCAAATTTTCCCCGCGTCCAATAGAGGAAGATGGGCTCGCCGAAAGCGATGAGGAACGACGCAGCAACGACTGTAAGGGCCCCCAGACAAGCACCAGCAGCCCAAATGAGGGCGCGGAATCCTACGCCATCCTTCTGCGCCATCAACCGCGTGAAGTCGTGTATGATTGGGAATAGCACTAATCCTACGTTTTGAAGAACAATGTTGGCGATGGTCCGGCATGTGGCATACAGGCCGGTTTCCGTGCCGCCCGCCGAGCGTTCCAATAAAACAATGCTGCCCTGATTCACTCCAAATTCCATGCCTGCATTTACAAGGTGGCCTGTGGATCCGCGCAGATTTTTCACGCCGCGGCCCCATTGAACTGCCCGAGTAAACTCCCCAAATAGCCCAAAGCGCTTTGCAGTGAGAGTGAATAGCGTGCATTCACCAATTCCCTTGATTATAGCGAAAAGCTGAACGGCAGAAACAACTGAAAGATCTAGCAGTGGCACGGCTACCATAGTGCCAATGGTGCAGAAGATGTTTATGAGGATCGATAATGTAGCGCCGCGCGCATACTCGCCGTGCGGACGATACAGTTGCATTAGCATGCCGAGCGGCCCCGAGATAAAAGCGTTCACCCAAATAATAGGCAGCGCTTGGATTAGGACATGTTCGGGGGCAACAACAGCGCCCAGTATTAACAGAACAAGGAATTTACCTATTCCAATTAAGCCCGATATTCCCAGCGCCGATCGGATCGTGCTATAATTTACATGCGACTGCACGCCCTCGTGGAGGTCATTCGTGTATTTGTTGCCGACGTAAAGTTGGTGCGCGTAATCCAAGCAGGTGAACATGGCGGTCCAAGCCAAACAGGCCGCCCAAGTGCCGTATTCCTCCGCAGTCCAAACTTTAAGGACAAAATATGGGAATCCTGCCCCAAGCAAAAGCGACGAGAGAGTCCCGAGCAAAGTCGCACAGGACCCCGTAAATGCCCGGGAAAATACTCCCTTTTTCCCAGCCCTCGAGGACATAATTAAAGTCGGGCCTCCAGCCGCCCTAGGATATTAACTACAATTTCGTCATTGGACAAACGTAACTCGCGAAGCCTGCGGTGAGCCGCCTCAACGACCTTTGTCCGGAACGTCTCGTCTGTAAGTGCGCGTGCGCATTGGGCGGCGCACTCATCGGGGGTCGACCAATAGAGCGCCTCCACTCCGTCTCTATACATCAACTGGTGTTCGCCCGTCCGCTGGGCGCAAAAAAGCCCGCCTCTAATAAAGGGGATCTCAGTTGAGCGCTGGGTGTGAAGGTCACGGTTGCCAACGGAGAGAAGTCCAAGCGCAACCTTTGCTGTCTGCACGGCCGCTACATAGTCGCGGCCGAAAATCCCCGGTCCGCGCCATGCACGGCGAAGCCTTGGCCACTCCGGGGCCTTCTCCCAACGTTCTCCGTATAAGGACAAAGGAACCCCCAGCTCAAGCAAACGGCCAAGAAAGGGCCCGCGCTCGGGCATCCACGACCCTACGAAGCAAACATCGCTGCTCCACCGCTCCCGCTCGGTTGCCGTTAAATCAGCAGGCGCGTGCGCTATAGGATCATAGGACATGTAGACCCTATGCACCTGCCTAGCGCCGCAACTCAATGCCTCGGCGACGTTCGGTTCCCGCACAACTATTGTCAGGTCGTGATAACGCAAACTCCGCCTATACAAATCCCATTTACGTCCGTCGCGGCCACCAAAAGGGTCGTCATTGTTGTAGGAGACAATTCGCATCCCCTTTTGTTTCAGGAGCCGATAAATCAATGGCCCGATTTCCGCGCCGCCGTTTACCCAAGCGATATCGAATCCACCTCGAAGGACTTGGCGAATCAAGGGCGGGTATATCAGTGGTGACAAAACTCCAAAACCGAGCCGAACTGACAGCCCCCCGATTAGCTTTGTTGCTGGCAAAGGCGACCTTGGATCGACGTGAGTAACCGTGTGGCCCAGCCGGCGCAACGCCGCAGCCCGATGCGCACTCGTGCTATGTTCCGATTTTTCGCCGATGTAGAGAATTCTCATTGGAGGTGCCGCTAACTTGGGCTGCGTAGGAGATTGGAATAGAACTCGTGACTGCGGCGCGCATAGCGGTCCCAAGAAATGTCATTCGCGCGGAGATCTATGGCAGCACGTCGCTTCTGCGCGTAGACATCGCTGCTGCCACTAATCTCCCGGAGACACCGCGCAATCGCGTCGGCATCGCACGGCGGGACGACATAGCCTGCGGGATACTCCCGGATAGCGTCGCAAAACGTTCCGCTCGGTGCCTGCCCGCCCGAAAGGAGATCTTCCCCGCCCGTATTCTCAGTGCATATCAACGGCAGCCCGCATGCGAGGGCTTGAAATTGAACCATCGCTTGCCCTTCTTCGATGCTGGGCATGACAAAGACGCTCCCAGAGCGGTAGTGTTCCGCGAGTTCCTTCTGCGGGCGATGACCAATCCACTTTATGCGAGGATCGGACTTCCCCAGAAGCGCTGAGGTGTGGGGTGTGCCGCCACCAACGAGTAACAACTCGCTGTTCGGAATATTTGCAGACTGGAACGCCTTCACCAAATAGTGAATGCCTTTACGAACCGACATAGCTCCCGCATAGATAACTCGAAAAACATCGTCTGGTTTCTGGCCGGGGCAGAAATTCGAAAGATTAACGCCGAAGCCGTTTCGATAGAGCTTACCACTGAAATCCCCTTCCCGCATAAAACTCCGCTCTACGAAAAGACTAGGCACGGCAATCTTGTCCGCCAAAATGTATTCGCGCAGCTCCCTCTCAACCGTTTTTCGAGGCGTCTCTACCCACTTGATGCCGAGCTTTTTATGTTCGGATCGTAGTATCCGACATTGCTCTGACATGTGAGCGGAGCTGCGCTCCAAGATCGTTGCAACGCCGTTGGAGCGAGCTTTCACCAAAGAAGGTTCAGCTGAGCCGGACCAAGCGTGAAGGACATTACACTGCCCTAGATGTTTTGCGGCTGATTTGGCGAAGATGTTGTTAATCGTGAATTGCAGTCGCATAGCCAGCCGCTCTCCACCCAGTCGCCACGCCGCTGTGGTGAGAGCTAACTGGAGCGGAAGACTGACGACACTTTCATCCGCAATCTCCCATCGCCGCGTCCGAGAACGTGGATAAGATGTAACAATCCTATGCAGAACCCCGAGACTTTGAAGTCCCGCCGCGAGGTCGAAGGAATGCCAACGCCCAGGGACAACAATCGTGACCTTCATTGGAGCAACCGCTTGTTGACGAAGAGGAAGTCACAGCGCGTCTTATGAATCGTCACAAAACCGGCCTGACGCAGTTTTTCGATTGCTGCCCTAGTTTGTGAGCGGCTGAAACCTGGCATGAAGTGGTGGAACTCAACGCAGATTTGGTCAAATCGGCCCAGCACCGACAAGTCAGCGGCTTCGAAAAGCCCATATTCAAAGCCTTCGATGTCTATCTTCAGAATTAGCTGATCGCAGGAAGGCAGGGAATCAAGAATCCGCCGCAACGACGTGCACTCAAACTCGACGGTCTCGCCTTCGGCACCGGAGCGGTAGGAGCCTTCTGCTGGATTATTAGGAAGCCCGAACTTCAAAGCTCCGTCAACATTTGCGATTCCAATAGGATGGAAATGAATTTGCTGATGCTGATTTTCGATCCGCGCGGCGGTGGCTATGCCCGTCGGAGATGGGTCGTAAAGCTCGATCCTCCAGCCGTAATCTTTAGCTAATGCGAGTTCAAATGACATGTCATTGCCGACGCCACCGGAAACAACTATGGTGTGTGCTTTCGCTGTATCCAATAAAATGTGCCACGGACAGTCGCCGCCAACCAAACGCTTACTAGGGTGCCGGCGGCTGTGCATGTGATCATACGACCGGCGGAGCAGGTTTCGCAATTTACGCAACATGGATCTGATGTTAACGATTATTGGTTTAGATTAACGGCGAACGCCGCTCGGAGTCGTTTGATGTCTCCACGGATTAGCGCAGACGCCGTCCACCTCCACCAAAGCCGCCTCCAGCAGCGGCGCTGCACTTGCCTTGCATAGTCTCCTTGCCCCTCGGGCAATATCGTTCGGATTCCTGAATATATCATCGCGAATACGCGTGCCTTTTGGTGAAAACTGAAAACGCGCAGTTCCGTCGGCGTGTGATCGAGTTCAATGAGCTTCTCTTGCACGAATGCGATCGAGCCCTCGCCGCACGCGCGAATCCACATATCGACGTCGGCCCAGTTTTTATATTGTGGATCGAAAGGCAGGAGCTTTTGGTAAACCGAGCGACGCATCATCACCGTGCCCCAGATAATCGAGTCGATTCGGCCCAAGTAGTAGCGGCGGAAAAATTCAGGCCCGGGAGTGACCGACCCGGGCTCGGGCGTCCAGTCTCGCACGAAGCGAGGGTTGTCCCAGCGGGAGTCTCGGCAGAAGGCGAGCACAGCATCCGGGCTCCGCTCCAATGCGTCTGCCCATTTCTTCAAAAGAGTAGGCGCAAAGACATCCGCGTCGTGCAGGTTTGCCACGAAGTCCCCGGTGGCCTGCGACACCACCGCGTTGAGGTTACCGGGCATCCCGAGGTTGGTGGCATTGCGGTGATAGACGAAATGGGGAAAGCGGCCCTGCCATTCGCGCGCCACCGCAGTTGGATCCTTCGGCGAACAATCGTCCCACACAAAGACCTCGTCGGGGACGCGGGTTTGCGCGGCGAGCGAGGCAAGCGTGGCACCGAGCTTCTCGGGGCGGTTGTAGTGCGTGAGGCAAACGCTGATTCGAGGCTTCATGTCGCGTGCCCTCCTCCGACCCCACCGTCAATCTGCAAGACGCCAATCCCATAGCCCGGCTTCTCGTCGCGGGCGACGAACTCGCGGGTGGCGCCCAGCGATTTCACTTCGTTCCAGAGGCGGTGCACCGCGACTTCGAAGCCGTTGGCATAGCCGCCGTCGGCCGTTAACTCGGGGGTCTGGATATCGTGAAACGCGACCCAAGCTCCCGGTCGAACCCATTGCCGGTATGTTTCCCAGTCGCGCTTGACCGCGGCGTAGGCATGGTCGCCGTCAATAAAGAGCAAGTCGATGGGCCGCCCGCAGAGGAGCTGACGGACTCGGTCGAGAACTTGGGCCGAGCAGGAAGGGCCGCGCACGTAGTCGATCCGGAGACGGGGGGGGGCAAGTCGGCGAAGAAGCCGCGCGTTCCGCGGAAAAAAGTCGATCCCGACGTAATGCTCCAAGGCGGGGAGACACTGCATCAGAAGGTAGCTCGTGCCACCGCGAGCCACTCCGATCTCAACGACGACGCGAGGGGCCTCCGTCCGAGCCCAAGCGAGAAACTCGAGAATCTCGGTCGGCTTCTGACAGGGTTGAAAATGGCGTTCGGCAAAGCGCCAGAACTCTTGGTCGGAACCACAGGCGCGCGACTCGGCGACCGCCGCCGACCAGCGTCCGGTCACGCGCCAGCGCACGTTGCGCGCCCATTCTTGAGGGCCGTAGGCAAGGTGCTTGAAGCGGCTTAATTGGATGCGGGAAGGAATCACCGGGAGGAACGCGAGGGACGAAGGGAGGAGACGGGGGCGAAGGGGCTTGGGGAGGACAAGGGCGAAGCGCGGACGGTCACGCGGTCGTTGCGGAGAAAGCCGCGGCCGAGGGCGAGAGAAGGGCCTTCGTGTGGAGCGCCAGGGGGCGCGCCACGCACGAGGCCGCAGCCTGGATCTGCAACCAAGGACGCCGGCCAACAAACCAGTCCAAGCGGCGACGCTGCTCCTCGAGCAGAGCGAGCCTCAGTTCCGGATTAGCGGCGAGCCCGAGAACGGCAGCGCAGGCGGCCGCGGCGCTCGTCGCGAAGGCTTTGGGGCCGAGCAGATAGGGATTCCAAAGCATCCTAGGAGCCCCGACCAAGGCGAGGTCGGCGGACACCGCGTCAATCATTGCGAGGCCCCCGAGCGGGCGGCGTGGCGCGGGAAAAACGAGCGCATCAGCGGCAAGAAGCGTTTCCAAGTATTCGCCCAAGGTCGCCTTACGCCCCTCCATGACGCGAATACCGCCGGAACGCAAAGTCTGGGCGAGGTGCTCGTCCTGGTTGTCCTCAACCAACACCGAAAAAGGCTCCGATGAGGATGCAGACCGCGTGGAGGGCCGACCAAATATCTTTGGAAGCACGCCTGGGCGGGTGTAGTTGTAGGGCCAGTCCACTACGTGCAGGCGGCGCCCCCAAGAGCGCGGGTTGGGGCCGTAGCGGAGATTGAGAAACAAATCGTAGCCCAACGGTGGCGCTTGCACGTAGCGCGAATAATCGCGCATGCGGTGGTGCTCCAATAGCGTGGCCCAGAGAACTCCCGGGTGGCTACGGGTGATCCGCGCCGGGACCGCATTCTCTATCGCGATCACCACGTCGAACTCCGACCAATCCACAGAGTCTGCCGTGACAGCGACACGCTCTTGAGCTGCGTGACGTGCCCGATCATCGGCTTCGCGCTTAGGATTTCCTCTCCAGTATGCTTTCTTCTCTTCCCAAACCCGACACTCCGGATCACTTTCAGTATGGACGATGATGAAGCGTCCGGTGAATTCCGTGAAGAGACCGATAGGCCCCGTGCGGTGCCAACTGGATCGAAGAAGGGAGCTTACGTCAGCGGCGTGGGGATCGGTGTAGAGATCGCTGTAAGTGGTCTGCTTGACCAGCGCGACCTTGAGGTCCGGACCATACGGTAAACCCAACCCCGGCTCCACGCGCGAAAGCTCCCGCTCACCGAGAAAGGCGCAGGTGTGAGACCAAGCGCGGACGCCAATAGAAGCGAGGAGAGCGCGGGACACGGTTTTAAACGACAGCGTTGGGTCAGACAGCAAAGAATGGTTTAGCCGGAGGGAGTGAAGGAGGGCGTAACCGTAGCTGCATCGCGGTTTGATACATGCGGGCGATTTTAGGTAATCTGTGTATTTCTGTGGTAGAGACCGTTTGCGCCATTTGTGCTTTTGTTGCCAATCCTCCGGAAAATTTGAGCACAGTTTTCACGGAAAATCGCATATAAAGGCAGCGGTGGAGGATCGATGTTTACGGTGGATGGGGAGTTGTTGCTTCGCGCATCTCCGCGATCTTGGCGGTAAAGCGATCGAGGCCTGAAATTATCTGCGTCTATCTGTTTAATCTGTGGTTAATAACGATCGGAGAACGGTCACTTCAGGATCCTCTGCACAATCGGCAGGACGGTGGAGACGCGCTTGCGCCAGGCGCCGAGCAGCTCGACGCGCTCGCGGCGAAATTTTGCGGTTTCCGGCGCGAGAGCCGGAGAGCAACGACGCGCGGATTCATCCAGCTCCTCCAAGGCTCCGGCGCTGCGGTCGAGGTGCGGGCGGAGGCGCTCGGAAAGCAATTGATACAACAGCACCCGGATCTTGATCTCCGGCTCGAAATAATCGCGGCGATCCCCCGGAACATACACCGGCTTGAGCGCACCTAGATCGCGCAAAGTGCGCAGGCCTTGGCTCGCGGAACCCTTGCTCAGGCTCAAACGCCCACACACCTCGGCGAGATGAATCGGCAACGGCGAAATATAGGCCAAACCATAGATCTCGCCCAAGGACCGAGGAAATCCGAGCACATCGGCCACCGAGACAAACAGCTCGATCACACCCCGCTCACACTCATCCAAAACCGCCCAATCCTCGCGGTCCGCAGTGGAAACCATGGGAGGAACGCTATCAGAGATGGCCGGGATTCTTTCCACAGGGTGTAAAGCAACCATGAAGCCGTCCTCCTTCACAAAGTTCAAGAGAATTTGAACTAAATGAGCAATCATGGCCATTTATCTTGTCGCCCAAAGCCGCCGTCAACGGGCCGACAAATGGAATCGCCAATTGGCCATTTAGCTTATATAGAAAGACTTATCATCTTAGACCATCAGCGTTATCCGCAGTGGAAAACCGTCCGGATCACCGCTGCCCGATCATCCCAAGCGTCTCGACAAGTTTGGCCAGCGAGAGCCAAAGGATACGCTTTCTGGTTGTTGGCCGACTTGGCGATTTTCGCGGCCAAGCTCGGAGCGGAAGGGGAAAAAGTGGTGCGGCCGGAGGGAATCGAACCCTCGAGACCACTTTGGAAGAGTGGAGTTTTACCACTAAACTACGGCCGCGGCGAAACGTGCGCAGACGCTCAACGAGCGCGGCGTGGCGGTCAAGCCCGACGACCGAGACGCGCCGTCCCTTTCCCCCTTTACTCCCCTTCGGTAAAAAAACAGCGTTTCCCATCATGACCGCGTTTCCCGCACCCGTCCTGGCTTTCATCGGCACCACCGAGATCGTCATCATCCTCTTCATCGTGCTCCTGCTCTTCGGCGCGAAGAAGCTGCCCGAACTAGCCAAAGGCCTCGGAAAGTCCGTGAGCGAATTCAAGAAGGCCACCAACGAAATCGAGGCCGAGGTGAAGCCCACCACCGACTCAAAGGTCGCCGCCAAACCCGCGGAACCGGCCAAACCCGAGCAGAGCTGAGCCCGCTGTGCTCCTCCCTGTCATGAAACAACCCGGCCCCCGAAAGGGCCGGGTTGTTTCGTTTGGCGTTTGGAGTGCGGAGCCTCGCCTCCGCTTTCGACGAGCCGCCTCGGCGGCCCGCCCCTCCGAGCGCAGCCTCACTGCGTCACGGGCGCGGGGGCCGGGGCGGGCTCGTCCTTGCCCCAGAACTTCCACCACTTGCGGCTGTTTTCGGCGCGCTTGGCCTGGCCTTGCTCGGAGCCCTTGCCGAGCTCCTTGCGCTCCTGCTCGGCCTTTTTCTCCGCCTGCTTGGCCTGGCCTTTCGCCTCTTTCTCGGCCTTCGCGGCCGCGGCTTCGGCGTCCTTTTTGTTCGCCTCGGCCTTGGCCTTCGCCTCGGCCGCCTTGGCCTCGGCTTCGGCACGCGCCTTGGCGGACTTGGCCTCGGCGTCTGCGCGGGCCTGCTCGGCGGCGGCGGGGCGGCCGGCGCCTTCCGGCTTCGCCGCGCTGGCCACGGAGGGCATCAAACCAAGGGCGAGCGCGAGCGCCCAAAAGCGCAACGAAGCGATCTGACAACGGGTGGTGTGCACGGGAGTTTTCATGGCGCCTTTAGCAAACCTTCCGAGCCTCCCGCCCGCAACTTAACCGGAGCCAAAACCCGGTAAAACCACCGCCCGGCGCCGCCTCAAAATCGGGGCGCGGGCACCGGGATCTCGACCGCGAGCACGCTTTGCGCCCCCGTGCGCTCGCGATAGGCGGCGCGGATCGCTTCCAGCGCAGCCCGGATCGCGGCGGTGTCGGGATGCAGGATCACGAGCACGCGGCTGCGCTCGCGCTCGATCTCGCTCGCCGCATCGGCACGCCATTGGCCGTAGGCCTCGAACACCGTGAAGCCATCCGGGAAGCGCGGCGTCACCTCCTCGTCCAAAAAGCTCCGCCACGTGCCTTCCGCCGCCGAAAGGCCGAGCCCCTCCGCCTCGGCCGGCGCGATGCCGAAGTAGAGCTCGGTGCGCAGCCAGGCGGCGGACGCCGACGCCGACGCGACGGCGGACGCGGACGGGCCGGGAGCGCCGGCAGGGCGAGGCCCGCTTTGGCAGGCGGACAAAAGGGCGCAGGCGGCGAGCAAGGAGGCGGCGCGGAGTTTCATCGCCGCAGTCTCTCCCGCCGCGGTTTCAGGTCAACGCGCTCCGCGCCGCGGTGGAGCGAGCGAGCGGCGAGCCGAGGCTCGCCGTCAAAAGCGAAGCCGAGGCTTCGCACTCCAAAGCGCCTGCGGCTCAGCGCGCGCCTTCGCGCACCAGCTCGACCGAGACCACCTGGAGCGTGGCGTTGATCATGCCGGGCGCGCTGCGGTCGCCTTGCAGCGAAATCTGCTCGAGCCCGAGGTAGGGCGCCTTCGAGGCGAGTTCCTGGTAGAAGCGCAGGAGCGAACCGAGCTCGGCGCGCCGCGACGTCACCTGCACCGTGTGCACGGCAAACTGCGAGGAGCGCTGGGTGCGCGGGGGCTCGGTGTTGACCGCGAGGCCGGAGCGGCTGGCGATGCCCATGATCTCGGCGACGAGGAAGGTGGCGTCGTAGGTGCGCGCCGGGTCGAGGTTGCGCACCGCGGCGGCCGCCGCCTCCTCGATCGCGGGCTGGTTGTTCAACCAGAGCTGCTGCGTCGCCAGCGCCGCCTCGGCCGAGCGGAAGCCGCGCAAATTTATCCGCAGCCGATCGGAGGCCGAGGAGAGCCAGATGAGCGCGCCGATCAACACCAGCGCGAGCACGAGCACCTTCTCGCGCAGCAGACGCGAAACGAACCAGATGCGCAGGGCGTTCATAGCGCACCTCCGTTCCGCAGCGCCTCGGGCTTGAACTCCACGTCGAGCACGAAGCTCGTGACGCCCTCGCGGGCGCGAACGTCGCGCGCGGCCGCCGCGGCCACGCCGGGCTGGGCGCGGAGGGCGTTGGCGTAGCGGCCCACGTCCTCGGCGTTTTGCGCCTGCGCCTCGACCTCGAGGCGGAGCAGGCCGCGGGTGATCGCGCGTTGAAACACGACCGAGTCCGGCCGCGCGGGGTTGATGATCGACATCATCTCGAAGGGCATGAGGCGTTTTTCGCTGAGCTCGGCGATGCGGTTGGCCAGCGCCTGGGCCGTCTCGGTCTGGCGCACGGTCGGGGCCTGCGCGGCGATGCGCGCCTCGCGGCCGCGCGTGAGGGCGCCGAGCACGCCGGCGCCGAGATCGAGCGTGGCGGCCAGCACGAGCACCGCCACCGCGCCGAGCAGGCCGCGCCAGAGCCAGCGATCGCGCACGTCGGCGCGCCGCCGCTCGGCGAGAAAATCCGGATCGCGCACGTCGCCGGTGCGCACCCATTCGTCGGGCCAGGGGCCGAGCGCCTCGCCGCCCACGGTGGCGGTGATCGCGCCGTCGTGGGCCGCCGCGAAGCCCGGCGCGCCCTCGAGCCGCCGCAGCTGCGCGCCGGCCGGCAGCTCGGCGCGTTCCCAGAGCTCGTTCAAAACCGACTGCGCGATCTCCGCGCCGCCGGCGCGCACCACCACGGCGACCGGCATCTCGAGCCCGGCCCGCCACGCGAGCGCGGTCACCCGGCTGTCGCCGACGTGCAGCACCGCGCCGTCCTCGGCATGGCCGCCCGCGCCCGGACGGGCGGCGAGCAGGGGCGCAAACTCGGGGGCGACCAGCGCGGCGCCATCCCAGCCCTCGGTCTCCTCGGCCGAGAAGCGGCGGCGAAAGGCGGCGAAGACGAGCGCGGCCGTGCCGTCCGCCGAGGCGAGGTGGCCGAAGTAGAGCTGCTCGGGCGGGAAGGGCGCCAGGCCCTCGATGGCCAGCCGCGCCTGCGGCTCGATCGGCTCGCCCGCGGCCAAGGGCACACGGCGAACGAAGAAGGCGTCGCCTCGCGCCAGGAGGAGCGGCGGAGGCGGCGGAAGGGCGGGCAGGTGGCGGGAAAGGGCGGAAAGCATCTGGAAAAATCAACCGGCCTCGTCGGCGGTCGGGACGACGGGCGCGGGCCCGGCGTTCTCGACCACTTGAAGGATGCGAAACGGGTAATTCAATCTTTCCTCCGACGTCGCCGCGCCGCGGGAGGTTTCGCCGCCCGCGCCACCCGCGCCTCGCGCGCCGCCCTGCCCCCGGCGCCCGACCGGGCCTCCGGCGTCGGCCGCCCCACCCGGCGCCGGAGTCTGGCCCGGGGCGGGATTCGGGGAGCCGCCCGGGCCCTCGGCCACGGCCGGCAAGGCGACGGAGCTGTCGAGCCCCACGAGCGCCGACAGGCGCATCGTGGCCGCGCCTTCGCGCACCGAGACCTCGACGAGCACGAGCTTGGCCGTGGCATCGAGTCCGCGCACGTCGGCGTTGGCGCCGAGCACGGAGCGAAGGTCGTCGGCGCCGCGAAACCAGGGGGGCGCGCCGGCCACGCGGGCCGCGCCGCCGGCCTGGTAGGCGGCGATGGAGTTGACCTGCGAGGGGTCCCAGCCGCGCAGGATGCCGATCATGGGCGCGAGCGCGTTCACGTTGGTCCCGTTGAAACGGTAGAGGGAAAGGTTCTCGCGCAGAGCCTGCCCGAAAGGCGTGAGCCCACCCTGCTCGTCGTAAACGTAGTCCCGCGCCACGCGCACCGCGCGAAGCTCATCCCAAGAGCGCAGGGAACGCTTGGGCGGTTCGTGCGGGATGGTGTCGCGTTCGTAGCGCGAGGCCTCGGCCTCCATCTCCTGCGGCGAGTGGTCGGCGCGCGTCCACGCGAAAAGCCCGTCGGAGAAACGGCGCGCGTCGTGTTCGCCGAGGCCGAGCACCTGGGCCAGCTCGACCATGTCGTCGAAGCTCAGCGTGGGCAGCGAGAGTTTGCCGCTCTCGTCGGTGAAGGTGAAGGCGACCTCGAGCCCCTCGCGCGGCCCCTGCCCGAGGTAGGCGTAGGGATCGCCCCAGCCTTGGGCCGGGGCGTGCAGCGTCTCGTCGATGGCCTTGATCTCGGCCATGACGGCGAGGGCGGTCTCGAGCGCGCCAAAGGCGTCGGCGCGCAGGCGGGCGCGGTCGGCCTGGCGCGTGGCGAGGGTGAGCTCGACCGCGCTGTTCTCG
>JAUWBD010000018.1 GCA_030605125.1 Verrucomicrobiota bacterium | reverse complement strand
CTCGCCGGCCTCGGCGCCCTCGGCTTCGCCGCCTCGCGCCGCCGCCGCCGCTAAGTTCGCGCCCCACCCCCTTGGCGACGCCCCGCGCCGCCGCTTCACCGCCCCGCCCCCGGCCTTAAGCCGGAGCGGGGCGTTTCATTTCCGCGCCAGCTCCGCGCAACCTGCGATCCCACGGGGGCGGGAGCCCCGTGGCTCCACCGCTCCCGCGCGGGGCACACTGCTTCACCGGAGCGATGGGGCTCCCGCCCCGTCGCACGTAGTCGTGCCACTTCACGATGACCATCTGCCGCGCCAAACGGCCAGGTGCCAACAAGCCCGGCGCCGCCTCAGCCGCGCGACTGTCCGCCCGTCGCGCCGCCCGCGGTCAGAGCCTCCGGCTCGTCGGCCCAAGGAATCGCGATCATGATCGGCACCGGGCGACCGTCTCGTCCGCGCACCAAGTCCATGCCGTCGGCGATCTGCCGGCTCACGGAAAAAACCACCAGGTAAGTCGAGCGGCGATGAGGCAACACCGACGCCACGCCTTGGTGAAACAACTGCCATTGTCCGCCCTGTTGGGTGGCCAGTCGCAGATAGGTCCGGTGTTTTTGATCGAGCTTCGGCGCCTCGACCTTTTGCGCGCCCGGCGCGAGCGTGCCTTGCACTCCGCCGAGTTCGAAAGCGAGTTCGTGCGGGCTGAAATTGATCAGGCGCAGGCTGCCGACGGGGAAGGCCTTCGGATCGTCGTCGATCACGATCACCCGAAAAGGATCGGGGCTGGCACCGCCGGCCACAGGCTGGCTCGCGGGAGGCTGAGGCACAAACGCCAGCATGACTCGCCGACTGCCGGCGGGGAGCGTGGTCGAGGCGACGCGGGTCCACTGCGCGAGCGGTGCGGCGCGCGGATCGCCCGCGCTGCCATCAGGCAAGGTGAACTTCTCCGGCGGCCGGATAAACACCAAGGCCTCGCCCGTGGGAGGAACACGAATTTCCGCTCCCGGCTCATAGGGCTGGAGAGCGAAGGGCACCGCTTCCCGCCCCTGCACCACATGCAACTCGGGCAACGGCCGCTCGTAGCTGAAGCCCCGCACATGAATCTGCTCAGCCGTCTCAGTCGGGCCGCGCTGGGCAAACACAAGCACCACGGCGGCAAGGTGGAGACAGAGAAACCGAATGAAGGATTTCATAGATCGTCGGAGCCGAGCCAGCGGAACGAAACCACCGCGAAGCGTCGGCCGAAATCGCGATTGCTGTTGTTGAGCGCGATCGGCCCCGTCGTCGCCGCCTGAGCCGCGTCCACATAATCAGGCAGACGCTGCACGATCGCCTCGCACCAGGCGCGTCCCTCGATGGCTTCGGTCACCGGGTTGCGAACATCGCCATAGGTGCGAATCACGAAGGTGTCGGAGCGGGCGGTCATCGCGGGCGCGAGCGGCTGGAGAAGATCGGCTTGGGTAAGCCAGCCCGGATAGTCGGTGATGAGGTGGGGCCGGGCATGCGCGTTGTCGGCCACGTTGGCGGTCTTGTTGGGCGGCGCCTGGCTGTAGCGGGCCAGTGTCACGGCGTTGAGATTCATCGCGCGGATGGCCTCTTCGAGCGCGCCGCGGATGCCGATGTCGTCGCCGGCGATGATACGGCGGTTCACGAAGTCCGACAGCGAGAGGAACGGTCCGCGGAGTTTCACCTGAGCGACGATGTGCCCGGCCAGGGTGTCGATCTGCGCCTCGGTCAGCTTTCGGAAGCCGCTCCACGCGTTTTGATGCACGCCGGCCGACGCCTGATTGGTCGTGCCGCCGAGATCGAGATGCCGCGGAAACGCCACGTCGGTGGAGGTGACGTCCGAATTGAAATCAACTCCCAGGGCCGATCCCAAAAATGCCTTCCACGCCTCCTTCGAGGTCGAGTTCACGTTGAACGCGCCCAAGATTTGCAAGCGCCGCGCGGCGGAGTCGGAGCGCAGAGAGGACACGGCAACACCGAGAGTGGCGCCGTCTTCGAGGATGGCGCGGTAGCGGCGATTCACCGCGGCGATGTCGGAGCGGCCAAAATCGAGATCCGCACCACCGGAGGTCTCGGCGGCATAGTCGATCGAGGAAAAATAAAACCGGTCCCAAAGCGCGGTGTTGAGGAGAAACGAGGTGTCCTGATGCTGCCCGCCCGCGGCCGGATTTCGCGCGAGCGCGTCCCGCTCGATGAACTTGGAGGCGCGTGAGTGGCCCACGATGTAAGGCGGCTGATACGCGAGGCTGTTGGTCGGCGCGTTTCCTCCCGGGAAGGCGGGCGAGGAGCCATGATTGTCCGGAAACCCGCCCGATGCGGTCGTGCCCGAAGGAAGAAACGCCGTGGCGTTGAAATGCTGTAGTTGCCCCAACGATACATGGGGGGTCCTGGGCACGTGGAAGACAGGCAAGGAGTCGAGCAACGGCCCGGTGCCCGACTGGTGATTCAGCAACCAGGGCACCGTCTTCATGTCGGAGCGCACCGTGAGGCGGCTGGCGCCTCCGTCGAAACGAGTGCGTGAGTCGTAAACCACACGCCCGTTCCTGAGGAGGGGATAGCCCGCGGAGCCGTCGGGGGAGTTGCCGTCGGTGCGGATGTTGGCCTTGAGGACGGGTGCGCGTTGATTGACCTCTCCGAAGTAGCCGATGGCCAAGTTGTCGCCGTCTCCGTCCTGTTGGTCGGAGTGACGCTGCATGAAGCCGCCGCCGGGGAACCGATTGGAGGCCGAGGAGATGGTCGCGGTGACGTTGGCCGCGCCCGAAGAAGCGGCCTCAACCCCCATGATCTGAAAAACCGTCTCGTGATCTCCGGGGCTGTTGTTCCAAAGGACCGCCCCCATGATCGTTTGGGCGCTCGTGCGGACCAGCAGGCCCTCCAAGTCTTCCGCGGTGTAGTCACGCAGAGCCCCTCCACTGTCACGCACCCCGTCCCGAATGCTCACGTCGGGGCTGAAATCGTTGACCAGAAGATAGTCCGCCCCCGCGGTGAACGCGTAAGATGGAGGCGATGACTCCCACTCGCCCGTGGGCTGTGCGAATTCGAGGGAGAAGACGCGGGCCTCTCCGGCAGGGATGGGCTCCGTCAGGCGAAGCTGAAACGTGGTGTTCAGAAAATCGCCAAAAGACCGGACGGTGTGGGTGATCGCGGCCAAGGGCGCCGCCGCGGGGCGATGCACCTGCACGCTCGGGACCGTCGTGCCGGACGACTGAACAATCCGGAAGTTCAAATTATAGTCGGCCGGGGCGAGGGCGACCGAATGAGGATTCCCGAGCACGATCAGCGGGAAGTAGTGCACCCAGACGTTGAAGCGGTCGGGCGTCAGCGAAGGCGTGGAGCGGATGCCGAAGGCGAGCTTGGCCTGGACCAACACGGGGCCCGCGCCGTGGCGAGTGGCGGTCTGCGTGCGGGGCGCGATCTGCCCGGCGCTCACGTCCAGATGCATCCGCATGAAGGAGTGCAACTGCTCCCAGGTCGGGGCCAAATCGCCGGAGCTCACCGTGAATGGCGCAGGAAAGAACGCCGGCACGGACACGCCGGGGAGCGCGATCACATTATAACTTTCGGCGCCGGGGTCGTAGGTGGAGGAGAGTCCCGAGTAGGCGTGTTGCAGGCCGGATCGAAACGCGGCCGTGGTCGGCAGCGATGCCAGGTAGCTCAAATCGTGGCGCAAGCCGCCTTGCCGAGTATCCGTCAGCAGCCCGACCGAATGGGCGGTAAAGGCGTGATAGTTTCTCCTCCACGGGTCGTTGGGCGGAGAACTGGTGACGGGGACGGACGGCGCGGCGAACCGGAACTGGGAACGCTCCATGACCTTCAGCAGGTTGGTTTGGTTGTCAGGAAAAGTCTCCGATGGCTCCGAAGGGTTCTTGAAACCGTCGATCATGCTCCCCCGCGCAATTTGGTTGGAGGAGAGCCGGTTCCGGCGCGCTTCGGCCGTATTGGTCGTCGCGAACGGATCGACGACATTGATGCGCGCCTTCACGCCCTCGTCGCCCACCCACCAGGCGTAGTGGCCGATGGCGGGCGTATCCGCGGGGTCGATACCCGGCACGGTGCCGGCGGCGGCGCGGATCGGCGTCTTGTTGAGGCGGATGCGCTTGTCGGGATTGGCCGCGTTGATCGTGCCGCTCTGCTCCACCGTCTTGTCGTTGACCAACCACACCACGTCGTTGCCGTCGGCGGGCTCGGGGAGCGCGGCGATCATCGCGGGCGTCACGGTGGGTGCATCCACGTCCATGTTCTCGTTTCCGCTCACCAGCCAACTCACGAGCTTGGGCGAATAGGCGCGGGTCGGCAAATCGGTGGCGGTGCCCGGATCATGCCGCCATACGCCGGTGAGGTGCGGTTGCAGATCACTGCCGGACGCGGTCGTGGTGCCGAGGCTGGAAGGCGCGGTGACACGTTGATCGGGCCCGGCCGCGCGCTGGAGTTCACCAACGGCGAGGTTGAGCGCCATGAGCGCGTTTTGCCGCGCCTGCGAGAGTTGCTGGGTGTTGCTCGCCACCTGCGTCTCCACCCGCGTGAAGGTGGCCAGGCCCACGAGGATGAGGACCAGAAAGGCCACCAGCACGATGGTGACAATAAGAGCAAAGCCGCGGGCGCGGCGCGGACGGGGCGCAAACATCATTCGAGGGGGCTGTCGGGGAAAGGGGCGACGGGGGAGGAAGACAGCCGGGAAGTTTTCCCGAGCTTCCCATGGCCGCAAAAGCTCCTCCATTCATTCCGTAGCACAGCGAAATAGTGCGTAGCCTTAGCGCCCCGTGCTTTGGACGCGGACGCGCCCCTCCCCTCGCCCACCCCAACCCTCAGCGCGCGGCCTCCGGGCGCCAGCGCCGCTCCATCGTGCCGTTCACAAACTCCACCTCGAGCTGCACGATCTCCCCGCGAGCTGGCGCACGTTCGACCCGAAAGGCGCCCGCGCTACGCCCATCGACCGGGTGACGCAGGAGCCCGAAGAAGTCGTGCGTCACCAAGCCCACGATGTCCGTCTCCACGCCCTGCGAGGCGATGACCACGCGCTCCACGCCCGCCCGGTCCGGGCGCGAACCCGGCGCGGGCCGGTAGTTGCCGAAGGCCGGATTCGCAAAGGGCGGTAGCGCCTCCGTGCCGCGCAGCTGCGCGCTCGCCTCCACCTGCGCGCCGTAGGCGGCGTCGCTCCAGCGCGTTTGGCGGCCAAAGCCCGACACACCCGCGCCGTAGAACAAGTTGCCCTCGATCGGGCGCACGCGGCCGCGGTGCAGCGTGGTGTCGGAGCGGAAGACGAGGTTGTTCACCACCGCGGCGTTGCGCTCGGTCACGGCGCCCCAGCGCGTGCGCCGGTCGTCGCGGCCCTCGGCATATTGGATGCCCCAGCCGCCGTGGTTCTTGTCGCGGGCGTTGTCGATCGTGTTGTGCACGTTCCACACGCGGGCGCTGCTCCAGCCGAGCAGGGCGAAGCGGAACCACTCGCCGCCGGGTCGGAGATCGATGGAAACGTTGTTGGCCACCAGATGCGGTCCGGGGGAGGCCTCGGTGCCGACGGCGAAGGCGGTCGCGCGGACGAAGAGATTCCCCTCGGTGCGCAGGTTGTAGTGCTCCCAGTCATACCAGATTCCGGGGCCGTCGCCCTCGACGATGGTGTTGTGGCGCACGACCGCGCCGGTGAGGCGGAAAAACTTGATCGCGCCCGATTCCCAGAAGCGCGGGTAGCCGGCGCGGTTGTTGTCGATCAGGTGGTTGAAATCCACCAGCAGGCGTCCGCGCCGCGGCGGCGAGGCGAGGTTCTCCGGCGTGAGCGAGGGGGAGTCGGAGGTGGCGCCCATCGCGAGCCCGCCGGGCGAGAGCACCCAGTTGCCGCGCACGATCATCGGCGCCTCGGTCTGCGGGAAAGTGAGCACGAGCGAGAGGCCGCGCACCTCGGGTTCGCGGAGGAGGTTGTGCTCGAAGCGCAGGCCCGGCGCGCCGAGCGTCACCTGCGCCTGCTGCTGATACTGCGCGCCATGGCGAAACTCAAAGCCGCGCACGTGCCAGTGCGGCTCGCCGAAGGTCGCAAGCACGGAGCGCGCCGGCAGCTCCAGCGCGAGCTTGTTGGGGTCTTCGCCGGCCGGGAGCCGAAGGAAAATCGAGTTGCCCGACTGCTCGGGCTCGATCGGGCCGAGCACGTTCCACTCGGAGACAAACTGGGCGCGACGCACCCCTCGCGCATGCCCGCGCTCGGCTGGCGCCGTCGCGGAGCTCGCGCCTTCGCCGAAGCCGCGCGGGATGCTGAAACGCAGACGATCGGCGCGACGCGGATTGTTCGCGGAATCGAGCACGACCACGAGGTGGTTCCAGCCCTCGCGGAAGGGCATGCGTTCCCACTTGTCGCCATCTTGCGCGTAGTCGGAGTTGGCGCGCGGTTCGCCCGCCAGACCGTAGGCCGGCATAAGCGCGCCGTTGAGCCACATGCGGTAGGGATTGAGCTGGCTGCCAAATCCGGAGCCGCTCTGGCGCGAAGCGCGAAAGCCGCCGGCCATGTAAACGTTGCCCGTGATCGGTTGCGGAAAACGCGGATCCCACACCGCGCCCGCCCGGGCATCCCGCGGGTCGAGCCACACCCAGGTGGAGAGGTAATACACGCCCCGCCGCCCGCGCAGCTCGAGGAAACCCTCCCCGTTCACCTCGCGCCGCTCCCAGGCGAGCCCGCGCGGCGCGCCTTCGCCCCGCCCCGCCGCCTCGGGCGAGATGCGTGGAAACGCCAGTTCGCGCGAACCGCGGTTGAGCGAAAACTCGCCGGGCGCCAGCTCGGTCGCGACGGTGCGCTCGCGCAGCACGCGCCCGTCGCGCACAAGCGTGCCTGGCAGGCCGGTCCAGTGCCGCGCCTGCCACAGCCCGGGCGTCCCCGGCACGGGCGACCAGGCGCCCGCAGGGGCGGCTTCGTTGCCGGTGATGATCGGCATCGCGCCATCCGCCCCGCGCAGGCCCTCGAGGATGATCGGCGCCTCCGCCGTGCCGGCCGTGCGCACCGTGAGAGACTCGCGATACACGCCGGGGCGCACGTGAACGACGTCCCCCGGCCGGGCGCGGGCCACCGCGGCGGCGATGCTGCGGAAGGGGGAATCAGGCCGCCCCGCGCGCTCGCCCTCGTCGCGCGCGTCGCGGTGCGCTTGATCCACGATCCACGTCGGGCGCGCATGCGGCCGAAACGGCGCCGGCCCCGTCGGCACGGGCGGCTCGGCGGCCGCCGGCGCGGCGAGCGAGGGCGGCGTGCGCAGATACCAGTTCTTCACCTCCGCGACCGGGCGTCCGAAGATCGCCGTGGAGATGCGGTCGGGCGTCTGATCCTCGAGGCCGATCACCCGCTCGAGGGGAAAGTTGACCACCCACCAGCCGGGACGGTTGGTCTCCAACGCACGGCGCTCGGCGTTCCAACGCACCGCCAAATCGGTGTGCTCCAGAAGGAGTTTTTGCCCCGCTTCGGTGATGACCATCGCCGGCAGCGGCGGGTTGTCCGGGATGGCCGGCACGGGCATCGGCAGGCGTCGCGAGCCGGCCGGCGCGGCCTCGACCGGGCGCTCGGCCTCGGCCTCCTCCTGCGCGCGCAGGGCGGCGGGGGCCGCGGACAAAAGCGCGGACGACAACAACAGACGCAGAAGGCCTGCGCCACGAAGGGAAAGCGGGGAGTTCATCAACAGGGGCAAACGCGAGGGGATCGAGATCGCCACCGTGCCGACAACCGCTCCGCACGCCAACCCGTCACCGAGGCTTTGTTGTGCTATCGACAGAATGGCGGGCGGTTGGCGGGTGCCGGCTCGCACGGATCATATCAAGCCGCCCCGTCCCCTCCCCCTTTTCACGCCCCGCCGCCCGCGCCGCTCCCCCATGCGCCGCGCCCGCACCACCCTCGCGTCCTTCGCCGCGCGCGCCCACGCCGCCGCCGCGCCCGTCCTCGCCCAGGCGCCGGACTTCACCTCGCGCATCGAGCTGCTCGGCAACCCCCTCACCGCCCGCTGGGGCGCGGCCAACACCGGCGCGAAAGTCATCAACACCCTCGAGCCCTACCAAGGCCGCCTGCTCATCGGCAGCGGCGACACCGCCACCAACACCTCCATCGACGTCTGGAGTTTCGCCTTCGACCGCCAGACCTTCGACCTCGAGCAACGCATTCGCCAGGAACTCGTGATCCGCTTCCGCGAGTTCGACGGGAAGATGTATATCAACAACGAGGACCTCGGCGTCACCGGCGCCAACATCAACATCCTCGACGGCACCACCTGGACGCGCCGCGACATCATCCTGCCCAACAACCAGCCTTTCGACTCCTTCGCCGTCGAGCACAGCCGCGATGTTTACCTCTGGGACGGCAAGCTCCTCTCCTCAAACGGCAATCGCAACGGCTACCCCCACCTCGTCGTCAGCGAAAACGACGGCGTCAACTGGCGCGTCGCCCGTGGCGGCCCGATGCGCGGCGCCGACGGTTCCTCGCAGGAGCCCCTGCACTTCTTCGTCGTGCAGGGCCAGCTCTACGTCATGCCGTGGAGCGACTCGACCCCGATCTTCCGCTACACGCCCGGCACCGGGGACGAGTTCGCCGTCGCTCACGCCACCTACTCCGCCGCCGGCTTTCCCCACATCGCCAACCAGCTCTACCAGCGCCGCAGCATCACGCGCGACGGCGTCGCCTACTATCACACTTTCCACCGGCTCTACGCGATCCACCAGATGGAGCCCACGCTCGATCTGCGCGAGTTCAACAACTTCCCCGGACTCACCGTCAACGAGACCACCGTGCGCGTGCAGGATTTCCACTTCACCGCCGACGGCCGCCTCCGCGCGCTCCTCAGCCAGACCATCACCAGCGGCGCCAACCAATACCACAACCGCGCCCGCGTCTTTGAGAGCACCAACCACGGCCAGTCCTGGACCGAACTCTTCAACGCCCTCTGCCCCGGCCCCCGGCTGCTCTTCGCCCGCTTCGCCTCGCAGGGCGACGAGTTCTTTCTCACCACCAATTTCGACTACTTCTACGCCGACGGCACCGGCGTCCCCGCCCGCCTCGGCGGCACCGACGGCAACGTCTATCGCATCTCGCTCGCCGCCACCGGCCGCCCGCGCGCCACCCCGCTCTCCTTCGCCCGCATCGCCCTCTCCTGGCTCGACCAGACCTCCGGCGCCGTCACCGGCTGGGAGGTTCAACGCGCGCCCGCCTCCGCCGACACCTGGCAAACCCTCGCCACCCTCCCCGCCGCCACCCTCTCGCTTGAGGACACGGGTCTCGCCCCCGCCACCACCTACCGCTACCGGGTGCGCGCCCTCTACGCCGGCGGCGCCGGCTCGGATTGGTCCACGCCCTCGCTCGGCACCACCGGCCCCGCCTATTTCCTCGGTCCGCAGGCCGACTCCGGCGTCGAAGGCACCACCCTCCGCGGCGCCAACGCCACGATGAACGTGAAACAGGTCGGCAACCGCAAAGCCTACCTCCGTTTCGACGTCCGCGATCTCGCCGAGGACCTCCGCCACGCCGAGCTGCGCGTCACCTTCACCCAGCTCGACTGGGACTCCGCCGACCTGACCAATGGCCTCAACTTCCGCCTCTACGGCCTCAACCCCGGCAGCACCGCCGGCGGCGGCAAGCTCGGCGAAGACTGGCCCGAGATGCAGATCAACTGGGACAACGCTCCCGCCAACAACACCTCCTCCGGCACCGACCTGCTCACCGGCGCCGGCACCGAAAACGGCGGCCGCGCCCAGCTCCTGCTCACGCTCAACGTCCCCGGTTCCACGGCCAACGGCGCCACGCTCGTCTTCACCGGCCCCGAGCTGGTCGCCTTCCTCAACTCGGTGCGCGCCGCCGGCCGCCCCTCCGCCACGCTCGCCCTCACCCGCGCCAACGGCGCCTCCGGCTCCAACTCCACCTTCGCCACCAAGGAAAACGGCACCAGCTCCGCGCACCCGCGCCTCGTCGTCGTTCCCCAGTCGGTGGCCTCGCCCACCACTCCCGTCTCCGGCCTCTCCGTCACCGCCGTCACCTCCGGCTCCGCCTCCCTCGCCTGGCAGGCGCTCGCCGCCGACGGGCTCTCCGGTTACCAGATCCAGCGCCGCCTCCTGCCCGACGGCGCCTGGCTCGACCTCGGCTCCGTATCCACGATCCACTACGCCGACGACGCCCTCGCCGCCGGCTCCGGCTACGCCTACCGCGTCCGCCCCGTCACCCTCCTCGGCCCCGGCCCCTGGAGCGCGAGCGTGCTCGCCGTCACGCCCGCCGTCCCCGGCCCGCCCTACGGCGTCGTCGCGCACTGGCCCTTCACCGAGACCACCGGCTCCACCGCCGCCGACGCCTCCGGCCAGGGCCGCGCGCTCACGTTCTCCTCCGCCCCCACCTGGCCCGACGACACCACCCGCGGCCGCGTGGTCAACCTCGCCGGCTCCACCCAGGTCGCCTCCGTGCCCAACGAGGCCGCCTTCAACGCCATGGGCGCGCTCACCATCGCCTTCTGGGTGCGCCCTTCCAACCTCAACGGCACCGATCCCCGCTTCGTCGTCTCCAAGCGCACCGGCACCACCGACGGTGTCTTCTCCGTCTTTTTCTTCACCGGCAACCGCCTCTTCATCGATCTCGACACCACCAACAACCGCTTCCCCTCGAGCACCGTCTTCGCCAACGACGCCTGGTATCACGTCGCGGTCGTCTTCGACGGCTCCCTGCCCTCCGCCCAGCGCGCCCGGCTCTACGTCAACGGCGTGCTCGACACCACCGCCACCGAGAGCAGCGCCGTGCTCAACACCAACTCCGCCCCGGTGTGGATCGGCCAGCCCAACACCTCCGCGACCAACCAGTTCAACGGCCGCCTCTCGCAGCTTCGCATCCATCGCCACGCCTTCCCCGCCGAGTCGATCGCGCACCTGATGGGCGGCACGCTCCCGGCCCCGCCCGCGCCCTACGGCACGCTCGAGAGCTGGCGCCAGCGCCACTTCTCCGCCGCCCAGCTGGCCGACTCCGCCATCTCCGGCCCCGCCGCCGCCCCGGCGGGCGACGGCGTGCCAAATCTGCTCAAATACGCCCTCGGCCTCGACCCGCTCGTGCCCGCCGCCACCGCCGCGCTCCCCCGCTTGGAGATCAGCCCCTCCGGCGACGTGCTGACCCTGGCGTATCGGCGCGCCCGCTACGCGCCCGACGTCTCCGCCGCCGCGCAGTGGTCCGAGACGCTCTCCGCCTGGTCCACGGCGGGCGTGGTCGAGGAGATCGTGAGCCGCACCGACACGCACGAGGAGGTGGAGGCCCACGTGGCCCGCGACGCCCGCCCGCGGCTCTTCCTCCGCCTCCGCGCCGCCACCCCCTGAGCCCCCGCATACTCAGGAGTGAACGCACCCCGGTTTGTCGCCCCCGGTTCCCGCCGGATGCTCCTCCCTGTCGCCGCCGCCCGCGCCATGCCCACCGCCCTCGCCGCCCACCCTTCCTCGCCGCCGCCCTGCTATGGAGACCGCTTCGACGCGGCGCTCGGCCTCTGGTCGCACCCCGATCTCACCCATCAGTCCGCTTCGCCGCGCCTCGCCTCGCTGACCCGAGCGCACTCCCTCCCGCGCAACGCCGCCCGCCTCGTCGTCGCCGCCCAGCTCGGCCGCCTGAACGAGGAGCCGCTCGATGCCGTCCTCGCCGGCCTGCGCCGCCTCCAGTGCACCGACGGCTCCGCCTCGCACGGCAACTTCGCCTGGTGGGCCGAGGAGGGCCGCGTCACCGACACCAACGCCGCCTTCTTCGTCGGCCTCAATCTCTGCGTCCTTCGCCTCCGCTACGCCGACTCCCTCACCGCCGGCCAGCGAGAGTTCATCGACGCGATGTGCCTCGATCTCCACCGCTGGTTCACCCACGCCGTCGCCGAGCGCTGTTTCCACTATCCCAACAAATACCTCGGCGACCTCGTCTGCGCCTGGCTCCTGGGCGAGATCCTTGGCCGCCCGCCCTCGCCCGATCTCGTCGAGGCCATCATCGACGCCACCACCTACTGGCTCACCGAGGGCTGGGGCTGGGGCGAGCACCTGAGCGACATCTACACCGGGGTCATGTTCAGCCAGCTCGGCTCGCTGCTGCTGCTCTCCCGCACCCTGCCCAAACCCATCCGCGAGCATTTCGTGCGGCTCTTCTCGGATCTGGTGCGGCTCGAACGCGCCTTTGCCGGCGGCCCGCGGGTCCCGGCCATTCGCAGCTACGCCTTCACCGCGCGCACCCGCCCCCGCCCCTACCTCGACCGCGTCCAAGCTTGGACGGACTGGGCCGACACCGTGCGCGACACCACCGATACCGTCGTCCACTTCGCCTACCATCACCTCTTCCACGAGGAAAAGCTGCTCGACCTCGCGCCGGCCGCCGACGCCGCGCCCGCCCGGCGCGAACTCTCCATTCCCTGCCTGCGCGGCGCGGTCGCGGTCGCCTCCATCGCCCCGACCCACCGCATCGGCTCCGTCTCCCATTTTCCGCTCATGCCCGAGGCCGAATTTCTCGAATGGGGCCTCTCGTGGCAGTCCTTCCCCGTCTCCTTCACCGCGGGATCGGAAGGCTGGGGTTTTCTCCGCTGGCGCAGCCGCGAGGACGGCGTCGAGGTCGGGCATCCGTCGATCAAGCGAGATCTCCACAAGGCGCTTTCGCGCGCCACCATCCCCGCCATCACCGGCTTCACCGAATGCAGGCAGCGCGGAGCGCGCGTCGTCGCCCTTCGCCGCATGCCCCGCGTCTCCACCCGCTGGGAGCAGCTCGCCGACGCGCTCGAGTTGATCGGCTTTGATCGCGCCACCCTGCGCGCGCGCACCCTGCCCGATGGCGGCCGCCTGCTCCTCGCCCAACACGAGGGACGCACGTGGACCTTCGGCCATCATCCGCTCGTCTCGGGTGCCGCTCCCGAAATCGTGTCGCACGAGCACGGCCCGGCCTGGCGGGTCGCGTGGCCGGCGCGCGCCCTCTCCTCCGGCGTGCCGCGCATCGCCCACCTCTGGTGGATGGCGCCCGGCGAACACGCCGCGCCGACGGTTGTCTGCCTCCCCCAAAAAGGCCCCTACCTGCTGGGCGAGGAGCAAAACTCGCTCTGGCGCCTCACCTGGCCCGAAGCGAGTGACGAAGCGCGCGAATGGACCGTTGATTTCGATCTCCGACTTCCGCTCGGCGAGGCCATCCTCGGCGCGTGACCCGCTCCGCCGGCGCCCTGCGGAAATAAAAAAAGGGCGCGCCGAAGCGCGCCCCGCGATCCCGGGCCGGCCGCCTCGCGGCCGCTACTCGCCAAACTGGATCTCATACTCGATCTCGGTGTCGGGCTTGCCGACCACGAAGATCTGGAAGGTTTTGTTGCTTCGCTGTTCGGCGCGGTAGTCGCGCAAATCCATGAAGCTCCCGGTCGTCATCCGGATCGTGAAGGGAATGAAGGTATCCGACGGCGCCACCGTCAGGCGCGCCGACTTCGGATACTCCTTTCGCGCAGGCTCCGCCGGCAGCACATACTCGCCCTTGGCATGGATGACCTTGGCTCCGGCATAGCGAGCGGAGGGCAGATACAACACGCTCTGCACCACGCTGCCCGCCGGGCCCCGCGAGCGGCCGATGTTCACCCGCAACACCGAGTCGCTCACCCGCGTGTAGGTCACCACGTAGTCCTCTCTCGGCAGTGAGATCGTTCCGGCCACGACCGTGGGCGAGATCCGCGTGAGATTCACCGCGTCCGGCTTCACGCTGAACCAGCGCATCATGAGATAGCTCGCGTCGTCCTGGCGCACCCGCATCGCTTCGTCGAAGGACACCGCGTGGCGCCCCATCTGGAAGCCAAGCGCCGGCGCGGCGGGTGGGGCCGCATGACAAACGGCGAGAGGCAGGAATGCGCAAACAAGGGCGGAGCGCGCGAAGCGGAGGAGCGAGGTCAGGGGCATGGGCGAGGTGGGTTTTCCGCGAAACCTGCCCCGTCTCCCGGGCCCGGACAAAGCCCCGCCGATTCTCACGATAGCGCAACATGCTCTCGTGCGAATCGCGTCGCGCTTGGCCCTTTCCGCGTGATTTGCCGTGCTCTCCGCTTTTCGCCCACATGTCCCTTCCCGCCTCCCCCTCCGAGTCCCTCGCCCGCTGGCGCCATGATCGCTTTGGCATGTCGCTTCACTTCGGTCTCTACTCCGTCGCCGCCCGCGGCGAATGGGTCCGCTCCACCGAGCGCCTCACCGACGCCGAATACCAGACCTATTTCGATCGCTTCAACCCCGAGCCCGGCTGGGCCGTCGAGTGGGCCCGCCTCGCCAAGGCCGCCGGCGCGCGCTACGCCGTCCTCACCACCAAGCACCACGACGGTTTCTGCCTCTTCGACTCCGCGCTCACCGAGTTCAAATCGACCAACACCCCCGCCCGCCGCGATCTCGTGCGCGAGTGGGTCGAGGCCGTGCGCGCCGAGGGCCTCGCCGTCGGGCTCTACTACTCGCTCGTGGACTGGCACCACCCCGACTGCCCCGCCACCGGCGACCGCCAGCACCCGCTCCGCCACCACCCCGACTCGCCGGCCCGCGACGCCAAGTGCGACTGGTCCCGCTATGTCGCCTACCTCCACGGCCAGCTCATCGAGCTGTGCACCAATTACGGCCGCATCGACTCGCTTGTAGTGGATTTCTCCTACTGGGACTACGCCGGCGAAAAATGGGGCGCGACCGAGATCCAGAAAAAGCTCCGCGCCCTCCAGCCCTGGCTCCTCCTCAACGACCGCTGGGGCAACGAGCCCCGCAAAAAAATCCCCCGCCCCGCCTACGCCGGCGATTACGAGCAGACCGAGCAAAACATCCCGCGCGAGGGCCTCCGCGACGACGCCGGCCAGCCCATGCCTTGGGAAGGCTGGTTCACCCTCACCAACTCCTGGTGCTTCTCCGCCACCGACCACGCCTGGAAATCGCCCGCCGCCATCATCCGCGCCCTCGTCAACTGCGTTTCCAAGGACGGCAACCTCCTCCTCAACGTCTCGCCCGACGCCCGCGGTCGCGTGCCCGCCCCCGCCCGCCGCATCCTCGCCGAGATCGGCGAATGGCTCGCCCTCAACGAGGACTCCATCCGCGGCGCCGGCCCCGCCGCTTTTGCGAAACCCGAGTGGGGCCGCTTCACCCAAAAAGGCGACACCCTCTACGCCCACCTCACCGAGCCGGTGATCGGCAACATCAGCCTCCAGGGCCTGCGCGGTCGCGTGCGCGACGGCCGCCTCCTCGCCAACAACGCCGCCGTGCTCATCACCGATTTCTGGAACCCCGGCGTGCAGACCTTCGACGCCCCCGACGACATCTTCTTCAACTTCGCCTCGCCCACCGCCTGCACCTTCCCGCTCCCCGACGAGCGCGACACCGTCGTCGCTTTTACCCTCAACGACGACGCGGCCACCGCCGCCGAGCGCGCCCGCCTCGACGCCGCCCGAGCCGCGTCCATCGCCGACCGCCGGCCCTTCTGATCCGTGCCAATCAGCCGGAACCCGGCCAACGCCGCCCCGCCTGCGCGGGGCGTTTTTTTCCGGGATGAGTTACGTGTAACCACCGGTGACTTTGCCGCCTCCCGCCACGCTCCCGAAGTTCCCGGTCCCATGGATTCGACCACGACCCAATCCGCCTCCCCGGGCCTCCGGCTCATCGACGCCGACGTCCACAACGCCCTCACCCAGCCCGCCGACCTGCTTCCCTTTCTCCCCGCCTACTGGGCCGAGATCGTCGCGCGCCACGGCCTGCTCGTTCCCGGCCACTCCTACTTCTCGCCGATGGGCGTTTTTCGCCACGACGCCAAGACGCCCGGCGGTGGGGTGCCGGGCAGCGATCCCGCCTTCCTCATCACCGACCATCTCGACCGCTACGGCATCGACTACGGCATCCTCACCGGCTCCGGCGTGCTCGGCATCTCGATCCACCCCGATCCCGATCTCGGCAACGCGCTCGCCTCCGCCTACAACGAATGGCTCGCCCACACCTGGCTCGCGCACTCCCCGCGTTTCCGCGGCTCCATTCTCATCAACCACTCCGATCCCGAGGCCGCCGTGCGCGAGATCCACAAGTGGGGCGAGCATCCCGCCATGGTGCAGGTGATCATGGCCAGCGCCTCCAACCGCCTCTTTGGCCAGCGCTTTTTCCACCCCATCTACCAAGCCTGCGCCGAGCACGGCCTGCCCATCGCCGTGCACCCCGGCACCGAGGGGCGCGGCACCGCCTATCCTGCCACGCCCGCCGGCCACCCCACCCGCTACATGGAGTGGCACAATATCCTCCCCACGTCCTACATGGCCCACGTCAACTCGCTCGTCTGCGAGGGCGTGTTCGAGAAGTTCCCGGCCCTGCGCTTCGTCGCCATCGAGGGCGGCATCGCCTGGCTGCCGCACCTCATGTGGCGCATGGACAAAAACTACAAGGGCCTGCGCTCGCAGACGCCGTGGTTGAAACGCCTCCCCAGCGAATACATCCGCGAGCACATCAAGGTGACCACCCAGCCCATCGAGGAGCCCGAGGACCCGCGGCACCTCCCGCAGATTTTCGAAATGATCAACGCGCCCTCGATGATTATGTTTTCCTCCGACTACCCGCACTGGGATTTCGACAATCCGCAGATGTCGCTCCCCCCGCTGCCCAAGGACCTCAAGGAGCGGATCCTCTGGCGCAACGCCGCCGACCTCTACGACCTCCACCCCGCCCCCTGATCTTTCTTTCTCCCCAGCCTACCTCCCCGTCCTCCGCCCTTGGTCCTTGGTCATTGGTCATTGGTCATTTTTCCACCATGCCTCTCCTCCCCGTCTGCCCCGCCGCCGACCTCCCACCCGGCGCGCGCCGCATCGTCGCCCACGGCAAAATCTCCGTCGGCGTCTTCAACGTCGCCGGCGCCTACCACGCCTATCGCAACATCTGCCCGCATGGCGGCGCGCGCGTCTGCGAAGGCCCGGTCTCCGGCACCACCTTGCCGTCACCGGTTTATGAATACAACACCGGCCGCGCCGGCTGCATCCTCCGCTGCCCGTGGCATGGTTGGGAGTTCGATCTCACCACCGGCGAGCACCTCGTGGACCCCGAGACCCGCCTGAAGCGCATCCCGGTCGAACTCGGCGCCGCCACGGCCCCCTGCCCCGGCGGCGCCTCCGAAAACCTCGAACGCTTCCCCGTCGAGCTCGCCGACGGCCAGCTCTTCGTCCGCCTCCCCGGCGCATAATATTCGTTCTCGTTCTCTTGCTCGTTCTCGTTCTCGCCGATCCTCGCGCCCCCGCCCATGCACGCCCGCCTCCGCACCCGCTCGACCCACGAGATCGCCTCCTCACCGTGGGGAATCGGCATCGAGACCATCGACCGCGGTTACGTGGACTTCGCCGCCGTCGCCCCGCATCTCGCCGAACTCGGCGCCAAGCAGGCTCGCCTCCAAGCCGGCTGGGCCCGTTGCGAACCCGTCCCCGGCGCGCCCTACGCCTGGGCCTGGCTCGATGCCTGCGTGGACGGCTGCCTCGCCGCCGGCGTCACGCCTTGGCTGCAAGTCTCCTACGGCAACCCCGCCTACCCCGGCGGCGGCGGCATCGGCCTCGCCCAGGGCATACCGACCTCGGCCGAGGCGCTTGCCGCCTGGGATCGCTGGGTCGCCTCGCTCGCCTCCCGCTACTCCGGCCGTGTGCGGCGCTGGGAAATCTGGAACGAGGCCGACCACAAGGAAGCCGTCTGTCCCGAAGGTTACCTCGACCTCTTCGTCCGCACCGCCAGCCGCATCCGCGCCGTCGATCCGCGCGCCCGCATCGCCGGCCTCGCCCTCGCCGGCAAGATCGAGTTCGCCGAGGCGTTTCTCCGCCTCCTCGCCTCCGCCGACCGCTTCGACCTTCTCGACGAGGTCACCTTCCACGGGTATCCGGAAAACCCCGACGAGGGCTACGCCATGCCCGAGCGACTCCTCGCCATCCTCGACTCGCTCGGCGCCCGCCGCGTCGCGCTCGCCCAGGGTGAGACCGGCGCCCCCTCCGCCCGGCTCGAAGGCATCAAGCTCGCGCTCAACACCACCGACTGGTCCGAGCGCCGCCAAGCCGCCTGGAATCTTCGCCGCCTCCTCGGCCACCACGCGCGCGGCCTGCCCATGAGCCTCTTCCAGCTCGCCGACATGCGCTACGAAAAGCGCGACGGCGCCCTCTACGAAGGCATCAACCCCAAGGGACTGCTCGCCATCGATCCCGCCACCAAACAAGTCCGGCACCGCAAACTCGCCTACCGCGCCGCCGCGCACGTTTTCTCCCTTTGGGACGACCGCTTTCCCCTCCGCGCGCTGCCTCCGCTCGCGGCCGAGGCGCCTTTCCGCGTCGCCGCCTACGCCTGGCAAGCCACCGCAGACACCGCCCCGTCCCTCGTCGCCTGGTGGCGCAGCGACCTCACGCCCGCGCTCGAGACGCCCGCTCCCGTGCCGATCAGCCTCGCCGCGCCCGCTCTCCGCGATCCCGTGCTCGTCGATCTTCTCTCCGGCGAGATCACGGCCGCGCCGACCGACCTCTCCCGCCTCCCCTGCCTCGACCACCCGCTCGCGCTGGCGGAGCGCGCTTCGCTTTTGTTCACCGGCGCGGCTCCTGCCTGAACGCGCCCTGCGCCTCGCCCCCTCTGGGAGGCAGCCGTTCCCGGCGCGATTTCCCCGCTACCGACGCAGCAGGGATCGAAGGCTCGACGCCGGAAAAAGTTCCGCTCTCGGAAAAACATGATTGACCCGCGCCTCAGAACGTAACTAAATATTAGTTATATCTGATGAGCGCCTCCCGTCCCCACGTTACCCAAGCCGAAATCGCCAAGCGTAGCGGCGTTAGCCAAGCGGCCGTCTCGGCCATCCTCTCCGGTTCTACGTCGCTCAATGTCAGCGAGGATACGCGCGCCAAGGTCCTCGGGCTCGCCGAAAAGCTCGGCTACGTCGGCCGTCGCACCCCTTCGCGCTCCTCCGCCGAATCCGGTAAATGGCGCAGTGCTCTCCTCGTCGAGACGCTGCCCACCGTCGAGATTGCCGACCCTTGGGTCTCGAGCGGATACGAAACCCTGATGGGCAAGATCGTCACCGTCACTGGCCAGCAGCTGGCCGGGCATGGCGTCGGCATCTCGGTTCATCACCTCGGTCAGAACCGCAAGGCGCTCATGCAGTGGCTTTCCGATTCCGACATCGACGGCGTCATTTGGCACGCGACCGACAAAGACCACGCCCTCCTCCACTGGGTCGCCTCCCGCTATCCGCTCGTCCTGATAAATCGCGAATGGAGCGGCCACCTGCCGCACGACGAGGTGGGAATCGATCAGGCGAAAAACATCACGGTCGCCGCCGAACACCTCTGGGAGGCCGGCCACCGCCGGATCGCCACCTTTGGTCACTGCCCGACGAATTCGATCTTCCAGCGTCGTATCGATGGCTACCGCCGCTTCGTGCGTGAAAAAGGCATCCGCGACTACGTCGAGTTCCAGGCCCTCAATGACGATCAGGACTACCCGGCGCCGCAGAAAATCGACGATATCCTCCGGCTCTGGAGCGAGCTCGGCGCCGAGGCCCCCACCGCCATCATCATGAGCGACGCCTTCGCGCTTCGCCTGCTCGGCGCCGCGCGCAAGGCGGGCGTCCGCGTGCCGGAGGACCTGAGCATCATCGGCATCGACAACACCGTCCCGTGCCCGCTCATGGACCCGCCGCTCAGCTCCATGGAGGAGCCCTTCGACGAAATGTGCCGCGAGGCGGTGGACCTGCTGCTCCGCCGCATGGACAACCGCGACACACCGTCCCGATCGGTGCAGATCGCGCCCCGCCTCGTCTCACGCGAATCCGTCCGGCGCCTCCCGGGCTCCGCCATCAACGACACCCTCTCCATCTCGACCTGAACCACCACCCCACGCACATGCCCTCCGCCATCCCCCGCCACATAGCCAGCCTCCTCGCCGCTTTCGCCGCGCATTCCGCCTTCGCCGCCACCGTCAACTGGACCGCCGCCACCGCGGGCAATTGGAGCGACGGCGCCAACTGGAGCACCGCGCCCTTCGCCCCCGCCACGAGCGGCGACGACATCGTCTTCGCCCTCGGCACCGGCGTCGCCACCAACATCGACTCCGCCTGGGCGGTCAACAGTCTCACCTTCCAGTCCACCGCCGGCGACTACTCCCTGGGCGGCGGCCCCCTTTCGATCGGCGCCGGTGGTATCGTCAGCAACAAGACCAGCGGCACCACCACGATCACCGCGCCGCTCACGATTGCCGCCAACCAGGTGTGGTCCCTCAACGGCAACGGCAGCGCCGGCCGTCTCCTCGCCAGTGGCAACTGGTCCGGCTCGGGCAACATCACCAAAAACGGCGGCTCCGACCTCGTGTTGAACGGCGGCTCGGCCGCCAACTGGAGCGGCTCCTTCACGCTTGAGCGCGGCACCGTGACATTCAACTCCGGCACATCGCTCGCCCGCCTCGGCGCCAATGCGATCACCGTCAGCAACAACGGCGGCAACAGCACCTTCTTCTTCAACTTCAACAACAACACCAACCGCACCTGGGCCAACGATTTCGTCTTCACCGACACCGGCGCCGGCACCTACCACTTCAACGCCGCCGCCAACACCCTCGGCACCATCAACCTCGCGGGCAACCTCTCCAGCACCTCCGCGCTCGGCGAATCGATCCGCTTCAACAACAGCTTTGCCGACGCGACCGGCACGCTCCTGCGCTACCGCATCGGCGGCGACAACTCCGGGCTCACCTCCGCCATCGTGCCCACCGCCGCCGCCGCCCTCGACGGCGCGGTCGTGATCCGCAACGCCTTCGTCTCGCTCGATTCCGCCAACGCCCTCGGCGCCGGCAACGGCCTCCACGTCTCGATAGGCGAGAACGACAGCGCCGCCGCCGGCCGTTCCTCCGGCCTCTTCACCACCGCGGGCCACGATGTCGGCGCCGCCATCCGCGTCCGCCGCAACAGCAACACCGCCACCCCCACCACGCAGTCCGTTTACCTCGGCATCGACGGCGCGGGCCAGGCCACGTTCTCCGGCGACATCCGCCTCGAGACCTCCGCCGCGGCCAATCATCGCGCCGCGCATCTCCGTCTGAAGGCGGACGCCGGCGGCACCGCCACATTCAGCGGCGTCATCTTCAACCACAACGACGCCGAGCAGACCAAGACCAACGACGTGTGGGTCGAGGGAGCCGGCACGGTTGTTCTCAGCGGAGCCAACACCTACACGGCCAAGACCACCGTCAAAGCCGGCGCCACCTTGATCGCGGCCAACCTCTCGGGCTCCGCCACCGGCCTCGGCGCGCTCGAGGTCGAGTCGGGCGCCACGCTCGGCGGCGGCGGCTCCGTCGCCGGCGCGGTTGTCCTGCTCGCCGGCGCCGGCTTTTCGCCCGGCCGCGACGGCGCGGGCGTGTTCACCGCCGGATCATCCTTCACCTGGAATTCCGACGACTCCTCCGGCGGCTTCCGCTTCGACCTCGGCGCCACCCAGGCCGCCTCCGACTCGCTCACCGTCGCCGGCGACTTCATCAAGGGCTCGGGCAACAGCTTCCTCTTCGACTTCACCGGGTCGGCCGCGCCCTCGTTCACCTACACGCTCGTCAGCTTCGGCTCAAACGTCGGCTTCACGGCCGCCGACTTCTCGGCCAACATCGACGGAAGCTTCGCCTTCTCCGGCAACACCCTCGTCTTTACGACCGCGATCCCGGAACCCTCCGCCTTCGCCGCCTTCGCCGGCCTCGCCGCCCTCGGCCTCGCCTCCGCCCGCCGGCCCCGCCGCCGCGCTTGATCCCGCGGCGGGCCGAACGGCCCGCCGTATTCATTCTTCCATTACCCCGAATTCCCATGAAAACCCGCGGCTTCACCCTTATCGAGCTGCTGACCGTCATCGCCATCATCGGCGTCCTGGCGGCGATCCTCATCCCTGTCGTCGGCAAGGTCCGCGAGAAGGCTCGCGCCGCGCAGTGCGCCTCCAACCTCCGGCAGATCCATACCGCATCCCTTCTCTACAGCGGCGACAACCGCGACGAGATCGTCACCAACCGGAGCGATCGTCCGCTCCAGTCCACCTGGGTGGACGCCCTCGTGCCCTACATGTCCGGCCGGGCGATCTACAGCTTCGGCCCGGCCGGCACGCGGCCGATCGCCCAGTTCGCCTGCCCCGTCAGCGAAAACCTCACCACCGGCGGATCGCGCGCGGACTTCGGCAAAAACAACCGCACCGGCGAGACCGACGTGAGCCGGATGCGTTGGTCAAACATCCGCCAGCCCCTGTCGCAGGTGATCTTCTACGCCGACTCCGCCGGCCCCGACAACCAGTGCATGCGCGACATCGCCTCGCACATCCCCGGCGGCACCTGGGGCCTGCAAGCCCGCCACGGCAACAAGGTGAACATGGTCTTCATGGACGGCCATGTGGAGGCCCGCGTTATCGACGCCACCCTCCTGGGCGACAGCCAGCAGCTCCCTTGGAATCCCCGTCACTGAGCGCTCCTCCTTTCGCCATGCTTCCCCGCCTGCCCGCCCTCCCCGCGTCGCGCCTCCTGCGCTTCCTCCTCGCGGTCGCCCTCGCGCCGCTCGCCTGCCTCGAAGCCCGTCCCGCCGCCCCCAAGCTGCTTCGGCCCCAGGCCGATACCGTCGCGCTCTGGGATTTCACCAAAGCCGACGCCACCCGGGTGCGCGATCTCGGCCCCGCCCGCATCTCCCTGCGCTCGTCCGATCCGGGCACGCCGCTCGTGCTGGTCGAGGAAGGCGACCAGGGCGGGCTCCTGTTTGAGCACAGCTTCCGGCTCGTGCCCGAAGGCTCGTTCCCGCCGATCGCGTTGCCGTCCAACCAGCTCACCGTCGAAGCGTGGTTGCGACCCGCCGCCGACGCCGCGGGCAAGCAGATGGGCATCTTTCAATACGGCCAATACACCATCGCCGGTTTCCGCCTGCTCGTGGAGCGCACCGGACGGGTCGCCTTCCTCGTGCAGACCGGCTCCGCGGAGGTTCGCCTGCTCTCCGAGGATTCGCTGCCCCTTGGGCGCTGGACCCATCTTGCCGCCACCTACGACGGCGAGCGTATTCGCCTCTTCATCGACGGGGTCTCGCAAGGCGAGCTGCTCCTCCGCGACGCCGTCATTCAGCCGGAAAACAACTCCCACTTTGCCATCGGCTACGTCGGCGCCGGCTCCGCCCCCTACTTTCGCGGCGTCATCAACTCGATCCGCATTTCCTCCACCGCACGCACCAGCTTCGAGCTGAACTAAGCCGTCGCGACAAAACGAGGAGGCGCCCCGTCGCCCTGCCTGCGCCCGCCGCCCCAAAGCGTTCACCCCACCCCCATGCCTATTTGTTTCGCCGGCGCCGGCCGCGCTTGCCGCCTGCTGCTCTCGCTCGCCCTTGGGACCCTCGCCTTCGGCGCCCCGACTTTTCACTCGGATGGCACCATCACGAGCGGCGGCCACCAAGTGCGCCTCAACCGCCAGGGAATCATCCAAATCGTCGATGACCGGGGCAACGTCTTCGACCTGTTCGTCCCGATCGAAAACCGGCTCGCCACCTCCGCCCCGGCCGGCTGGTTCACTTTCTCGCAATTGAAGGACGCGCGCGCGACGTTGGACCAAGCGACCCGCACGCATCGCTTCGATGCGTTGCTCGATCCCGCCGGGGTGCAGCCCGTCCCGGTCTCCTACGGCTACCAACTCACGACCGAAGGGCGCGTGAGGGTCCGCCTGAAGGTGGATGCGCCGCCGGGCGTGCATCTCGGTGCCACCTTCGCCTCCCGTCTGCACGTCACCCGCCATGCCGCGGTCGGCTCCACCGTCTCGGCCGGTCCGGACGAGTTCGCCATCGCTTCCGATCCCCCCGGCGGCGCGCGGATCCTGCGCCCGCCAGGCGCGCCGGTCCCCCTCGTTTTCCACCCGAACGACGCGTCCCGGCGCCTGGCCTTTCATCCCGTCAAGGTCGGCTCCGTCTCGTTCACCGATCGCAACACCGTCAGCTACCGCCCGCCGTTTCTCGAGGCCGTTTTCGAGATGAGGGGAGGCGAGCTCGTTTACGAAATCGAACTGCCTCGCGAGGTGGAGCGGGCCGTCTCCGCCGAGACCTATGGCGGCGTGGACTTTTGGGCGGCCGACCGGCTCGCCATGCCGCAATACCACCAAAGCCGGAATCTCGTGCAAAATCCCGGCTTCGAGGCGGGCTTTGCCTACTGGCGCTTGAACACCTTCGGCTCCGCCAAGCAAGCCCCCCGCCACGCCCGCTACTACGACATCGTCGAGACCGCCCCGCACAGTGGCCGGCGCGCGCTGGCCCTCCGCGGGGAGCCCGGCCTCGATCCCGCCCAAGTCGCAAGCTTCGCCATCCCGGTGGATCGCGGCGCGCGCTACACTCTCAGTTTCCACGCGCGCGGCACGAGGCCCGACCAACGTCTCTCCGTGAGCGCGCAGGGATTTTTCGTGCCTTCCACCTTCCCGGTCTCGACGCAGATTCGGCTTACCGAGCGTTGGGAGCGTCACACCTTCACCTTCGACGCCCCCCATCCCATGCTTTCGGTCGGCTTTGGTCACCACGGAGCGCGTGAGGAAGGCTGGATCTTCGTGGACTCCGTGCAGCTCGAGAAGGCGGGATCGGCCACGGACTTCACCACCAAGCCTCTCGTCGCATGGCTGGAGGCCGGCGCGCGCGGAAACCTGTGGCAACCGGGCGAAGACCCCCGCGCCGTGCTCCGCGTCAGCGGCCCCCCCGGAGCGCAGGTGGCCGTTCGCGTCACGACGACGGACTTCTTCGGCCGCGACGAGCAGCGGGAGCCGGTGGACCTGCGCCTCGACGCCGAAGGCCTCGGCCGCGCCCCCCTTTTCTGGGCGGCCTCGCTGCCGCCCGGCATGCATGTCGCCACGCTTGAGCTCAGGTCCGGTTCGTATTCAGGCAAAGACTACGCGCGTCTCGTCGTCATGCCCGCGCTGGAAAACAGGCACCGCCACAAGGACATCTTCTCCGCCCACCTGAACGGCGAACGCTACGTCGAATGGGAGCGCGAGGCGGAGTTTTTCAAGCGCGTCGGGATCGGCTCCACCATCCTTTTCGATCCGGCGCCGCCGGAGTTTCACGCCGCCCTCCGCCGCCACGGCATTTTCCATTTCAGCTCCATCTTCGACGCGGGCCACGGCTTCAAGTCCATGAACTGGCAGTCGCAAAAGGACGGCTTCGACCTCAGCCAGGATCAACTACGTCAGGTCGAGGAGGAATCGTTCAAAAAAGCCTCCGCCAACTCCGACGTCACCCATTGGAAGCTGAACAACGAGCCCATCCTGGGGCCCTACATCAACCATCCCGCGAACATGCGGAAGATGATCGCCGCGCTCGAAGCGGCTCGCCGCGGCATCCTGCGGGCCAACCCCGCCGCGAAGATCATCGGCAGCGATCCCGCCAACATGTATGCCAACTCCGGGCAGGCGTTCATGGACACGATGCTGCAGGTCCTCGCCGAAGACCGGCGGCAGCTCTTCGACATCGCGGCCATCCATCCCTACCGCGCCCGCCCGGAAGAACCGGACCGCGACGCGGAGACCCGTCAGTTTCTCGCGCTCCTCGAACGCCGGGGGTTCAAGGGCGACGTCTGGTTCACCGAGGGCATCTACCACAACAACTACGTCGTGCCGGCCTGGGACCTTAACACCCACGTCGGTTGCAGCACCGATGGATATCGCGCGGGTCCGCTCTCCTACGCCATGGGTTGGGGCGAGCGCATGGCCGCCGCCTACACCGCGCGCAGCTGGCTCGTCGCCCTCAAATACGCCGAGCGGGTGAAACTCGACGTGGACTGGGGCTTCCGCATCAACGCCTTTAGCGATGTCGATCACACCCCGATGGCGCCCGCCTTCGCGGCCAACACGCTCGGCGGCCTCCTTGGCGACGCCACCTTCAAGTCCGACGTCGCCCTCGGCTATCAGGTTCGCTGCTACGTGTTCGAGGACGGGCAAAACAGGCCGGTGGCCGCGCTTTGGTCCCACGACATCGAAGTGGACAAAGGAACCGCGGCCGCGCCACGGCTCGATGTTTCCGCCCTGCTCGCCGCGCAACCGGGCGTGGAGCTGATCGATTTCATGGGCGTGTCGCATTCTCCGGGCGCAACCATCGAAGCCTCGCCCTTCCCTGTGTTTCTTCGCGGCCCGGCCGGCGCCACCGCCGCGTTCACCGCCGCCTTGGCGGAATGCCGCCTTGTGGACGACCGGGGCAGCCTGCACGCCTGGCTTGCCCCCGCCTCCGCCACCGAGCTCGAGATCGTCGTGGAAAACTCCGCCAATCGCGCCTTCTCGGGAGTCGCCGTGGTGAGCGAGGACGGGCGCGAGGTCGCCCGCAGCTCCGTCAACATTCCCGCGCGCGGCGAATGGAAACACCGCCATCCGCGCCGTCTCGCGCCCGGCACCCTCACGACCAGCCGCCTCACGGTCTCGCTTCATCCGAAGAATGGCGCCGAGGAGCGTGACTTCGAGTTGGAGCGCTCGTGGATGGCCTGGCCGAAACGCCGCGCACCGATCACGCTTTCCGGCCGTCCCGAGGAATGGCGCGACGCCTTCCAGCTGGATTTGTCCAATCGCCTCGACTTCGGCCCGCATGGCTTGGACCCGGCCCAGATGCGACGCTTTCGGGACGCCCCCGTCGCTTGGTCGGGCCCCGATGATTTCTCCGCCCGCTTTTACGCGACCTGGGACGAGCACCACCTCTATCTCGCCCTCGCCGTGCGCGACGACGTGCATCATCCCGCGGAAAGCTCCACCCACGTCTGGAACGCCGACAGCGTGCAGCTCTACTTCGACGGCTGGGCCGACTCCGTTCGGAGTCGCACGCGGGGCTACGGCCCGGACGATCAAAGCTTCCAGCTCTGGCCGAGACTGGACGCGCCCCGTCTGTTTCGCGACGTGGCGCCCGAGCGCCAGCTCGCCTTCCTCGACCTCGGCCCCGTGGAGGACGCGCGACTCTCCGTTATCCGCCTCCAAGACCGCGTCACCTTTTACGAGGTCGCCCTGCCAGTCGCCGATCTTAACCCGGTCCGCCTCGTCGCCGGCGCCCATTTCGGCTTTGCCGCGCTGGTCAACGACCACGACCGCGACCACCGCAAACGAGCGCTCACGCTCACTCCGCCTGGCACCGAACCATACCGCCGCCCTGATCTCTACCCTGTCGTCCTGCTCACCCCCTGACGCGCCCCCATGCCGCCCATCGCCGATTTTGCAGCCCTCACCCATCCCTTCGTGTGGACCACGCGGGAGGAGCGCGCCGCCGTGCTCCACAACATCGACGACCCGCTCTGGCACCGCTTCCTCTCCGAAGCCGAACTGCACTTCGTCAAGATCGGCGGCTTACGCCCTCCCGTCTTCCCCGTCTGGTGCCACGACGGCGACCTCGACGAAGTTATGGCCGCGGTGGTGCTCGCCTATGTGCGGGACGAGTCGCGACTCTGGCGGTGGATCGCCGACTGGTTGCGCGGCGTCATCGCCTACCACCGCGCCCATGCCGAGCGCTGGGATGCCAACCTCGCGCGCATCGCGGTCGGTGACCTTCCCGCTCCCGGAAACCCGCGCCAGTTTTTCGAAGGCTTTGTGAAAGGCGGCGCATATTGGGTCGAGGGCGGCTTCATGACCGTCATCCTGCACCTCCTCGACCTGCTCGAGGCGCATGCTCCCGAGGCCCTCTCCGCGACGGAAAAAAACGGGCTGCGCGCCGCCTTGGCCGGCTACGCCCGCCGCTACGCCTTCCACGAGGAGGCGCTGAAATATTCCAACCGCGGCATGTGGGCCAACGCCGGCGTCCTCTGCGCCGCCCTCGCCCACCAGGATCCCGGCGCGCGCCGACTTCTCCTCCACCAGGCCGCGCGCCGCCACGACGAACTGCGCACCACCTTCCTCGACGACGGCTCGCACGGGGAAGGCGCTCCCGACTACCATCTCATGGCGCTCGACGCCCTGCTCGCCTACGCCTTGCCGGTCGCGCAGCTCACCGGCCACGACGCCGCGTTCGCCGCTCGAGCGGGCGACGAACCCTTCGGCAAATCCCCCGCGTGGACCGATGCCGTGCGGGCCTACCTGCGCACCGTCCACCCCGGCCCCGTGCTGATGAACCATCCGCGCGGCTGCTCTATCTCCACCCCCGTCACGCTTCGCCCCGCCCTGCTTCAGGCCTACCGGCTCACTGGCGATCCCGAAATCGGCTGGTTCATCTCAAACAGGATCGCGCACGTGGCCGATTCCTCGTCCTCCCCATTGCGCGTCACCCCGGCGGCGGTGCTTGGGCTCGGGCAATATCAACCCTTGATCAACTTCTGGCTCTACCGCCGGGTGGAAACCCCGCGCCCGCCCAAACGCCGCCTCGACATCCTGCCCGACCACGGCGGCCTCTTCAGCCGGAGCGGATGGAGCGAAGACGCCAGCATCCTCACCGCCCGCTTCGGCTACGAGGGCACTGGCAAAGGCCACCGCGACCACGGTCACGTGACGGTCTCCGCCGGCGGGCAGGTGATCCTCGCCGATCCTTTCCCCCGCTACGGTCCGCCGGGGCTCGAATCGAGCATGTTCCACAACACCGTGACGCTCGATCGCAAGGAACCCGCGGCCGTGATCGGTCGCCTCGCTTCGCAATGCATCCGCGAGAGAGGCGACGCGTTTCTCCTGCTCAATTCCGGCGGCGCCCTGCCTTCGCGCGACCACCTGCACGACCCAAGGGAGGAATCCAACTCCTGGTTCACCAACCACCCGGCCCCCCCGGACTTCGACTTTTTCCGCTCGCTCTTTCATCTTCACGGCCGGGCGGTCATCGGCCTCGATCAGGTCTCCCGCCCTGCGCCGTCCACCGGCACTCCCCTGATCGACTGGTTCTTCCACACCCCGCTCTCGATCGCCGCCTACACGGGGAACGGCCCGCTCCGAGAGGAAAACTACCTCATGCGTCGCCGCAACGTGATCTCGGCCGATGGTGAGATCGTGGTGGCCGTCCAAGGCGAAGCCATGCGCGTCGAGGCGGGGCACAAGTCTGTCGTTCGCCTCGAGGGCAAGGATGGGGGCGCCTTCCTGTGTATCGCTCCTCTGGATACGTCGCTCGTGCTGGAATTCGGTCGTCGCACCTATTCCGGCCCCGGACTGTCGCCGGGGGCTTCCGCCGAAGCCGTCGATTTCATCCGCTTGCGCGCCTCAACCACCTCGGCGCGAATCGCCTGGCTGCTGGGATGGGCCCGTGCCGACGACGCCGAGACTTTCCACGCCGAGGCGAGCGCGTCGCTGCTGCGCTTCTCCCTGGGCTCGGACGTTTCCGGTTCGGTCGATCTGAACTCGCGGCTGATCGACCTCACCTACGCCTAGGGCGTGTTTTCAAACCTCTCCCCCGCATGGCGGCGGCACTCCGTCCGTGCAGGCCGCCGCCGTGCCTCGATTTTCCCCCAAACACCCCATGCACACCCTCCCCAAGATCGCGACGCTCGCCTGCGCTCTGCTCCTCGGAGCGTGGATGACCGCCACCTCATCCGCGCAAACGCCCTATGCCATCACCGCCCATTCCGACGGGCTTCGCCAAACCTTCGCGGGCTTTGGCGTGAGCCAGGTCACCACATCCTGGTCGGACCTCTCGCCGCCCATCCGGGATCAGATGGCCGACCTGGTGTTTCGGGATCTCGAGATGAATATCCTGCGCCTGTGGATCAGCTCCGACCACACGCAGACGGTCTCCTCCATGCTCGCCGAGTTCAACAGCCGCTACGTCGCCAGCGGACTCATCGCCGACGTCATGGCTCGCGGCGTTGACACCCTGCTGCTCGCGCCCTGCCGAAGCGCGCCCGTCTATAGCTGGACCTCCCCGCCGGCCGAATCCATGTCCGCCTACGCCGAGCGCCTCGCCGAGGTGATCGCCCAGATCGAGCTCGCCTACGGCGTCCAGATCCACGCGACCGGCATCGCCAACGAGCCGGGAAGCTGGAGCGCGCAACAGATGATCGACTGCGTCAACGAACTCCGCGCCCGGCTCGACGCCCGCGGACTGGGCAACGTCAAGATCATCGCGCCCGAGACCTCCAACGGCAGCAGCGGCATGCTCCAGTTCATCGATCCCCTTTTCGCCGACGGCGCCGCCTGGCGAAACCTCTCCGGCATCGCCCACCACTCCTACTTCCGGGTGCTCCCCAACGTCCGCCAGTGGGAGCGCCGTCGCGACAAGGAGTGGTGGATGACCGAATCCTCCGACGCCGGAAACGAGCAGCCGGAGGACGAGCATCGCGCCTCCACCATCCTCGGCCGCTTCCTCTGCGACCTCAACGCCGGCGTGGACCATTGGCTCTATTTCATCGGCATGCGCCGGGTGGCCAACGCCGCCACCGACTCCAACGCCCACGCCTACCTCGCCGTCTATGACCAGGCCACCTCGAGCGTCATCCTGTATCTGCGTTACCACTACTTTAGGCAGGCCCTCCACGTGCTGAGAAAGGGCGCGGTCATGCGTCGCTGCAGCAGCGCCACCGAGGGCGGCATGTTCAACCACCTGAACCAAAACCCCGCCATCAACGCCGCCGTCGGTCTCAACCCCGACGGGAGCTGGGGCGTCAACATCGTCAACACCACCGGCATCGTCGGCAGCCCGCACACCCCCAACAGCTCGCCTCCGAACCTGTTCCACCCGGAAAACCACTTTTCGGTCACGATCACGATCGAGGAGCTGGCCTCCGTCCCGAGCACCGTTTTCTCCGTCTGGCGCAGCAAGGCGCACACGCACTTCTCGCCCGCCGGCACCGTCACCTTCGTCAACGGTGTCGGCACCGTGACGGTCCACGCTCGCGAGCTCGTCAGTCTGCGCTCCCCGGCCGCCTCGCCGTCCATCCCGCCGGCTCCCGTCGGCCTCTCCGCCCGTTCCGCGATCAACGCGCCCGTCGTCCTCGATTGGCACAACACCGTCGGCGCCGACACCTGGATCATCAAGCGGGGCACCTCCTCCGCGGGCCCCTTCACCCCCATCGACGTCAGCTCCGACACCCGCTACATCGATCTTACCGCGACACCGGGCACCGCCTATCATTACACCGTCTCCGCACGCAACGCCGTCGGAGAAAGCGGCGATTCCGCGGTCGTCGCCGCGCCCACGACCGGCGGCTTCACCAATCAGGACGTGGGCTCGACCGGTCTCGCCGGCGGCCTCACGATCTCGCCATCCGGCACCTACACCGTCACCGGGGCCGGCGCCTCGATGGCCAGCACCGCCGACGGCTTCAACTTCACCTGGATCAAGATGGCCGGCGACGGCACCTTCATCGCCCGCCTCGTCTCCGCTCCGCCCGTCGCGGGCGCGCCCAATCTGCGAGTCGGGCTCATGATGCGCGACGAACTCGTCGCCCAGTCCAGCACCGCCGCCATCCTCTTCGAACCCGGCCACGGCCGCGCCCGCTGGTATGCCCGCACCACCGAGAACACCGGCGGCAACTACGTCACCGGACCAAACATCTCGACCGCCCAGTGGCTCCGGCTCGTGCGCGTCGGCAACACCGTCACCGGCCATATCTCCTCCGATGGGGTCGCCTGGACCCAGGTCGCGAGCAACACCTTCCGCCTCTTCAGCGACATCCATGTCGGCCTCGTGGTTTGCACCTCCAACCCCTCCGTGACCGCCACCGCCACTTTCGACAACATCCGCTTCACCCCGCAGGCGGTCCAGGGCCTGCGAGCCTCCGCCTCCGGAGCTTCGGTGGCCTTGACTTGGCAGCCCGTCTTTGGCGCCACCGGCTACAAGGTTAAACGCGCCTCGGCCCCTGGCGGCCCCTACGCCACGGTCGCCACGCCGGCCCTCCCGCAACACACCGACAGCACCGGCGGCGCGCCCGGATTCTACGTCGTTTCCGCCACCGGCCCGCTGGGCGAAGGGCCCGATTCCGCCGAACTGCGCGGAGACACCGTCGCGCTCTGGGACTTCTCCCGCGGCGGCGGACAACGCGTCCCGGATCGCCGCCTTTCGGGCATCGCGCTCAAACCCGTGGACGCCTCCTCCACGCTGGCCTGGGTGCGGGAAGGGCTCGGAGGCGCCCTCCGCTTCGACGGCACCTTGCGCCTCAACCCCGCCTTCTCCGCTCCCGTCATCAGCCTGCCCGACGGCACCGTGGCCGTGGAGGCCTGGATCAAACCCGCCGTGTCGCACCTCGGCACCCGCGGCCTCGGCATCCTCCAATACGGTGACTACAAGTTCAACGGCTTCCGCTTGATCGTGGAGCAGAACCGCCGGGTCTCCTGGCTCGTGCAAAACGGCAGCAACGAGATCATGCTCCAGTCTTCCGCTCCCGTGGTCGGCGGCGTTTGGACCCACGTCGGCGCCACCTACGACGGCTCCACGATGAAATTGTATCTCGACGGCGTCCTCGTCGGCAGCCGCGCCTTGAGCGGCGGCATCGTTCAACCCGCCAACAACGGCCAGCTCCGCATCGGCCATATCAGCTCCGGATCAAACACCTTCTTCCAAGGCGAGATTCGCTCCGTCCGCATCTCCGGCCGCCCCGAAGTTTTTTTTTAGCCACACCGCCTCCTTTGCCGCCGCTTTCACCGCTCGCGGAGTGGCGCCGCTCGCACGGTCTTCCGTCCGACGGCGCCGGCGAGGGGGGCGATCTCGCCGATCCCGATGCCGACGGCATCCCCAACCTCCTTGAATACGCCCTCGGCTCCTCTCCCGTCTCCCCCGCCTCCGGCCGCGACCTCCTGCCCACCGTCAGCCTCGGCCCCGGCCAACGCCCGCGCCTGTCGTTCACACGCCTGCGCGAAGATCTCCGCTACACGGTCCAGGCCAGCGACGACCTCGCCTCGTGGGAAACGATCTCCGTCAACCCCGGCGCCCCCGGCGAGGCCGTCACGGTCTCCGACACCCGCCCGCCGCAGCCACGCCGATTTCTCCGACTTTTGATCCAATGAAACGCCTCGCACTCCTGCTTCTCGCACTCACCGTCCACGGCCCTGTTCGTGCCGCCGAGCCCGCCTCGGGCGGACTCTTTCGCCCCGATGACCGATGGCTGTTCCTCGGCGACAGCATCACCCAAAACGGGGCCTACGCCTCGTCCGTCTATCTCTACTACGCCACACGTTTCCCCGACGGCGCGCTTCAGGCGGCGAGCGCCGGCATCTCCGGCGACAGCGCGGGCGGAGCCTTGCGCCGCTACGAGTGGGACGTCCGTGCGCAAAAACCCAGCGTCGTCACCGTGATGTTCGGGATGAACGACGTGGGCCGCGGTTTCTACGGCGAAGCGTCGCCAAGCGCCGAGGTGCTCGCGCGCCGCGCCGCGGCTCTCGACCAATATCGGCGCGACATGCGCGCCCTCGTTTCCCGGCTGCGCTCCGATGGCGTTCGCGTCGTCCTGCTCACGCCGTCCCCGTTCGACGACACCGCCGAGAGCGATCGTCCCCGCCAGCTCGGCGTCAACACCGCCCTCGGCGAATGCGCGGCTTTTCTGCGTGAGCTGGCGGCCGAGACCGGCTCCGGCCTGGTCGATTTCCACGGCCCGATGACCTCGATCAACGCGCGCCTGCAAGCCGCCGAACCACGCGCCACCATCATCGGCGCCGACCGCGTCCATCCCGGCGCCCCCGGGCACCTCCTCATGGCATGGCTCCTACTGAAAGCCCAGGGCGCTCCAGCGCTGGTTTCGGCCATCGAGATCGATGCGCGGGCTGCCCGGGTGGTCGCCGAAAAGAACGCCGCCGTCTCCGACCTCGCGCCCGCCGGTGGGGGGCTGACCTTCACGGTCCGCGCGGCGAGTCTTCCGTATCCGTTTCACCGCGATGCCCTCGATGCCCTCGCCTGGGCGCCGATCCGGGAGGAGTTGAATCACGAATCGCTCCGCATCACCGGCCTTCCGGCCGGCGACTACGAACTCCACATCGACGGGGTCCGCATCCGTGCCTGGTCCGCCGGCGAACTCGCCGCCGGCGTGGACCTCGCCGCCGAAACCGACACGCCGCAGTCTCGCCAGGCGGCCCGCGTGCTCGGTTTGGTCCGCGAGTGGCGGGACACGGTTTCCTCGCGTTTACGGGTGATCCCGCAGGTGGAGCACTGGCACCTGCGCGATGTCCCGCAGCCGGTGGAGTTCGCCACGGTGCGGGAGCGGCTCAGCGAGCAAATGGAGCGCCTCCGCCGCAGCGAAGCTTCGATGGATCGCTACAACTTCGGCATCATCGAGCGATACCTCCACGCGAAGCCGGAGGAGGCGAACATCCGCGCCCACCTCGCGGACCTAGAGCGCCGCATCCGTTCGACCTCGCGACCCCAAGCGCACGTATATCGCCTCGTTCCCACGCCGCACGAAAAACGTTGATTTCAGGCGGCATGCGCCGCGCCCCGGCCCAAGAAGCCCCCGGCGCCGCGCTCAGCGCCCCGCCGGCCGCGAAGCCTGCTCCAGGCGACGGCGCGATTGCTGCCCGTGCTCGTCGAACGTGACGATCGTCCCTTGCTCGAGCTGGCCGAGCCACGACATGCCGTTGTTTTTGAAATAGGCGTCGGCGACCTCCGAGCCCATCGTGGTGCGCACCAGGTTGCGCGTGTCCTGCGCCAGCCGCTTCAAGGCCTCCCGCTTTTGCTCCAGACTGAGCGAGGCGTCGTCCGCGATCGCACCCGCCCGGCGCGGCACGTCGTCGCGAAGCGCGTGGAGGTTCTTCGCCGTGTCGGGCGGCAGGTCGAAACGCCGCGCCGCGTTGCGCAGTTGCTGGTAATCCCCGTCCTGCGAACGCACGTAGTCGGCGTAGCGCTCGGGCCCCAAGGCGGAGCGGATCTGCTCGCGCATCGCCTTCTCCGCCTCGCTGCGGGCCCGCCAATCGTCGGGCCCCATCGTGCGGATCCGATTCCCATACTGGTCGTGCTCGTTGAAGCGGTCGTCGAACTCCTTCTGCAGCTCGAAGATCGCGCGAAACTCCGCCTCGCTCGCGTCCATCTGCGTCATGCGCCAGCGCATGTTTTGCGCGGTCCGCGACTGCCGCAGCTCAAAGGCCTCCAGCTCCTGCGGGCTGAGCAAGCTCTCCAGATCGCGCCGCCGCTCCTCCGCCAGGAACTGCAGTTTCTCGGTGTCCGAGGGCAGGGTGAAACCCCGCAGCTCGCGGCGCAGCTCGCTCGAAAGCTCGTTGTAGTCCTGCTCGATCCGCCGCAGCTCGTCGCGCTTCTCGACCGGGAGGTAGCCGTAGGTGCGGGCGAGCCAGCTGTTTGGATCGTCGGCCCGGGGATCCCGGCCGAGGAGCCGCTCCATCTCGGCGCGTTGCTCGTCGCGCAAGGCGCGCGCCATCTCGCGCTGCTCGCGGGTCTGGCCGGTGGAGCCGTCCTCGTCGTTTTTCCACCAAGGCCGGTTTGGATCCGGCCGGGGCTGCAAGGCGCGCAGGCGGGCCTCGTATCGCTTCGCCAGCCGGGCGGCCACGATCGCGCGCACGAGGTCCTCCTCCACCCCGGCCGCACGCAGCTCGTCGCGCAGCCGGGCCAGATCGCCCGATTGCAGCGCGGCCGCGATGGCCTTGCTCTCACCCGTGGCCGGCCCCTCCGGCTTGAGGAAAATCGGCGCGTCCCTGTCCGCCTCCGCCCCGGCCGCGCCGGCCTTTCCCCCGCGGCCCCAGCCCCCGCCTCCGCTGCCGTGCGCGATCCACAACGCCGCGTTCGCGGCCAACGATACACCCAGCAAAATCGGCAGCACTTTCACTTTCATAGGGGAAACGGAGGGGTTGAGCGCCCCCCACCCAATCCGCTCCGCCCCGGCGGGCGAGCCCAATCCCCCCGCGCGCTCCGCCCATTCGTCATTGGTCATCGTCATTCCCGGCGGCGCCGCCGCCGGACGTTTCCCCCATTGACCACTCCCGGTCCCCTTCTAGCGTGGCACGACTTCCGCCGTCCGCTGTCGCACATCGCCTCCGCCCTCATGCCTATTTCTCTCCGCCGCCTCGCCCTGCCCTTCGCCCTCGCCGGCGCCTTGTTTGTCCCCACTTTCGCCGCGGCCCAGGCCGCCGCCCCCATCGACGACGGCCTCAACCTTCGCTTCGCCAACGGCATCGCCGCCGTCGTCGAGAGCAAGATCATCACGGTGGACGACATTCGCCGCGAGCTCGCCCCGATCCTCCCGCAGATCCGCCGCGACTCGCGCAACCAGCAGGAGTTTTCGCAGCGCCTCGAGCGCGTGCAGGACGAGATCATCCGCAACCTCGTGGACCGAGCCCTGATCGTGCGCGAGTTTCGCAAGGACGAGCGCCGCAAGATCCCGGAAAGCTTCATCGACAACGCGATCAAGGAGCAGCTCACCACCCAGTTTGAGGGCGACCGCGCCCGTTTCCTCGCCTACCTCCGCTCCCGCGGCCTCACCCTCCGCGACTACCGCAAGGAGGTCGAGGAGGAGATCATCTACAGCTACATGCGCGGCCAGCAGCGCAAGAGCCTCAACGTCGTGAGCCCCGCCCGCGTCGAATCCTACTTCCAGGCCAACCAAGCCCGCTTCCACCAGGAGGAGCAGGTGCACCTCCGCCTCATCCAGCTCAACCGCGGCGAGCAGACCGACGAGCAGCTCGTCGCCCAAGCCGAGGCTATCCTCGTCAAGTTCCGCGCCGGCACGTCCTTCGAGGAGCTCGCCCGCGAGCACACCCAAGACGCCCGCCGCTCCCGTGGCGGCGACTGGGGCTGGCAAAAACGCGCCGACCTGAAGCCCGAGTTCAGCGAACCGCTCTTCGCCCTCCGCGCCGGCCAGGTGAGCTCGCCCGTGGTGCAACCGGAAGGTGTCTATCTGCTCTTCGCCGAGGCCCGCAAAGAGGCCGGTGTGCCGCCGATCGAGGAGGTGCGCGAGCAGATCGAGACCTCCCTCGCGCAGCAAATGATGCGTGAAGCGCAGGAGAAGTGGCTGGAGCGTCTCCGCCGCGGCGCCTACGTCCGGCTTTACTGATTTTCCTCCCGTAAATCCTTTTACGTCCGTCCTCCCCACGTCTTTTTCCCGGCCCGGCCCGCCTCGCGCGCGCCGGGCCTTTTTGCGCCCTGCCCTCGCCAACAAATGCGTAGCTCGAAAGCGCCTTTCGGGCTATCCTCTGGAATCCTTCCGGCCCGCGGCGCGCCCTCGCTCACCGCCCGGGCCCATAACCGAGCAGCCCTCACCTCCTCATGTCCCTCCCATTCCCCTCCCTCACCGCCGCCGAGGCGGCCCAGCTCATCACCCACGGTGATACCGTCGCCTTCGGCGGCTTCACCCCGGCCGGAGCGCCCAAGGAGATCCCCACCGCCATCGCGGAACACGCCAAACGCGAACACGCCGCCGGTCGCGCCTTCCAGATCGGCGTGATCACCGGTGCCTCCACCGGCGCCTCGCTCGACGGCGCCCTCGCCAAGGCCGACGCGATCTCCTTCCGCACGCCCTACCAGTCCGACCCCGACCTGCGAAAGGCGATCAACGCCGGCCGCGTGCGCTTCTTCGACCTGCACCTCAGCCAGCTCGCGCAACACGTGCGCACCGGCGCCCTCGGCGCCGTGCACTGGGCCGTGCTCGAGGCCGCCGACATCACGCCCGACGGCCGCGTCGTCCTCACCAGCGGCGTCGGCGCCGCGCCCACCTTCGCCCGCTGCGCCGAGAAGGTAATCATCGAGCTCAACCGCCGCCACCCCTCCGCCCTCTGCGGCGTGCACGACATCTACGAGCCCATCGACCCGCCCTACCGCGGCGAGATCCCGCTCTACTCCGTCTCCGACCGCATCGGCCAGCCCTGGCTCCAGATCGATCCCTCCAAGATCGTCGGCGTCGTCCACACCGAGCGCGACGACGAGACCGGCGCCTTCGCCGCGCCCGACGCCGTGACCACCCGGATCGGTGAAAACGTCGCCAACTTCCTCGCCGCCGAGCTCAAGGTCGGTCGCATCCCCCGCGAGTTCCTCCCCCTCCAGTCCGGCGTGGGCGACATCGCCAACGCCGTGCTCGGCGCCCTCGGCGCGCACCCCGACATCCCGCGCTTCTGCATGTATTCCGAGGTGCTTCAGGACGCCACCCTCGACCTCCTCCGCCAGGGCAAGCTCAAGTTCGCCAGCGGCTGCTCCCTGACCCTCAGCCCGCCCGCTCTCAAGGCCCTCTACGCCGAGCTGCACTCGCTCCGCGGCCGCATCGTCCTCCGCCCGCAGGAGATCAGCAACAATCCCGAGATCGTGCGCCGCCTCGGTATCATCTCCGTGAATACGGCGATCGAGGCCGACCTCCAGGGCAACATCAACAGCACGCACCTCTTCGGCAAGACGATGATGAACGGCATCGGCGGCTCGGGCGACTTCACCCGCAACGCCCACCTCTCGATCTTCACCTGCCCCTCGCTCCAGAAGGGCGGCAAGATCAGCACGCTCGTCCCCCTCGTCACCCACGCCGACCACAGCGAGCACTCCGTGCAGGTGCTCGTCACCGAGCACGGCGTGGCCGACCTGCGCCGCCTCGATCCGCGCCAGCGCGCCGAGCTCATCATCCAGAAGTGCGCCCACCCGGACTTCCGCGACGAGCTGCGCCACTACCTCGCCCTCGCGAAGGACGGCCACGAGCCCTTCGACGTCGAGCACGCCTTCGCCTTCCACCGCCAGTTCCTGCGCACCGGCGACATGCGCGGCGCCCTCTCCGCCCCGATTGACCCCGCCGCGCGCGAGGCCAGTCTCGTGGCATGACGCCGCTCGAAATCCTCGAGGCACTCAGCTACATCGTCACCGTCGTCGGCCTCCCCCTCGGCATCTTCGTTTACTTCCGCGACCAGCGGAAGGAGCGCAAGAACGAGGAGGAGGAGGTCTATGTCCGCCTGACCGACCAATACGCGGAGTTTCTCGGCCTCGTGCTGAAGAACGCCGACCTGCAGCTCACCACCCGCCGCGCGCCGGCCGCGCCGTTCACCGCCGAGCAGCAGGAGCGGCGCATGGTGCTTTTCGAGATCCTGATCTCCCTCTTCGAGCGCGCCTACATCCTCGTTTACGAGGACGACATGGACAAGGAGGAGACCCGCCTCTGGGCCTCCTGGGAGGACTACATGCGGGAGTGGTGCCGGCGCCCCGATTTTCGCGAGGCGCTGCCCGAGCTGCTCCGCGGCGAAGACGCGGATTTCTGCGCCTACATCGGCCGCCTCGCCGCCGAGGAGGCCTCCCCCTCGTAGGGTCGTCGCTTGCGACGACCGCGCCCGCGTTTCGGACCCCTTTGCCAATCCGGCATTCGCAAGCGAACGCCCTACGTTGCGACTCCTCGCCCGCCGACGACCGCGCCGGCGTTTCCGCCTCCCTCACCTCCGCCGCCCACCGAACCAAAGCAGCGCGAGCAACACGCCGTTGCGCGCCAAGGCCCAGCCGGCGCTCATGCCGCCGCCGTCCGCGCCGCCGAAGCAGCCGCAACGGATGTCCAGCCCGCGCACCAGGGCGGCGACCAGGGCCGCGCAAAACGCGAGTAGCAGGCCCGCCGCCAGCAGCCGCGCCGCCGGCCGCCATCGCGGCGCGATGGACCTTCACCGAGGGTATAGGATGCCGTGATGAATCGGTTTCGGGGTAGTCGATGGGAGCACCATGAAAGGCGCCTGTAGTCGAAAGTGGCTAGATGGAATTGCGCCTAGCGCGACGTGTGCCGCCGAGTCTGCGAGGATCGATTGGGTTGACGTCGCGAACACCGGCACTGGGGCGGCTTGTCGAAAGTCAAGGTATGAATCTTCGGCTCGGCCCTTCCAAGACCGAGCTTGGGAAATTACTTCGTTGGCTTAGTCGCAAATGGATCAGAAGCGGGGAGGGCGTCTCGTTTAAGAAACTCGAATACTGACTGAAGCCGATTGGGTATCTTCGAAAAGGTTTCGCCCGTAGACCAGTTAAGCCACATTCCGTGCCCCTTCATCTCATAAATCCACCTCTCTTCACCAATTAAGTAGAGATAAAATTTCATCCCACCCTCCATTTCGAAGTAGAAGCTAAAGCATAGTCCCTCAGGCGTCTCAATCGCCCGGACGTCAGGCTGCACGCGAAGAGGAAACGTAAGATCGAAATCGTCACGCTTATGAAGACGCAATTCAACCATTTCATCAACCTCGACCAAGATCTGCTGGCTTGTGATTGTTATCAGAATAGCCGGGAGGCCAATCCCTCCGTAGCTCATACGTGTGCTCGATAATGAATATACGGGCGGCAATTGTCCCGCGTGCACAAAAACTGCCAAAAAGAACAACGCTATCGACTTAATATTCACTATAGCTCCCCCATGGTTGAATTATGTAGTTTTTTATTTGCCCCTTATTTTCCATATCCCTAGGAGATGCGGGACCTCCCGTTGGATGATTGTGCAACTTGGCTTCGAGTTCGACGCACCCTTTTCCATATAGCTTTTCGTATTTTTTCTCCAGTTGCTCCATTGCCGGGAAAAAATCGACATACGATAGCGCAAAATTAGTTGTATACTCTATAACCCACACGACATGCGGGGAGCCGGATGGCTTTGTCACCCTCCCCACCACCCCAGCAATTTCATAGCCAAAGTATTTCTTTTGGCGTGCTTGGTAAAGGTCAGTGCGCTCAGGCCCAAATGGTATCCCCTTTAACTCATCCGGTATAATGCGGGCCAACACATCTGCTTTGTGCTTCTGAAATGCTACTTCTGTAGTAAAGTGCTGTCTGTGCTCAGTAGGAATGTTCTCAAGATTTTTTTCATATATAGCCTTCGCGGCCGCAGCGACAGCTAAGTCTAAAGTATTAAACTCTATGTCAGGCAAAAGCCCCAAGATATCGATGCGATTCACTGCATCGTTGCCCGTCATCCGATAAATATTTATCCCTCCACGTTCTTTGATAGGATCTCTGCTGAGCCACCGGCCGGTGAAGGTGTCCAGATAACGATAGCCGTAGTATCGCACACCCGATGCGGTTTCCTCAGCCGCAACCTCCGCAACCTGACGCGGTTTCAGCGGCTTAACACAGGTTTTCCGGGCGCGGTTTTTGCAAGAACGCAAAAAAATCCCAGATGCGGTTTTTGGC
>JAUWBD010000139.1 GCA_030605125.1 Verrucomicrobiota bacterium | reverse complement strand
CTGCGTGCACTGCGAGGGGCTGCGCCCGGACTTTGGCGAGGGGCGCACCGCGGTGTTGTTCAAAGGCCCGGCGCGGGCGCTCGTGCACGAGCTGAAGTATCGGCAGGGCCTGTTCGTGCTGGAGGACATCGCGACCTTGATGGCCGGCAACCCGCACACGGCGGAGTTCTTGCGCGGAGCCACGCTGGTTCCGGTGCCGCTGCATTCGCGCAAGCGGCGGGAGCGCGGCTACAACCAAGGTGCGGAGCTGGCCCGGGCCGCCGCGCGGCGCCTCGGCGGCGGGACGACGGTCGCGGAACTGCTGCGCCGCGTGGTGGATACGCAGACGCAGACCCATCTCGACCGGGAGCAGCGCCGGGCGAACCTCAAAAACGCGTTTGCCCTCGCCCCCCGGGCCTCCATTAACCCGGACCTTCGGTATGTGCTCATCGACGACGTCTTCACCACGGGTTCGACCCTCAATGCCTGCGCCGCGGTGCTCCGCCGCGCGGGTTGCCTGAATCTGGACGTCTGCACCTTTGGTCACGGTTAAACCGAGCCCGCTTCCCTAACCCGCTTTCGCGTTTATGTCGCTGTTCAGCAAGCCGAAGTATTCGACGGTCGTCGTCAAAAAGAAGGACATCCCGAAGGGCCTCTACACGAAGTGCCCCGTCTCCGGTGAGGTCATCTTCAACCAAGAGCTGGAGGCAAACCAGATGGTCGCCCCGAAGAGCGGCTACCACTTCCCGATCGGCGCTCGTGCCCGCATCAAGGGCCTCTTCGACGCCGACACCTTCATCGAGCACGACGCCGCGGTGAAGTCCGCCGACCCGCTCAAGTTTGTCGATTCCGCCGCCTACCCGGACCGCATCAAGAAATACGAGAAGGACAGCGGCTTGCCCGAGGCCGTGATCTGCGGCGTCGGCAAGATCCACAACATCAAGGTCTCCGTGGCCGTGATGGATTTTCGCTTCTGCGGCGGTGCGATGGGCTCGGCCGTCGGCGAAAAAATCACCCGCGCCATCGAGCGCGCCCGCGACGAAAAGTGCCCCTGCATCATCTTCTCGGCCTCGGGCGGCGCGCGCATGCAGGAAGGTATTTTCTCGCTCATGCAGATGGCCAAGACCAGCGCGGCGCTCGGTCGCCTCGGCGAGGCGGGCCTGCCCTACATCTCCGTGCTTACCCACCCGACAATGGGCGGCGTGACGGCCAGCTTCGCGGTGCTGGGCGATGTCAACATCGCCGAGCCCGGCGCCCTGATCGGCTTCGCCGGCGCGCGCGTGATCAAGGACACCGTGAAGCAGACCCTGCCACCCGGTTTCCAGACCGCCGAGTTTTTGGAAAAGAAGGGCCTGATCGACATGATCGTGCCGCGCCTCGAGATGCGCGACACCCTGCGCAACGTGCTCTGCGCCCTGCACACCAAGAAGGCGCCGGCCGCGGCCTGAGGACATCCGGTAGGGCGGGACCGCTGGGCCCGCCGTCGCGGGATGAGTCCGGTTGAAGACGCGGCGGGCCCAGCGGTCCCGCCCTACCTCGAACCACACGAGATCGGCGCATGAACCCCGTTCCCTTCGTATCCGCGGAAAACTACGCCGCCGTCTGCGAGCGGCTCTACGCGATGAAGGCGCGGGGCGTCTCCTTCGGGATCGACCGCATGCGCGCCTTCGCCGCCGCGCTCGGGCACCCGGAGCGCGCCGTGCCCGCGCTCCACATCGCCGGCACCAACGGCAAGGGCTCCGTCGCCGCCATGCTTGCCGCGATGCTGCGCGCCGCCGGCAAGCGCACCGGGCTCTACACCTCGCCGCACCTCGTGCGCCTCGGCGAACGCGTGCAGGTGGACGGCGCGCCGCTCACCGAGGCGGAGATCGTGGCCTACGTCGCCGAGCTGGAGCCGCGGGCCGCCGAGCTGGAGCGCGGCACGCCGGGCGAGGGACCGAGCTTTTTCGAGTTCATGACCGCGATGGCCTTTCTCCAGTTCGCGCGCCGCGGCTGCGATGCCGCGGTGGTGGAGGTGGGGCTCGGGGGTCGGCTCGACGCGACCAACATCCTCACGCCCGCCGTCAGCGTCATCACCAGCATCGGGCTCGATCACTGCGAGATCCTCGGCGACACGGTGGAAAAAATCGCCGCGGAAAAGGCCGGCATCATCAAGCCCGGCGTGCCCGTGGTGATGGGCCGCCTGCCGGCCGGGGCCGAGGCCGTCGTCCGGGCCATCGCGGCGGAACGCGGGGCGCCGCTGCGCTCGGTGCGGGCCGAGTTTGGCGAGGACCTTAGCGCCTACCCACGCCCGGCGCTGGAAGGCGATTATCAACGGCTCAACGCCGCCACGGCCACGCTCGCGGCGCGGGTGGTGGCGGAGCGCTTCGGCCTCACCGATGCGCACATCGCGCGCGGCCTCGCCGAGGTGAGCTGGCCCGGGCGTTGGCAACGCGCGCGGCTCGCCGACGGCCGCCTGATCGTGCTCGACGCCTCGCACAACCCCGAGGGCGCGGAGGCCTTGGACGGTCTGCTCGCGCGACTGGTGGCGGAGACCGGCCGCGCGCCCATCGTGGTGACGGGCGTGCTTGGCGTGGCGCGGGCGCGGCCCTTGTTGGAGGTCGTGAGCCGCCATGCGGCGGAGATCCATCTGGCGCGGCCGCAGCAGGCGCGGGCCTCGAGTTTTGAGGAGTTGGAAGCGCTCGTGCCGCCGGCGTTTTTCGTGCGCGGCGGGCGGCTGGCGCGCGGCGCGGTGGAGACGCTTTTTCCCGGGCCGGGACGCTGTGCGCTCGGCGGCGCGCAGGACGTGATCGTGGTGACGGGCTCGATCTACCTGCTCGGCGAAGTGCTCGCGCGCCTCGAGCCCGAGCGCGGGCGCGGCGAGCAGCGCTTGCAGGATTTTTGAGGGCGCGCGGCGATCACTCCGCCGGCACCAGGCGGACGATGCGGCCGGGATTTTCGAGGCCGACGTAGAGCAGGCCGTCGGGGCCTTCGTGGATCGTGCGCACGCGACCGATGCCGCGAAAGAGCACCTCCTGCGATTTCACGCGGTCGCCCTCTAGCACGAGCCGGCGCACTTCTTCCTGGCGCAGGCCGCCGACGAAGAGGTGCCCTTTCCACGCGGGGAAGCGATCGCCGGTGTAGAACTCGAGGCCGCAGACGGCGATGGAGGGCGTCCAGTGGACGACGGGATCGATCATGCCGGGGCGCGAGGTCTCGGCGGTGATGGGCGTGCCGTTGTAGTTCATGCCGTGGGTGACGACGGGCCAGCCGAAGTTGGCGCCGCGTTTCACGAGGTTGAGCTCATCGCCGCCGCGCGGACCGTGCTCGGTCAGCCAGATTTGCAGGGTATCGCCCGTGGTGCCGGGGCGGGACACGATGCCTTGGGGGTTGCGGTGGCCGTAGCTCCAGATCGTGGGCAGGGCGCCGCCGGCGGTGACGAAGGGATTATCGGCGGGCACGCGGCCGTCGTCGTGGATGCGGTGCATCTTGCCGTTGGGCAGCCAGAGCTGCTGAGCGTCGTTCTGCGCACCACGGTCGCCGATGCCGAAGAACAGGTAGCCTTGGTCGAAGACCAAGCGCGTGCCGAAGTGGACGGTTGAGCGGCGGTAGAGATCGCGCGGCGCGCGGTAGATTTGCTGCTCATCGGTCCAGCGGCCGTCGCGGATGCGTCCGCGCACAATGGCCGTCATGGCCTCGCCGTCCTTTTCGCCGGGATCGCTGAAGGCCAGGTAGATCCAGCCGTTGCCGGGGGCGGCGTAGTCGGGGTGGGCCTGGACCACCATGAGCCCGCCTTGGCCGCGGGCCCATACGCGCGGGGTGCCGGCGATGGGCTCAGGTTGGAGCTTGCCATCGCGCACGAGGAGCAGGCGACCGTCGCGCTCGGCAATGAGCGCGTCGGTGGTGCCGGGAAGAAACGCGATCGACCACGGGATGGAGAGGCCGCCGATCCAGGTTTCGACCCGGAAGCTCGCCACTTCGCCGCGCACGAGCTGGTTCTCGGCGGGCTTGTGGTAGGTGGCGCCCTTTTCCTCGGCGCGGATCACACGTTCGCGGAGGTAAACGGTCAGCGCGCGGATGCGGGGCGCGTCGAGCACCGCGCCAAAGCCGGGCATGCCAGATTCGGGAAGCCCCTCGGCGATGAGGCGCTCGATGTGGGTGTCGTCGCCGTCGGAGCGCATCCAGGAGCCGTCGATGAGGCTGCCGCCGCTGCCGCCCTCGAGGTTGTCGCCGTGACAGGCGGCGCAGAACTGGGCGTAGAGTTTGGCGGCGTCGCGCGTGAGTTCCTGCGCCGGGGCGAGCGGCGCGATCAAGGCGGCGAGGGTGGCTAAGGCGTGGCGGAGGGGACGCATCGGTGCAGACCGATACGCGCCAACGCTTGCGCCGCAAGGCGGTGCGCGCCTGAGTGCGCCGTTTCGAACCACGCGCCATGCCGTCCAAACCGATACCCGGCTCCACCGGAGAAGTGCTCACCTGCCTGCCCTCGCCCTACCTGCCGCACGCGGCGACGGGCTTGCTCTACCTGCCGCGCTTTTTGGCCAAGTGCCGCTACACCAAGAAGCACGGGGCGCTGCCGAAAAGCTATGCCAAGAACTACAAGCGCGGGCTGGACCGCTTCCTTTGCATGCACCTCGGCATCGATCCGGCCGCGGTGGAGAAGATCGTTCACGAGGCGCCGGAGGGCGACGACGCGGCGGTGGAGGCGGGCCTGCGAGCGCTGCTCCCCGCCGACGTGCGCGCGGCGAAGTGGAACCGCGAGCTGGTGCAAAAGGGCATGAGCGAGGAGGGCCGCAAGTTTCTCGCCGAGGCGCTCACCGCCATGGGCTGCGCGGACCGGATCGGACAAATCGTGAGCGTGCCCGACCTGATTGATTTCGACGAGGGACGGATTGAATAACTCTGGGTAATTTGTCGAAGACTCCGCGCCGATGCCCTTCCGCCCCCCTGCTGCCGATTCCGATCCGCACGGAAAGTGTAACCCAATAGGTGACACCGCCGGCGGAGCGGCGCGGTCCTCGATGGGGCGTCCGCATCTGCTCGGCCTCACCCGCTCACAGTTGGCGGAGCGCGCGGTGGAGTGGGGCTTCGCGCGCATCCATGCCGCCTCGCTCTGGAACGAGCTTTACCTGAAGGGGCGGCGGGCGCCGGCGGAGCTCCCGCCGCACGACCGGATGCCGGCGCGTTTTCTCGAACGCGTGTTTGCCGAGTGCGATTTCGACTTTCCGGAGGTGGCGCGCGAGACGCACTCCTCGGACGGTTTTACCCGCAAATATCTGCTCGGCCTGCGCGACGCGCACCGGATCGAGACCGTGCTCATGCGCTACAGCGGGCGCACCACGGCCTGCGTGAGCTCGCAGGTGGGCTGCGCGATGGGCTGCGTGTTTTGCGCGACCGGGCAGATGGGCTACACCCGCCACCTCACGGCCGCGGAGATCGTGGCGCAGGCCTTGCACGTGGACCGCGTGCTGCGCGCCACGGCGGCCTCCGATCCGCAGGTCGGCGGCGCCACGCCCGCGCTGGCGGAGCCGGAGCACGCCTCGCCGCACCACCGGCACGAGCGGCTGCGCAACATCGTGTTCATGGGCATGGGCGAGCCGCTGCACAACTACGACGAGGTGATGCAGGCGATCGACATCCTGCGCGATCCGGCCGGACTGGCGCTGGGCGCGCAAAAAATCTCCGTCTCCACCGTGGGCGTGGTGCCGGGCATCCGGCGGCTCGCGGCCGAGCGGCGGCCGGTGCATCTCGCGGTCTCGCTGCACGGGGCGACGCAGGAGGAGCGCGCGGCGCTGGTGCCGGCGGCGCGCAAGTGGAAGCTCGACGAGCTGATGGACGCCTGCCGCGAATACACCGCGACGCTCGGGCGGCGGATCTTTTTCGAGTGGACCCTGATCGAGGGCAAGAACGACGGCCCTGACCATGCCCATGCGGTGGGCGCGCTGCTCGCGGGCATCCCGGCGCAGGTGAACCTGATCCCGCTGAATCCGACTTTTGGATACGACGGACGGCCGACGCAGCCGGCCGGCGCGCGCGGGTTCCAGGACGTGTTGGCGGGCTACGGCATCCCCTGCACGGTGCGCCAACGCCGCGGCATCGACATCGCGGCGGGTTGCGGTCAGCTTGCCCTCAACACCCCATGAAAACGCGCCGCGCTCTTCGCCTGTTCCTGGTCGCGTCTCTTTTGGTCGCGGCGGGGACGGCGGGGGCGGCGCCGGCGACCTTGAGCAAGGAGCGGCGCGACGAGTTTCGGGCGCGCTACGGAGAGGCCTCGCGGCTCTTTCACTCTGCGCATGACCCGGAGGCCGCGATGAAGCTGCTGGTGGAGCTGGAGAAGGATACCGCCGCGACGCCCGGTGGGCAGGAGTGGAGGAGGTCAGCCCTTTGGAAGATCGCACAGGTCCATGGCCACGCGGGTCGGGTGGAGCGGGCGGTCGAACTCTACGAGGAGATCCGGTCGGAGTTGTTCGCCGGGTCGGGGCGGCTCTGGACGGCCAACCATTTTCTCGTGTTGTCGAATCTCTGCGGGAACTACGAGCGGCTCGGCAAGATGGGCATGGTGGCGATCCGGCACGCGGAGGCGGTGGAGCAGGCGCGGGCTTACTTCACACACTGGGCGGGCGTGCCGCCGCAGGCGGACCCGTTTTCACACGACGACGCGACGCTGGATCGCCTCAACAACATCGGCTTTCTCGGGCAGGTCTATGACCGCGAGGCGCGGCTGAGATTTCAGGCCGGGCGGGAGGAGGCGGCCATCGAGCTGGCGTTGCGTTTGGAGCGTCGAGTGCGCGAGCCGTTCAAAAATCATTGGGAGCGGGACCTTCAGGCCCGGGCGCGGATGCGGCTGGTCGAGTGGTTCGACGAATTGGGGCGGACGGAGGAGCGCGACGAGTGGGAGGAGCGCCTGCTGGTGCCGGAGGGGACGCCGGGAGCGGGGCGTTTCACGTGGCACCTCGTCCGGATGCGGCGAGCCGCGCGGCTGCATGCGCAGGGGGTGGACCGCGAGGCGCAAATGGTGATCGCCCGGGCCACGCTGGAGTGGCTGTTCGCGACCAATCATCCGGTGGACGCGCTGGACGGGCAGGCGATTCTCGCGCGCATGCTCGCCGACGAGGGGCGCGGCGCCGAGGGCCTGGCCGCGCTCGATCTCGCCATCGAGGAGCTGGCTTCTCTGCAAGTGCCGCTCGTGTTGGCGAAGCTGCTTTTGGCGAGGGCCGAGTTGCGGCTCGAGCTCGGGCAAGGGCTCGACGAGGCGACGGAGCGCGATATCCATGCGGCGCTGGCGTGGTTCCGCGGCGTCGGGGGGCGTCGCGAGGAGCTCGGCGCCTATCGGATCTACGCGCGGTTTCTGCGATTGTCGGGACGGATCGCCGAGGCGAAGGCGGTGCTGAGCGAGGGGGCGGGGCGGCTGCGGGCTTTCACGGCTCCGGAGCAGCGCCGTCGCTTCGCGGAGGAGTGGGGGGCGATCGCGGAGGTGGAGCGGGCGAAGGCGCGTCCCGCCGGCGCGGGGGGCGCGGTGCGGCAGACACCGACCGGCGCGGGGGATTTGCAGCCGCTGGAAATCGTGTCGCGGGCGCGGGCCGGCGAGGCGACGACGGCGCGTTTCGCCATCACCAACCCGACGGAAACGACGATGGAGGGCACGGCTCGCGTGAGCGGGCCGGTGGAGTCGGCGCAGTGGGACGAGGCGAGCCTCGTGTGGCGGGTCACGTTGGCGGAGGGCGCGCCGCGGTCGGAGGCGCGGCGCGAGGTCGGCCTCGGCGCGCTTGAGCAGGCGCGGCTCGTGCTGTCGCGGCGCGAGCCGACGGAGGCGGAGCCGGTGGAGGTGTCGTGGACGGTCGCGGGCGAGACGCAGACGGCTTGGTGGCGCGTGGAGCCGGCGGTCGCGACCGGTGCTCGCGCGGTGGCGCGAAACGACAATCTCGCGCTGGGCAACGCCTTCTACTCGGTGCCGCTGCACCACCCGCTGCGGGCGCGGGAGGGCGTGTCGCGCGGAGCCCGGATGGATCTGCGCGTGAGCGCCAGCGCGCCGTGTCGGATCGAGCTCGTGCGCGCGAGCGACGGGCGGGTGCTCGCGGTGGACGCGCAGGGCGACGGCAGTTTTCGCGGCGCGGGCGATCTTCTTTGGGAGGATTGGAATCGCGACGGCTATCCGGATGTCGCGGCGGATGTGGACGACGAGAGCGGGCTGGAGTTGCACGTCTTTCCGCAGGATCGCGCCGTGGCGGTCACGGTGCGGCTGGAAGGGCGCGTCGGTGGCGGCGATTGGGAGGTGCAGACGACGGATCGGCTGCTCGGCGACGAGTAGGCGGCGATGGCCGAGGGTCTGGCCTCACGAGCGCGGCGCGGGCAGATCTGCCGGGTGCACGCCTTCGCGCACCTGGATCGTGGCGAGGACCTTGGGCACGTAGAGGCGCGTCTCGGCCGGGAGGTGGCGGGCGATGCCGGCGAAGTCGGAGGCGTCGCGCCGCCGGAGTTCGCGCGAGACGCGCCCCTCGCCGGCGTTGTAGGCGGCGAGCGCGAGCGGCCAGTCGCCGAAGCGTCCGTGCAAGTAGCGCAGGTAGGATGCCGCGGCGTGGGCGCTGCGCACGGGGTGCACGCGCTCGTCGGGCCAGAGGCCGAGGCCGAGGCTGCGCGCGGTCTCGGGCATGATCTGGAACAGGCCGCGGGCGCCGATGGGGTTGCGGGCGCGGGGGTTGAAGGAGCTCTCGGTCTCCGCCAGCCACACGAGCGCGGGCGGCACGCCCTCGGCGGCGAAGGCGGCGCGCAGGGAGGGCAGAAACTCGTCGGCGCGCGCCGGGCGCGGGCGCTCGGCCATGCGCCCGAGCCAGAGGTCGAAGTAGGGCACCGCGACCACCCGCGGGTAGATGGCGCCGACCGCGGGCTCGGCGGAGGCTTCGGGCGACGGCGGAGGTGTGAAGAGCGGCGCGGGCTGGGCCGCGGCCAAGGCCTGGGCGGCCTCGGCGGCATCGATCTCGTCGAGCTGGTTGTGCAGCCACGCGGCGTAGTTTTCAAAGCCCGGCCGGGAGCGCAGCGAGGCGATGGCGCGGCGGGCCTCGGGGGCGAAGCCGGCGAGTTGATCCAGGTCGTTGGATTGGCCGGCGGCGCAGAGGCGCCGCACGAGCGTGGTGAACTCCTCGAGAGGGAGAAGTTCGTGCTCATCCGCGGCGGGGTCGGGCGCCAGCTCGTCCCGGAGGATTTGCACGATCTGGTGCGGCGCCAAGACCTCGCGAGGCGGCTCGGCCTGGGCGGCTTGGGAGGCGGGCTTGGGCGGGGGCTGGGGAGGCACGAAGCTCACCAGCGCGAGCGCCCCGGAGTCGGCCGCCTGCCCCGGGAGCGTGAGCGCCGACGCAAGCAGCGCGGCGGCAAGCAACTGGGAAGCGGGCGAGTGCATGGCCGGGGGCGTGGAGACGCGTCAGAGCGGGGTGGGTGGGGCGGAGCGGAAAAAGTTCGCCGCCAGTTTGGCAGGGCCGGCGCGGGCCGGGTATGCGGCGGGCGGCCATGCCCCGCGTCGGGGAATCTACGCGGGGCGCAAACCGGGGTTGCCGACCGGCGAAAGCTTCCGCATGGGTTCCCGTTCACCAAATGAACCGCGTCTATATAAAGACCTACGGTTGCCAGATGAACGAGCGCGACAGCGAGGCTGTCGCGGCGATGCTGCGCGGGCGCGGCTATCGCATCGTGCAGAGCGAGGACGATTGCGACATCATGCTGCTCAACACCTGCTCGGTGCGCGACGCGGCCGAGCAAAAGGCGCTGGGCAAGGCCGGTTACGCGGCGCAGCGCAAGAAGCGCAACCCCGACTTCGTGCTCGGCATCCTCGGCTGCATGGCGCAGAACCGCGGCGCCGAGATCCTCGAGCGCCTGCCCGACGTGGACCTCGTGATCGGCACGCAAAAATTCCACCAGGTGCCGGGCTACTTGGACAACATCCGCGCGGCCCGCGAGGCGGGGCTGCCGGTCGGCGCCAGCATCGTGGACATCGCCGAGGAGGCGGGCTCGCAAAACACGATCCGCGACCACCTCGAGCCGGAGCCGGGGGCGGACGAGGCGGGCGCGCCGCCGCAGGTCTCGGCCTTCGTCTCGATCCAGCAGGGCTGCAACATGGACTGCGCCTTCTGCATCGTGCCCAAGACGCGCGGGGACGAGCGCTCGCGGCCGATGGAGGACATCGTGGCCGAGTGCCGGGCGCTGGCCGACCGCGGGGTGCGCGAGATCACGCTCCTCGGCCAGATCGTCACCTCGTATGGGCGGCGCGACTACACGCACACCGACGGCGTCTCGCCCTTCGTGCAGTTGATCGAGAAGATCCACGCGATCGAGGGCGTCGCGCGCATCCGCTTCACCTCGCCGCACCCGCGCGGCTTCAAGCAGGATCTGGCCGACGCCTACGCGCGCCTGCCCAAGCTCTGCCCGCACGTGCACCTGCCGCTCCAGAGCGGGAGCAACCGCATCCTGAAGGCGATGAACCGCCCGTATTCACGCGAGCGCTACAAGGAGATCGTGGACTCGCTGCGCGCCGCGCGGCCGGGCATGTATTTCTCGACCGACGTGATCGTCGGCTTCCCCGGCGAGACCGAGGAGGACTTTCTCCAGACCAAGGAGCTCTTCGAGGCCTGCGACTACGACATGGCCTACATCTTCAAGTATTCGATCCGCTCGGGCACGCCGGCGGCGGAGCTGGGCGACCAGATCCCCGACGAGGTGAAGGAGCGGCGCAACCAGGAGCTGCTCGAGGTGTTGAAGCGCAACTCCGAGCGCCGCACCGCCTCGCTCGTCGGCACGGTGGAGGAGGTGCTGGTGGAGGGGCCGGACAAGACCGGCGAGCGCTTCACGGGGCGCACCCCGGGCAACCGCGTGTGCGTGTTCGACGCCAATCCGCGGCTGGTCGGCCAGCTCGTGCCGCTGCGCATCACGCGGGCCAGCGTGAGCACGCTGTATGGGGAGCTGGTGGTGAGGGAGTAGCGGAACCAAATCGTTCTCGTTCTCTTACTCGTTCTCGTTCTCGCTCCGATGGTAATGCCCACCACTTTCGACCACGAAAAACTCCGCGCGTATCAAGAGGCGCTTCGTTTTGCCGCTTGGATCGAGCCGGTATTGGAAAAGCTGCCCGCCCGCATCTCGGCGCGCGACCAGCTTGATCGGGCCTCGACCAGCATCGCGCTCAATCTCGCCGAAGGAAACGGCAAGCGTAGCAAGCGGGATCGGTGTCGGTTCTTGGACATCGCGCGCGGGTCCACCGTGGAATGCGCGGCGTGTTTGGATGTGCTGGTCGCGAGGAAGAAGCTGGAGGAGGCGGAAGCGCATGCAGGGAAGGAGATCCTGCTGTCGGTGGTCTCGATGATCTCGGGCTTGATCGCGAGATTTTCGCCCGAGGGTGCGGCCGAGGCCGCGCGGGAGGTTGGAGTCGAGAACGAGAACGAGTAAGAGAACGAGAACGAGTTTAACATGTCCCTTTTCCTCGCCACCCTGCTTGTCGGTCTCGTGTTGCTTGTTCTGGGCGCCGTCCTCCTCGCCGACACGTCCTTCGTGCGCTCCGCGCTGAAGGCCTTCCCGCGCTCCAAGACCGCCGCCTACCTGCTCTTCGGCGGGGCGAGCGCCTGGTTCCTCTCGCGCGTCGCCGTGCTCTCGGAGGCGGATTTCGGCCAGTATCGCCAGTATCTCTTCGTCGTCTTCGCGGCGGTGGCGGTGCTCTCGTTTTTCTACGTCGCCGAGTTCCTCGCGGTGCGCGGGCTGGCGGCCTTGATCCTCCTCGCCGCCGGGCCCCTGCTCGACAGCGCGTTCACCCGATACGAGATCCCGTCGCGGCTCTTCATGGTGAGCGTCGTTTTTCTCATCCTCACCGCGGCCCTGTGGCTCGGCGCGCAGCCCTGGCGCCTGCGGGATTGGATCGAGTGGCTGCAACGCATGCCGGGCCGCGCGCGCCTCGTCGGCGGAGCCATCGCGGCCTACGGGCTGCTCCTCGTCGGGGTCGCTTTCTCCTACTGATACCGCGCCATGTCGTCCGTCGGTCGTCCCTCGGCTCCCGTTCTCCTCGTCCTCGCCGGCCCGGCCGGCTCCGGCAAATCCACGCTGTGCGAGCGCATGGTGGCGGAGGTGCCGGGCTTCACCCGCGTGATCACCAGCACGACGCGCGATCCGCGGCCGGGCGAGGTCAACGGCGTGCACTACCACTTCTTCACGCCGGAGCAGTTTGACCAAAAAGTCGCGGCCGGCGCCTTCCTCGAGTGGGCCTGGGTCCACCGCAAGAACCGCTACGGCACGCTCGCCTCGTCGGTCCTCGAGCCGCTGGCCGCGGGGCGCAGCCTGGTGATGAACGTGGACGTGCAGGGCGTGGACAACTTTCGCCGCGCGGCGGCGCAAAACCCGGTGCTCGCGCGGCACTTCACCGACGTGTTCATCGACGTGCCGATCCCGGAGTTGCGCACGCGGCTGGGCGGGCGCGGCGAGAGCGAGGAGGAGATCGCACGGCGCATGCAGACCGCGGAGGTGGAGCTGCGCGAGCGCGACAAGTTCACCCACGTGATCGTGAGTCGCGACAAGGAGCACGATTTCGCGGCGCTTCTGAGGATCTACGAGCAGGCAAGGGCGCAGGTGGCGACGGCGACCGCCTGACGCGGGGCGACGCGCCGCCGCGGGCGGACGGTGGCGCTCACTCGTCGCGGCGCGCGAGCAGGACGACCCAGGTGCCGAGCAGTCCGAGCTGCACGGCCGCATCGATCCAGTAGGCGCGCGTGGTGTGCGGCTCGAGCACGCACCAGATGTCGATCGATCCGAGCGCGGCGGCGAGGCCGATGCCGAGGAACGCGATCTCGCGCGTCACCCGCCCGGCCCGGCCGGCGAGGAAAAGCACGGCGCCGACGACCGTGAGCAAGAGGCCGATCGTCTCGACGAGCCAAAACTCCAGCTTGGGCCCGGTGACGACCTGAAAACTGTGCGGAGCGATCAAGGGCCAGGCGCCCGACACGAAGTAGTAGGCCCCCTGGCCTTGGGCGAGGCGAGCAAGGGAGCGGCTCGGGGTGTGGACGGCATAAAGCCGCCCGCTCGTTTCCGAGCGGGCGGTGTCATCGGGGTTTGCATGGAGGGCGCGCATACGCGTCACGATGGTGCCGACTTTTGACTAGTGGCGCGCGGCGGCCGGGGGGATGTGCGGGAAGTGATGATCGTCCGAGAGCGAGGCGACGGGGCGGCTCATCAGGGCGACACCGATTTCAGCGAGTCCGACCACGAGGTGCGGCCAGATGATTCGGTCGGCGAAGCCGAACAGCCACGGGCTCAGGGCGAGGAAAGCGCCGACTCCGATGTCGAGCCCGAGATGCGTGCGGTAAGGGATGAGCTTGGCGATGCTGAGCTCGTAGGCGGTGAGCAGGCTGTAGAGGAGCAAGCCCGCACCGACGAACCACGCGACGTTTCTTGCGGCGGGGTTGTCGGCGAATCCGAAGAGGAAGGGAGCGAGGATGAGGAGAACGCCGACGACGTAGTCGAGAACGCCGTGGGTGCGACTGCTGATGCGTTTCATGACAGGGCCTTTTGTTGTGGTTAGGGTTTGCTGACGGTTTGCTGACTTCCCTTCACAATAGCACCGCTCG